>JAVCCH010000098.1 GCA_030765535.1 Candidatus Tenebribacter davisii
AAGCTAATATTAATCCTGCTTTGCCGGAATCAAAAAAATTCTTTTCAAAATGCTCAAGCATGTAGGCAATTTCAATTCCCCCATTATTCAATAGTACAGATGCAAGGTAACCAGCTATTGGTCTACGGGCTGATTCCCCATCACCTTTAAATTCTTTAAGAAGTTTTTTTACTTTAACCCATCTTGTCTTTGTAGGCATATTCATATTTGAAAGAACCCTACAGATTTCTATAACTTCAGATTCCCCTGTACCTGCTGACTTGAGTGTGTTCATGGCTCTATCAACACTATCCATGTCAATTACCATATCTAACAGCTTTAATGCTATCCCTGCGGAGCCATCAGATAGCTCAATAATTTTTTCTCGAACCTCTGTAGTAATTGCATCATCTCTTTTTTCTGCCTTTAATACCATTGTCATTAATTTATGCAAATCAGCATCTTTCAATGATTCTAATTCATATGTGTGGCATCTTCTTTTTATTGTTTGTTTTAATGCTTCTGGGTTTGTTGTGCAGAGAATCCAATGCATGTGTAAAGGAGGTTCTTCAAGGGCTTTTAATAATGCCTCTTGAGAATCTTTCCGTACTTGGTGAAATTCATCAAGTAAAGTTACTTTCTTTTTCCCATAAGGAGTAAATTTCATATCCGAAATAAGTTTACGCATTCCATCTAATTTTCTATCATCGGCGGAATTCAACTCCTTGTAATCAATTTTTTTGCATCCTAATTGTCTTGCAACTATTCTGCCCAGAGTTGTTTTACCGCACCCTCCTGGTCCAGTGAATAAAAAAGCACTTGGGGGATTTTCTCTTTTAAGTAATGTTTTTAAGCTTGTTATAACATCTTTATTTCCAACGAATGTTTTAAGTGATTTTGGGCGATACGATTGCTGCAAACTCATAATATTTCCCCATGATGCTTTGAATATCCGTATTTTTTTAAAGAGTTTGCTCTTAATTTTGCAGCTTTTAAAATATCTTTTGAATATCCGATAATTAACATTTTCCCGTCTACTTGATGAATGTAGGCTCTCCATTTACGCATATTTTTACACCAGCCAACGCCAGTGAAACCTGAAGTATTAGATGATATTAAACGTCTATTTTTTGAATTTTCAGCATGGGTTTTCAATTCAAGATTATTTAGTCTATTGTTTTTTGTATTCCCATCAAGATGATCTACTTGCTTATCAATATGTAATCTACCAATAAACATCTTATAAACTATTCTATGGACATAACAATCTTGTTTATAAATACGTACTGTGCAATATTTTGATTTATTATTAATACCAATTGGAACCCCTAATTTTATAGCTGGGTTTATTTTCTTTTTCCAATATAAATATCCTGTATCGGGAGCATAAGAAAATAAATCAAATAATTTCTTTTTGTTTGTGTATTGTTTCGCTTGAAGACTCAAGAAACACCTCCATCATTCTTTTTATATTCGGGACAAGTCTCAGCTTCTTTTTGTGGTGCTGTACATGTAATTGAAAATTCATCACAAAACCCTCTGTCTTGATTTTCACAATCATTTGATGGAGCATCTTTTTTTGATTGCCAGTCAAGAAGGATATTACCAATGAATCTTGAGCGAGAAACCCCAATCTCATCAGCTTCCTTTTGTAGTAAATTTACTAACTGCTCTGGAATGGTTATTGAAATTGTTTTGCTTACCATCGAATCACCTATTTTTAAATTTGTTATATTTCTTATTTATATTTCATTATATTTCTTATCTCTCACAATGTCAATAAAAAGTTATTAATTTCTTCAGAAGAACTTAATTGTCAGAATTAATATTAGTTTTTATGTCCCATTCTTTAATTACCTCCTATAGTTGTTTAATTTGATCCATTGACATTTCTGCCATCTCGGCAAAATTACCTCCATCTTCTTTTAATTCTGATAACTCAGTTTCAATTTCCATTGGAACAACTAACCATTCAAATCTATTCTGCAAGTCAGAAACTATATTGGAAACACCTTCAACATAAAATTCAGTTTCATCTTTGTGAATGTCGGAAAGTACACTATCATGTACCTGGCCAATTAACTTTGTTCTCAGCTTGTTCTTACGAATGAATTTTGCAATCTCATTCAAAGTGAATAATAATAAATGGAATGATGAGCCTTGAATTGGGTAGTTGGTGCATTGCTTTCTATCCATGTACCCCTGAAACCTGAAACCGAAATAAGTTTCAATGAATCCATATCGCTGATAAAACTCAATAGTATCCTTTTTCCATTGAGTATAATCAGGAAATCTTTCATTCCACATTTTATCTTCTATGTTTTTACAATGCTCAAGAAAAGACCCCTCTGAAGGCTCATATTTTTCCATTACTCCGAGTTCATAAATTCCTTTACTTTCAAGATGATCTTTTACAGAAACCCCATTAGGGAATTCAAGTCCTCCTTCAACAACAATTTCCCATAATTTAGGAGCGCATGAACCAAACCAATCCCCATAGAACTGTGCAAATGTCCAATTATTCTTGGTAAAGAATCTTAATTCTTTTATTTTCTTTTTCTGGGCTTTAGAATATTTAGAATTATTTTTATCCATCATATCAAAAGAAGCCATAAATATTTCTATTGCCAGGTCCCGATGCATATCTCCAAGAGTAATATCATGAATAAATGTTTTATCCATATGATATGAATTTTTTATAATTACCCCTGCTGACACAGCAAAATTATGCGCTCCTTTCACATTGATATTATAAACATCCTCATGCCCATGAAACTCTATTGAAACAATTTTATGATTATATTCTCTTTTATATTCAGCAAGTGTCATGTCATGCGCACTTTTTAAATGTGTGTTTGTCACATTTTTAAACATTTTTCCACAAACTTTGCATTCTTGATCTACTTTTTTATTTTTCCAATATTCTTTTTTACTGTCTGAAAGTTTTTTCACTTGGCTTTTGGGCAAAGTTCTACCTGACATACGTATAGATAGTGCTCTTTTTTGTTCATCAGTTTGTTTATTTCCCCGTTGTGGGCATGAAACTCCTTTTATTGCTTTACTTATTTTTTCTTTATGTTCCTTAGATAATGGCCTTCTACGCTTGCCTTTATGATGCAATGATACATGATCACTAATTGACATTATTTCGAGATTTCTTAAATCATTGTTTAATCTATTTTCATCTTTATGATGCATTACATTTCCTGAATCTTTCCCAACTTCTTTTTTAAATACATCAATACCAATTAGAGTATGTTCCCCTATTGATTTTCTATTGTTTAAATTAATATGCCAATAGCCATTCTTTTCTTTTTTATAGAAGGGCATTAAACTCATGCCAATTTTTAAATTTTGCAATTCAACGTATTTACCTTCTGCCTTACTTCCATGTCGAATCATAAAATTATGTTCTTTCGTTGCTTTAATACATTTTCCATTATCAAGGGTTACTTTCCATACTTCTTGCTTTTCCCCAGTAATACCACCCTCTGTAACTTGTGCAATTTTTATTCTTTTTTCTATTAAATCATACCCATAAACAAAAACATTTTCAGTTTTTATTCTTTTAATTATCTGCTTAATTGATTTAGATCCCTCAATAGTTTCAATTTTTGTATCCCCTGTTACACACGCACTCGTTACAATTTCTGCCCCAGAGAAATCTTGTTCTGCAAGTCTACAATTTTTAGAAGGAACAATACCCTTTCTAATTAATGCTTTAATAATTGCATCTCTGTTGGGAATATTTTGAAAATTAGGGGCGCTCGAACTGGAACGATAGGAAATCGGAATATGAAGGTCAAAAAAGGGATGGATGATTCCGTTTACTTCTTCCCTGATAAACTGCGCAAGATAAGTTCCTTTGCATTTTTCTAATTTCTTTATTTCTATCAGTTTATCAACAAAAGGAAGATTTAAAGTTTCCAGCGTGGGCTTGTCTGTTTTGTAATTCCCGTTAGCAGTTAATACAGGTGATTTCCCCAACACTTCATAAAAGAGTTTTCCTAAATCAGCATTTGAAGCAATGTTTATTTCCCTGTTGTATGTTTCCTTGAATTTTCTGGCCTCTCTACCTTCAATCAGTGATTTATTCAGTCCTTTCATTTTTATATTCAGATCTTTTTCAGATTGTTCATAATATTCCATATCAATAGGAATTCCATTGTTTTGGATTGTCCCCATAGTATGAAGGCCACGCATGAATAACTTATATGCTTTAAATCTGTTTTTTAATCTTGGTAGAACCATTGATTGATCTTTGTATCTCATCATTGTGAAAATACAATCTAACCCATTGTATATCAATAACTCCCTGAATGGGGCTTTTTCGATTGTATTAAATTCCTCATTCTTTGACTTCAAAAAGGGAGCTATCACATTATCATACGGACGAACACCGTAATTTACGAAGGCTTGAAATTTTAGTCCTGTAGAAGCTCGGCGATTATCTAAAATATGTTCAGCCATCATTGTGTCCCAGTGCCACCTTGTTGCCCTTGTTCCGACATGAACTTTTGACCAAGAATCTTCAAACTTCCAATTCTGAACTACTTTTTTAATATCATTGTCACGGAGAATTCTTTTCCATAATAATTTAATAGTTTCAAATTCTACATTAGTCCAGAATGATTTATAATTGAACGGAAATGCATATGCTTTTTCGGTAGATACAGCAATTCCAATAGTTGAAAGTTTATGTCCTTCCCTATATGGCTTCAGCCCTGTTGTTTCATAATCAAATGCTATTGTAGGCTTTTTATTCAAGATTCGTTTTAAGAGCGATTTAACAGCTTTGAAATCAGTAAGTATAGTGACGTACTGCTCATAGTCATTAAAAGCTTCATACGTTCGTTTCAGACAGTGAGAAACACGTTTCATATCTTTGACAAACGTACATTTTAGATTTTTGTCTTTTTCTTTATCAACTATGAGTTTTGGATGATACAATGGGACAATGAAACAACCAAACTTTTGATCCGGGATTTCGTATGCTCTCCATCTTGCTACTTCTCTATTTGAAAAATCTTCCCCGAATAGAGAAGTATTTGCAAGACTACCGAGAGTTATGATTAATTTTGGCTTTAATGTTCTGATTGCTTTTTCTACGTGGGGGTAACAGCACTTTATTTCTTTATGTGTTGGAATTCTGCCATTAGGTGGTCTGCAATTATGGGATACTATACCACCTGCAATAAACGAGTGGTCTTCCTCAACTTCCAAACAATATAGATATTCCTGTCTTTTTTGTGTATATATTTCTATATGTTCAATTTTTGTTGTTGTGAATACATATTCCCCTGAGTGATTTTTTAAAATTCGTTTCAATTCTTCTATTGGATTTTCTGAGGATATAAAAACTATGTCATGCCCATTTTTAATTGCTATTTTAGTTCGTTCATCATATCTTATTTTTTTTGCTTTTTTACCGTGGTAAAAACTTTTGGGGTTTTCTATTTCTACAAGAAGATTGTGATCTTTGATAAAATAATCAAAATTTAGCACACCTATTGAATACTGATGTATAAAATTAATTTCCTCTTTAATTAACCAATTACCAAGAACAAATTCTCCAGATCCAACTATTATTCCTGTATATAAAGAATTTATTCTTTCTCGTGACTGTGCATTTTTTTCATAGCAAGAAGTTTTTGATTCTTTTGTTCTTTTATCCTCTGAACAAAATACCCCTTCTTGCACTAATTGTTTCATTTTTTTATTGGCTTCTTTCGTTATTGTTTTCTTGTCTCTTACTCCATTTTTATATTGTGCCTTCATGAACATTGATGTTGCTTTATTATAACATTTTTGACAGCATGTTGACATTGTGCCATCATAAACTCTGGGATTTTTATTGTATATTTTTCCACATATTATACAAGTTTCCCCAAGCACAGATATATTATCATTCGTTTTTAAATTTATTGCGGAAATCCATTTTTTACCGTTATAAAATTTATGGTCTTGTGTAACAGTGTACGATTTAAATTTTGTTTTTATACGTACAAGTTTCTCTTTATTCATTCTAATATTTTTGGGAAGATCATGTATTCTTGACAATACTCTTCTGAATCTGCCCTTATGAGTTAAAACTAAATCACCTACACTAACATCTGATATATATTTATACCCTTTAGAAGTGTAAACTGATATTTTAGGGTTTATAAAACAACTTACTGCATTCATTTTCCAACAATCTTTATTCAGTGATATTTTGTGTACTTTAAGTTCATCACCGAGAAGTTTACCAGGATCACCCATTAATGATGCTCCATAAAGATCTTCTTCCTCACTTGGATAGTCAGATATTATAAGAATGCCCTTTCTACCTTCCCCCGTAAACTTGATTTTTGGATTCATGCAAGTAGATTGTAACTTACATTTACCACATTCAGGCTCAAGTTGGTACACATCTATGACTTTAGATGCTGACTTTATAATTTCCCCTTGAGTAAAGAACCCCATAAAACTCCTTATCCATATAATGTTGTGAGTAGTGAAAAGTTTTCTGTTTTTAACTTTGCTTTATCTTTTCCAAGAATAATTGTAGAGCTGTGTCTCATCATCTCTTTAAGAAATTCAGGATTTATTGTGAATTCAATGTCTTTTCCATCATATTTTATTTTTGATCTGTGTGTAACAGTGCCACCGTCTGATTTTATAGATAATAACGTACTGTTATTTGATATTTTAAATTTAATGGCAGGATCGGAATCATCTACTAAAACTGATGTTAAATCAATTCCTTCAAGAACTCCTTTGGAAAGCTCTACTTTTTCACCTTCAAATTCAAAGAACTGCAAGAAATCTGGATACTCCCCAGATACTTTTCTAATTGAAAATATACATCCTTCCTCATTTTTAAAATGTAACCAAGAATTTGAAATTGCGTATTCAGTTGGGTTTGTATTTATCAAACTCTGTACTTCTGAGGCTTTAATAAACATTTCATCCATGTCTGATTTGAGAATTGAGTGAGAAATTCTGGCATTGTCGGAGGATATGCAATTTTTACCGTTTACATAAATACAAGTTAAAGTACCGTCTGAATCTTGTTTTGATGCTGTGTACACACAAACTTTAACACTTTCACTGAAATTTTCTGAAAGTGGTTTCCATTTTGCTTTTTCTATTAACGTTGATATCTCGTCAATTCTGATTTTGATCTCGGAATCATTTATTGTGGATAGTTTTGCTTTCATAGTTTTGCAAGAAATATTTAACTTTCCATCTTTCTCCACAAGATCAATATCTTTAGTCGTTATTTTTGAAACCAGATTGTATAAATCTTGGGCTTTTACAAATAATGCAAAATCTGTTTGTAATTGGTGCTGAATTGATATTTTATCATTATAGGTAATGATGTTTGTTCCAGAAAAATAAAAATATGTCATACTTTCAATTATATTTTTTGCGGCAATTCCTGGTTTTACTTTGTTCAATACGCTCAGTAGTTCTTTTGTTTTCATCTTTACACCCCATTATTTTTATATGTGTCTATATCTTTTTTTTCCAATTTATGATTTTTAATTCCATCATCTGACTGGATATAATCCTCAAAAGAAATCTTTGAATTTATACCCCGCATTAACCAATAATGTCTAAATGCACGACCTAATTGCAATGTCCAATGTTTCCCAACAAAAAGATCCTTGGTACTCAGACTATTTAATGGTCTATAATATTGGGGATATGGGCGAATTTTTAAGTCGCTGCATGTTCTTGCTCTGTAATACGAATCTTGTGGCTTATCATTAAAATTAAATAAAACATAAGCCATCATATTACTTGGAGGTACTCCAGCATCTATAAGCATTTTAGCAGCATCTTGAAAAATACCATCTTCCTCAATTCTATCAAACGCTATTCTCATGCCATTTCGTATAAATTTAAGTTCAGCTAATCTTTTTGCTTTTTCTTTGGTAATATACTTTACATCAAATCCATTTTCAAAAAGCACTTTTTTATTATGCTCAAGAGTAAAATCAATAACTTCATATAAATGTTTAATTGGTGCTGCTGATAAATTGTTATCAAATATCATTAGATTTGGTTTTGATAGATCAACTACTTTTTTCCAATGTTTATTAATCCATAAACCTTTTTCTATTCTTGGTACCGGGCAATATTTGCAAAAATTGACGCATCCCCTGGTGGTAAACACGTAAGAAAATGTATCCCATGGATCTTCAATGTTCCACATAATTTCAGGATCAGGAGTACATAAGTCCAAACGTTTTGAATACCCCGAAAATAAGTATGTATTTTCAAAATCTTTAAAAGCTTTTGGCATTAATGAAGAAAAGACCCCTCCAAATAGAATGGGTGTATTTTGATTGAAAAACCCACGTTGTTTTGGAATTTTTAATACAGGGTCAGAATAATAGGTAAATAAAGTTGTTACACATATTAAATCATATTTTTTTGGTAATATATGATCTGAAAAATCAACTTCTTTCCCGGCATCCTTCAAATATGTTTTTATTTTAGCAAGTCCAAGTGGAGGATATTTTTTTCTATAATTAGGTTCTATGAGTAATACATTTTTTGCAGCATCAAACATTTCAAAAACTTTTTCTTCAGTAATAATCATAATATATCCTCTAATAGCCATAATTTTAATAAAGAATAAACACAAAGAGGAACTTGTCCATTACCTATAGCATGAATTCTTTCTTTTTGATATTTAACTGATTTAATCGGCTTAGGTTTTTTTAAATTATTAATAGTCCATTTTGGAAGTACAATTTTCTTTAATGGTTTTAAGGATGTCCAGTTTATAGGCCACCCCATTAAAAATTCAAATATAATTGGATTTGTGCTTAATTGATTTCGTAATAAAGTTTTTGCTGATTCAATATCGTAGATATCTGTAAATTTTTTGATATTTGTTTCATCTTTAGACCCACCCCTAAAACCATTAGTAGAATTAATTGTCGGGGTTACTGTTTCTCTCTCCAAAAATCCATAGTCTATTCCTTTTATGGAGTGCTCCCACATCTTTTGCTGATAAAGTACTCCATCTAATATTATACCCGAGTTTGGACAAATCTCCGAATATGGAATAGATGTAGGGAAAAGAGAGCAAGTTCGGTACGTTTTCAAAAATGAAAAATCTTGGTTGAATGATGCGAATGGTCTCTTTCGTTGCTGGCCACATATCTCTTTCATCGTCTTCAGCTTTACGTAGTCCCGCAGAACTATATGGTTGACAAGGTGGTCCTCCTGTGATGATATCAACCATTCCCTTATATGCTTTGGCGTAACCTTGTTTGTTAAATTCTTGGATATCCCCAAAGATTGGGCATTTATCAAGCAATCCGTCCTCTTGTCTTTGTTGCAAGATCTTTTGACAGTATGCATCCCATTCCACCATTCCAATTGTTTTGATATCAAGAAAAAGGGAGGTGCCAATTAAGCCACCTCCCACTCCAGAAAATAAACTTAATTCTCTAAGCTTCAACTTCTTTGTCATATTGACTCATAACACAAACTACAGTTGAAATTGTACTTTTGATATTTCTGCCAGGGAAGCTACTTTGAATTTCAGCTTCAATTTCTTTTCCAGTTTTAAGACCTTTGATCCACGCCTTTACACCAAGATTGACGATACTGGGACCGGAATCAGCTTTCTTTTTGGCCTTTGTCGCATCTGATTCAGCTTTCTTTTTGGCCTTTGTCGCATCTGATTCAGCTTTCTTTTTGACCTTTGCCGCATCTTTGGTCGCTTTGTCAGCCGCAGTTTTTGCATCTTTGTCGGCTTTCTTTTTGGATTTGTCAGCCGCTTTGTCAGCGACAGGTTTCTTTTCTGCTTCTCCGCCTTCATCTTCACCTTCCACAATATAGTTATTGTAAAAGTCAATAACCGCATCGGGCAGATCTTGCGCTTTATCATTTTCAATGAAGTCCAAAACCTTGTTGGTGAATTCAGTCACAACAACTTCTTTCTTAATACCTACAATTTTGATGGAATCTTCTTCTGCAACTTTCAGCACTTCATTAAGGGCCTTGATTGCTTCTTTAAATTCTTTTCCAGGGATTACTTTTGCCATGTTTACTTCTCCTTCTTACACGTTACGTTAATAAAAATTATTTTACTTACTCAAAAAACTCAATAATAATATTCTAATGATTTACTAATGATAAGTCAATAGAAAATATTTATTTTTAATTATTTTCTAACTGCTTATTTTCATTGTGGATTTAGCCCCATGAGTTGGTCATACAAGTTTTCTAATGAATTCATTTTATATTTTGCATAAGCTCTTTCATTCTTAAAACAAGTTTCCAGAACACTGGCTAACTTCTTTGCCTCAATAGCACTCATTCTGATAATGACCTGCTCATCATCTTTAATTTCATCTGCCATTCTTCTCTCCTTCTTTTAATTAAACTACCTTATATTATGTACAATGTTATTGGTTTACCTGAAAAAACGCTTTTGCAAAACCCTGTGAACATAAAGACCTAAAAGAAGCATCTGAATCTACACTCCCAATAAATTGCTCAAATTCCAGAATATTAAAAACCGCAGATTTATGTAGAAACGCCAAGCTTGGTTTTGGTCTTCCAGGTCTAACATACAACAAATCATTCTTTGGGCAATTATCCCACGCTTTATAAATTCTGTTTGGGATATTAAAGTCACCCCATAGGCTTGTTTTTTTCGTCCATGGAGAACCGAACCACCAAGGCTGGTATGAATACCTTGGGTTGCCGAGTTTTTCTTTTAATCGCCCATTGCCTGGATTCTCTATACACCAGAATTTTGGGGAACATTTGTCAATTATCCTCTTGCAATGGTCAACAAGAAACATTCCTTTATCAAGATCACCAGTTTTATGGAAACCATTTGCAGTGCTAAATTCAGTGCATACAGGGTTGGCTATAATACCATATACATTTTCAGGTGGGTTATAATTTTCCACACCAATAGCTTCACCAATACATCTTACATCATACCCAGCCTGTTTATAAACATAAGAATCTGAACCAAGATCAGCACATAGATGTAAAATTATTTTTCGTTTTATCTTTCGTTTCCATTTTAGTTTCCGTTTCAGTTTCATTTTCCAGCCTTATTTAATTAAACTACCTTATATTATGTACCAAGGAGCCGCTTGTTTGAGAATTCTACCTCCATTAGAAACCTTTATAATACGAGTCTAAATATACTTGGCCCGCTTTAATATCCTGTAAACATATGCATTGAACACCTGGAATAAATGGTTGTGATCGTGCTTCTGTTATTCCGTACTTTAATATACCAGCCGCTTTCTCAGCAGGGGTTTGATTTAGCCCACACATCATATTGACATGCTGGTTCTTTCCATAAAATCCTGCCTGATGCGTGGAATCAAGTGCTGTTGCCTTATGGCCTTCTTTATTTGCCTGAGTAGCTGTAATAACCAAAGCATTGAACTCGCCAGCCATTCGTGCCATCAGTTTCCAAGCTTCATCAACTGCTCTATAGTCATCAAATTTTGAACCTACATCCAAAATATCAACATAATCAATAATGAATATATCAGGAATGAATCCATCTTTAGCTTCAAATATTTCAATGTCTCGCATCATTTTATCGTAGGTAAGTGTATATTTTGGATGAACGGACAACCTTGCATACTTATTGAATGTATTTGCCATTCCTTCATTTCTTAATTTTCCTTCAAGTAAATCTCTGACTGTGAAAATATCATCAGCTTCTCTGAATATGCTGGAACTATAAATAGTCACATCAAATTCATGAAGATGAATTCCTTGACCTTTGCACTTAGTGCAAGGAATGTGAGTTGGATCATCTATTATTTCATCACCGTCAAGAATGATAACCCCTGAAGCTCTATCAGAACAATCTCCTGATTGATTCTTTTTGCAATCAAACACAGGGAATGGATAATCTCCAGCTTCTTCTATCATAGGTTGGAATGCCTTCATTATTCTTGGGGTGATTTCTGTTTGTGTCATCTCAACTGACCAGAAAATAGTTTTTCTCTTTTGAAGGACAGCATGTTTGTAATGATCAACCAAGGTAAAGCTATTGTGTACAATAAACCCATCAGAAATAAAATTATGATTATCTTCTACTGATATATCATACATTTTTACTTTATCTTTTCTTTTAATTGATATTATAGAATCCCATAAAAGATCGTTGTTTAATGCTTTGTGATCAAATCCCATAACTTTTGAAAAAGTAAACCTTGATAAATGTTTATTATCCTTGTAGGCTTTCCTAAAAGTTTCATTGGCAGCAATAGGTAATCCTCTTGCAATTAAATCATCACCAGCTTCTTTCACAAATTCTTTTGGTATACAATCAATATAATCTCTTTTCGGAATTAAATCTTTCACAAATTCCTTTGCTTTGGCAGCTTTGTGAAAAGAGAACCCTATCTTATTTACAAAATCAAGAACTCCTTGGTTACTCGAAATAATAATTTCATAATAAGTAGTCCCATTAACTATTTTTTCACGTAATTTACCAAAAATATTAAATCTATTCAGACAACAAAGGATTTGTTGAGCAAGCATATGACTTTTTGTAGAATAATCAACATGAACACAATTTCTGTCCATCCATATTGATCCATCACAGATGAATAGAGTATTTAGGAATATTGTCATAGATTCATTATTAGATTGCATTACAATATCGGGGATAAATTTATCCCCTGATAATTTATCTTTTAAACCAACTGATTTTATAAATTTAGTGACTTTTCCAACATGTAATCGTATTTCTTTCCCTTCTCTCTCCATTCTGTAGGCATCAGATTTTGGAAGATTGTTAATAAAATCATCCATAATTTCTGTAGAGTATTTTGTAAATGATATTGTTTTATTTGCTAAATGCCCATCAGCAATTAAATAAGCAAGAATTTTTAGCTTCTTTGGGTTTATAAATTTATCTGAAAAATTAGGAATAAATTTACTCATAGCAACACGATCATCAACTTTTAATTCTTTTAATCTTTTCCATCCAGTAGGTGTGTAGAATTTATGATCTTTTGAAGTAATTATTTTTCTGCCTGATTTTGTTGTAATTTCATATTCATCTTTTTCTCCTGAGTACATCCAATCAGTAATCTTTCCCTTAACAATATTATGCTTTTTATCCATGCAAAGGATACCAGATATTCCAAGACGAACTACATCTTTGATTTTCATGATACGTCCGTCTGCAAGATATACAAGAGAATTTTCTTCCACGCATTTCCCTCTTTTTGCTGGAGCATAATAACCGACAACATCACCACGTTTATAATTCCCAAGATATCTTCCAAGATCACCAGGAAGTTGGAAGAAGTTTTTATCCTCTTCTTCTCGTTTCCTATATATTTCCATGATTTGGTTGACATCACCAAGATTTATCAGATTTCCAGAATCAAGATCCAGAGTTACTTTCTTGAATCTATTGATTTCATCTTCAGCTTCATCGTACTCTCCCTTTTCCTTCAGAACGGAAACATTATTTACCACAATTTCTAATTCTCTTTTGCGGAAATAGTCAACAGCGCAATCTTTTAAGTACTGAACATTGATTGACTCTTCATCATATTGCTCAGATAACTGTTTTAAAAGCTCTGAGATCAATTCTGAGTCCGATTCTTTCAGTTTGAGTACCTCAGTATCAAATATGTCGCTAATGTGCTTGTAAGGGGCTTTAGAATGCTCCGCATAAAATTCAACACACCACGTAGCAATTGTTTTCAGATAAGAGTTTACAAAATAGTCAAGTTGAAATACTGGAATAATATCTTTAATAAATTGAGTTGATGTTATTAATCCAGTGACCACTCTTTTCTCTTCTACCACAGACACACTTCTTTCAATGATCATACAATTACCTTCTTGGAAAGAGTCATATTAATTCCATTCGTCTTTTTTCTCATTATGTTATATTTTAGAACATGTTCCAATAACTCATCAGCGAATTTTGGTTTTGTTATCCATCTCCAATTAAAATCAATTTTATTTTGTTTTTCATTTTTAATAAATTCAGAGGCTACGGATATAATCCCATAAGCATATCCATTCATTGTAGATTTCCCATTAAAGAATACGTGTTTGTTTTCAATTGGTAAGATTCGTTCTGCAATTTTATTTATATCGTTTGCATGAAGCTTATCAATGTCAGTGCATTTTCTTTGGCCAAGAGATTTGAACAATATTTTGCCTTGCTCATTTAATTCACCAGTAATTCCTCTTTTCATAGCAGAATGCCAATTAATCAAAGGGGACCAAGAATCACTTCCATTAAATCCTTGTGTGAAAATGAAATTACCTATATTTTTTATTGATTTAATTTTTGAATGTTCAAGCTGAAATTTAAATGCATCAAGGAGATCATCAATAGTCCATTTATAATTGTCATATTCATTAATTATATTGTTTGCAAATTTATATGGGATTTCACAGACTGGGGAAAATAAAGCATGAAGTTTATCAAGAGAGTTAAATCCTGTCTGCTGAACAAACAATCCTGTTTTTGGATCTTTCTTATGATTTGTTGCTCCAGCATTTACCAATTCAGAATAATTTCTTAGATCAATGGTTGAATGTTTATATTTAGCAATGAGTTTCTTTTTTGGTTTAGCAGATGATTTATTTACTTGTCGGTCAGAAGTATCTTTTTGTTTATCAATGGGTTTTACAATAGGTCTTATGATCTTCTTAGGAACTCTATTGTTCAATGGATCATTACCATTTTTATTTGTTTCGCCAGAAACAACATCTTTTAATTTATTAAAAGACTTCCCCTTGACCCTCTTGCACATGACTTTCTTTTGTTTGTTATTTTTAACAACACCCCTACTGTTATTTTTAACAACACCCCTACTGTTATTTTTAACAACAGGGTCAGAAGTATTTTTTTCTTTTTTTATAGTATTTTTTTTCAGTTTATTTTTTTCCATTTCATCAATAATTTCTTGATCAATTGTCCCTGTTTCATATATCATTGAATATAAAAAAATATATTCACTTGGCTGATTATTTGGATCTACAACTTTATCATTTGGGATATATGGTTTTGTTATTATTAATTTTAATTGTTTTAGTTCGCTGATTATTCTATCTAATTTACTTACTTTCCAGGAACAGGCTTTTGCTAAAGTTTTTCTTCCAGGATAAGCCTTACCATTTTTTCCAGCATACCTGAATAATCTTCCCATTAAAATTTTTGCTTGGTCTGACATTTGATCACATTCTACAATAGGTTCTGGAATGAATATTCCATTATATCTAAAATAAGGATTAAATGGTTCTTCAACAGTTAAAATTGTTTTATGTGGCATTTCACACCTCCCAATATTCTTCAGTAATTTCTGGATATCCGGCACTGTTCATTTGTATATCAATATAATCAGGGCGATGTAAATGTTTACATATTTCATGAATTACTTCAGTTGTAATATCCTTATTGCTTGGAATTAGTGGACTTAGATCAAAGTATTCCTCTTTGATATTGCTCGGCATTCTTCTTAGTAGCCATTCAAAGGCTTTTTCTCTCGGGTATTCTATTTTGTCGAAACATAGAAATTTTGAAGACCACACCCATCCTTTTTCAGATTTGAAATTATAAGATGCTTTTAGAATTTTTTCACCATTCTTTTTATGAATAGAATAGGTTACTTGTTTTACAGAGTATCTGCCCCCGATTGTTTTATCCTCACTTTCTTCTTCCTGAACAGTAAAAAGCTCTCCATTAATTAATTTATACGTATTAATTTCATGAATATCTAAATCTATAATTGTGGAATTGTTTTTGCAGGATTTTAAATAATTTGTTACTTGTGATTCGGTATTCGATTGAAGAACATAAGGAATAGTTCCATTATCGTTTGAAATTATTAAGAACTCTTTCATAAAAACTCCTTAAATACAAAAACCTCTTTAGAGGCACTTGGTAGAATGATTAGAGTTCATTGCTGGTAACAACTTACTCAGGGCACCAAGGCCCTCTAAAGAGGTCTTTAGAGTTGTAACCATTCCGTTGTTATTCAAATCGAGATTTGCCCAAATCTCTAAAGTCAATTAACTCGCATTTACCAGATGCTCAAACGCTAATCACTTTTACTTTCAAACTGCATTTTAACATAATCAGTATGCTTAATCAAGCATTATATACATTTAATGTCAAGAACTTTTAATCATATCATCAATTTTATTGATTTTCTTGACCAAAACCTTGTTTTCTTCTTTAACTTTAGTATATTTAACCATCAGAGCATTGTATTTCTTCTCTAATGTCTTGTGCTTCTTTTCCCATAATAGTTGTTTTTCTGGTTTAATATCTTTTACCTTACGCCCCCTCAATCCAGCAGATGCGAGAAGTGCATAAAAACTGGAGACTGGACGTTTCCCCGCTACTTTAAGAATAAATGTTCTGTGTTCTGGACTGAGTGATTTGTAGCAAACCATATTGACATGTCCGTGTTGTATGTATAGACTTCTGCCATTTGGGTATTTAAGAAATATATCCATATTAGTAAACCATGTTGTTGATCTATTGAAGATATCGTACATCAATGCGCTAAATACTTTATCTTTGTATCCAATTAATTCTTCAGAACCCACATAAAAGGAATCTTTTGTCCATAATTCTTGTAAGGATATTGCTTGTAAATGCAAGAACAACAGAACTTCACACTCGTTTGATTTGTTAGCCAGTCCTTTTGAGTAATTCATACTGCTTACTAATGTTGTTGGGTTTTTCATGATAATTTCTCCTTGTTAAAAGTTTATGTTTTGTGTTGCCTCTATGATCTTTGATGATTCATTTTTGCTAATTCCATAATCTTTTTTGAATTTCATTGTTACTTTTTTGGCGTTTTTTTCTTGTTCTATTCGTATTATTTCCTCCCTTCTCTGCTTTAGTTTTGGTATAAGAAGTTCTTTTCGTTTCATTACGGCTTCGTTTTTAAGCCATAATTCACCCCATTCATTAGTCCCTCTACCACATCTAAAATCATATCCTGTTGGATACCATGAAATAGCTAATCCTATATTTTGTTCCAGTATATTTATTGAATCTTGATCTTCAACATATTTAGTGAATTCTATTTCTATAAAAACTCTTGATAAACAAGAATCATATATATTGATTATTGCACATGTCTCATCAAATGCTTTAAATAAATTCCAACATTCTAATACAATTTTTTGTGTTTTTATTTGTTCCCGTATGACAAGATAAATTAATTTTTCACATTTTTGAATGTTTTCTATGGATATCCAATGTTCTCTGTCATATTTTTTATTCCTGACATCTTCAACATATCCCAATAGTATTGTGAATTCGTTGGTACGGAATCCCATTTTATTAAACATTCTTGAAACATTGTTTGAAATATTTTCACACCTATCTACTGCTCTTTTTGCTTTTCTTGCTTCTTTTGACAATATTCTTATTATGTTTGAATTGCGTTTAATTTTTCTTTTGGTGCTTTCCCCTGTTCTTATTTTCTCAATAGTACTTTCAAGATACTTAATAATTTTTTCTTGGCTTTTATACCAACTAATATCTTCTTTATTTTCAATTCTTTCTAAAATTATATCAGATAATTTTTTTGATGTTTCGTGGAGTCCATCTTTGGTAGGAATTGTAAAACCCATCACAATTTCATGATCTTCTATTTTGCAATCTATCCCCACGTCTTTGAGTTTATCTTTTATACTATCTTCCAGAAATTGCTCTGTTAAGTCAGAAATGCTTGCATAGTATTTTGAAAGATCCATTGTTTAATTTCCCCATATATTGTTAAGCTTATTTATTTCCCTATCAACCTTCTGATATATTTAATATCTCCTTTTGATAAATTATCAGGATCTTTACCATCCGGCAGATCAACTATTTTACAATCACAAAAAGGTGCCAGATCGTTAGCCAGATTCTCACTTGAAGTACGCCCAGCGGAATCTCCATCGAAAGCAATTACAACTGTTTGAAATTTGGATAGTAATCTTTTCTGTTCTGATGTTATTTTTACTCCAAATCCACATACAGCCCCATCCCCAATACGCATCATATCAAAGAGTCCTTCAACTAAAATACAACTATTTCCATCAGTGAACTCTAATCCGAGAAGATAATCTTTAATTGGAATAACTGATTTTTCTTCTGACAAATGTTTATATCTCAAGTTTGAATCATCTGAAATCGAAACACTGGTAAATGTAATTAATTTATATCTTTTGATAACCGGGACTATTATTCTATTTCTCCATTCCCCTCCAGTAGGACCAACAAAATGAAGATTGAATTTTTCTGTCAATTCCTTGTGATCATATCCCCTGCCTTCCAGGTATGATTCGTGGTACACTGAAATCTCTTTCTTGGCATTTTCTGGAAGCTCAACTGTAATGGCTCGTTCACGTTCTTCTGCTTCAAATGACCGCAACTCTCTTGGGACAGAATCCCCGAGAATTGTGATTGCTTTTTGGAAAGAACCTAACTCTTCAATAAAATAAGTGAGTATATTTCCAATCTTTCCACATTTTAGGCAGCTTATCACAGGGGATTTCAAACAGATGCCTAAATGATATCCATGATCATTACCACAGAATGGGCAACAAACACCTATCCAACCAGTTCCAACATTTTTTCCTGATTCTCGGTAATCAATGCCAATTTCATCAAGAACGGAGCGAATATCAATATACTCTAATTGGATTTTTCCTTTTGGCTTTCCTTTCTTCTGGACATGTCTCATTTATAATCCTTTATTTATATTTTACGTGTATAAATTTCAATACTTCTTTTATTCCCAAATTCTCCATGCAATATTCATATTGTTTTGGATGTGTCTTCTTCATTTTTTGAAATCTATTTATATAAAATATTCCAGCAAGTTCTCTGTGAACCCCGAACATGCAGAACATACAGCCTGTACCTCTGCGGGATTCCTCTCCTTTATATATCTCGGAATAATCAATATTATATTTTGCAATATAATTAAGAATATCCTTATTAGTCCAAAATCCTAAAGGAGTGCTGATAGGTCTATTTGATGAGAAAGCATTACATCCATTTTGCAAGTATGTATATTGTCTTTGATTACTTTCTTCAGCCATTGTCCCTAAAATGCCTTTATTCTCTGTTTCTTTTTCATATTTTTTAATTGGATCTTTTTTCAATTTATTACAACATTTATGAGATATTTTAAAAGGGGCATCTATTAAGAATTTCCATTTTTCTGCTAATTTACCATTTCCATTCTCATCCCCATGCAGCCTTTTGTTTAATAATTTTTCTGATTTAGTAGTTCTAATTTCATCCAATATTTGTGCAGTTGATTTGGAAATAACAGGATATCCATATTTTTCAATCACTTTATGAAAAGGCATTTTAGGTCTGATTGATGTTACATTATCAAAGCTTTGTGCAAAATTCTTAATCTCAGGATATTCAAGACCAGTATTAATAAACACAGAAGAAATATCAGGATAAATAGATTTAGCAATATGTAAAAGAACAGTACTGTCTCTTCCCCCAGAAAAACTTATATAAACTTTTCCTTCCCAATATTCATACCACTCTATTATTCTTTCCCTGGTAATTTTAATTTTTTCAGATAAAGAAAGACTTTGTAGAATTTTCAAATCCTGTATGTTCATACTGACTCCATTTTTCTGATTCCAATTCGTTCATATTTTTTGTTTAATATACCTCTCTGAACTTCCTTAATACATTGAAATAATTTCACCCTATTTTTCTTATCCTTTATCATATATTTAGGAAATGTTCTAAGAATTCTTGTTGCTCTTTTCCATATTTTTAATTCTGTTTCCTGCCAAACCATCAGTATATTATATACCTTTGCTTTAGTACTTATTCGATAAGAACGGAAATATCTTGCTTTCCCATATGTATCTCTATCAGTTTTAAGACAACTTGGGATATTTAGTTCAATATGAGGATTATTGAATTTTATCTCGATATTTCTTCTTTCTAATTGTTTTTTTGAAATCACTAAATAAAATAACATAATCCCAATCAGAATCTTCTGTTTCGGTTCCGAATTTTCTTGACCCTGTAAGAAAACCAATATTTTCAACTATTTCTATTATTTTCTTTCTGGTTTTATTCATTTTTTTCACCTTTATAATAAGAAAATACAGATCATATTTCCAGCACATCCCACAACTAAACCAATTATTAATCCTTCAAAAAATAATAAGGCGTGCATAATTACTCCTTTAAGTAGTTTTGTTGTCCACAAGATGCGCCTAAATCAATCCCATCAGTAGTATACATTTCTATATTCATTTTCATAGGTTTAACTGTACAACCATTCCAATTATTGAAGGTTGTAAGTTTAACATTATCAGCCCCAATAAAACCTGCCAAACCTATAGCTCCAGAAATATCAGCACCTTCTATGAGTATTACATTAACTTCTTTTGGACCAGAATACCTTCTGAGTGATGCTAAGATGTAGCCAGCAGAAAATGAAGCTTGTACTTTTATATTTAAATTTGGATAATCATTGAGTAATTTCACCCCTGGTCTGGTAGGTCTGGCTGTAGATAATGCATAATTACCATCTAACTCCACAAAGCAATCAATTACACATTGAAGATTTTCAAAAGGTTCCCCCTGCCCCATGCATGAATATAATACGGTTTTATTTCTTGGTATATTAAACATCTCAATTCCTAACAACATCTCTCTTGTTGTTAATGATCTGATAAAAGGTTGTGTACTTGAAATGCAGAACGAGCATCTAACACCACACCCAATTTGACTTGGAAAGCATATGATTTCTTTTTCAGGTCTTGCCACATGGACAAACGATACTTTATGATTGTCGTGTGTGGTAATCCATTTTTTAATTGTTTTATTCAATGTATTTATTCCTCCTTAATTGAATCCATCATAATTCGTTTACACATTTCCAGTAACCACATAACTGTTCCATCAGCATATGTTGAGGCTGCATACACTTCTCCTTCTTTTATCAAACCCAATCAAAACAACACCTTCTAATTGACCCTTTGCTGCCCCTAATACTTTACCCACAGGGGTGTCCAGTTTTGTTATACATCCTATTGGTATAATTTTAGCCATTATTCTCCTCCTGTAGGGGATGGATGATCTCTAAGATCCTCACCATTTTCTATTGCCTCTGTTATTTTTCTCCAATCACCTCTTTTCCATGATTGGAATTCAGGCGCACGTTTGCACGCAACACAGTTCGGTCTATTATGTAGAATTGTAATTACACCATCTTTGTACAATTTTGCTACAGGGAGTTCTTTATTGCCTGAACATTCCATTGGGAAAGGAAGTCTTCCATCATAATATTCACACCACCTTCCCATTTTCTTAGCTTTTATGATTTTTTTAGGGATTCGTTTGACTTCCTCTTTTTGGATTTTTCTGAATCTCTTTTTTAGGACTTTCATAACCTATTTTATCCCTTGAATATGTTTTTTTATGTATTTATAGGCAGGGCTATTTTTTTTGCCCACGCATTGTTCTGCCATTAATCTTGCACATACAGCATTGTCATATTGAACATAGAATCCTAAGTGATGGCATTTGTTTTTGACACTGATTTGAGATGACCATTTCTTTGCTTTTCTACTCCAATATACTCCTGTTATATCAGACTTGCCATGATGTCGTTGGATAGTTAAACTTCTTCTCAAACATCCACATGATCGTGTGTTGCCACTTCTTAAACTGTCCTGTCTGACTTCAATGGTATTTCCACAGGAGCATCTACAAATCCATTTTTTTACCATAGTGCATGATTTTACATGTATATGTACTTCACCTTCTATGAGTACAGTCAGTTTCCCATATTTTTGACCAACCAGGCTTTCTAAAGTCATTTGTATTTTCTCCCAATATCTTTATTATATTTTTCACCCCCTTGTTTGTGTAAACAACCACAGGATTTAGTTTTGCCACTCCGTAAATTTCTTTGTCGAATTAACACATAATTTCCGCAAGTACATAAGCATTCCCATCTGCGCTCTTTTGTATCACTATCCACGCAAATGTACGAATCAACCTCTTCAATTACGGTTAATCTTCCGAATTTTTGTCTATTTAGTTGAATTTTAGTGAATGCCATTTTTCTCCTTGTTTACATGAACACAAAAGGACAAGTTAAGATTAGCGTATTTAGCCATCACTTTATTGACAAGCACTCTCGCCTGTTCTTCGTCAAGGTTGAAGTTTTCCATGATAGCCATACTGGAACAGTTCTCTAAAGCAAGTATTAGATGATGACATCTATTTACTAATAGATCCAATCCCTTTTTCAATTTTTTAGGGGAATAGTACATTTCACCTTTCTCATTTGGATCAATAGTCCCCAGAAGAGAATTAAACGCTTCATCTTCTTCCTTTTCTTCTGCTTGTATTTTCAGAGAAGGAGATCCAAGAACAGGCCATTCAGGATCATAGAAATATTGCCTGGTCTTATTGGTTCCAATCTTTTGAATGTTTATTAGTTTTTTCTTCCTCATTACTGATATGGCCTGGGAGATTCGTTTATGATCTATTCCCAAATCATTAGCTATTGCATGAGGAGATACAGGGCCGTACTTTTTCACCTGTTCAAAAATCTTTTCTTGTGAAGCATTTGGATTCTTAGGATAGTTCTCATTCATTATCGTTTTCCTTTTAGAATATCAATTACATTTTCATCAAGCTCCATATTGTTCACGGCTTCAATGGCTCTTTCTATTTTTGCGTTAGCTTCAATGAGTTCAACCATCATACAATATACAAGATTATCCCCTGTTAAATCTCTCCAGTCTTCACTATAACGTAAAGCTTTAAACCCGTCTTGTTTGTTTTGGTATATTGTATATTTTCCATTATCTATATCAAGAAAGTATTCACAATTTTCTTCAAAATGTCCAGGCAATCCCCACTCAGCCCTGATTTTTTGAGTTTCCTTGATGTGCATAGTCTCTTTCAGTTTTTCATACCCATTTTTTCTACCGAGTTCTGCTTTACCGAATTCAGCTATGCAATGAATTCTATGGTCGTGATGATCATTGCAGTAAGGGCATAAAGGATGTTTATGTTTTGAATTTTCTATCCTTCTTTTTATTGCTTGACAAACCTTACAATCACAAATCGTCATTAGAAAATCTCCTCCGATAATAGTTCATTTCCTCTTTCACAGGAGCAGTAATTAACTTCATTTCCACTTCCTTTACAAGATGAACATGTTGATCCATCCCAATATCCTTCACCACTTCCATTACAAATGCCACATATATCATGAATCAAACCATCTGTGCATTCTTCACAACATATTACTTTTTTACTAATTTTTTCAGCCATAGTTTAAACCTCTTCCATTTAGATTTAGGTTTTAACATTTCACAAATAGGGCAAATACCTTCGGGGTTACATTCTACATTAAATGTATTTTTTGGATATTTTCCTCTCCAATGATAATGTCCTATGGACACTCCTTTTTTAGGAATTTCCATATTTATTGGAAAAATTTCAATAGTGCCTTTACCTATGAAATAATCTTTAAAAAATTTCATGTCTGTATCTTTACCAGGAGTTGTCATTTAAACCCTCCTATTTCTTGGCTATGAAGTAATGAACAGTCTTGTCAACAAAAAAGATTGTGATGCCAGATCCTAAAGATTTACGAGTAAAATTTATATCCTGTTTCAACAAGAACCATGTGAATCGTTTTATATATTCTCCTTTTTCTATTACGACCTGAAAGATATTATTTTTGGTTTCTTTTTTGATTATTTGTTCAACTTCGTAAGTTTGTGGAAGACTTTCAATAAAATATCTTTCTTTAATTATGGGCATTAATTCTTTTTTCATAGTTATTTCCTTTTTGTATTACCGGCAATAATATGTATCATAAGTTTGGCCATTGTTTGGAATAAATTCTATCTCTTCGAAATCCAGAGTTTCGTAGTACGTTAACATTTACATCCCTGAAATCGAAAATACGGGGCACTTTACTTTTGTCATTTTTATCTGGCCTGAGAATTCTACCTGCGACTTGGAGAACCCTGCCCGAGAAAGCAACAGGTGTTGTTAAAAATAAAGCTGATAGATTGGGCGAATCGAAGCCTTCAGAAATTAGGCTGATTGATGCTATTAAAACCTTGCATTTACCAGATTTCACATCTGACACAATATTCATTCTATCTTTCTTTCCTGTTGATCCAGATAAGACGTGATTTTTGATATTTTTAGAACGCAGTATTTCAGCGATACGTTTGCAATGAGCTACACGATCTGACACGACTATGATGTTTTGTTTAAACTGCTTTAAATCGTGCTTAATCTTCGTTGCAATCAAGTTATTTCTTACAGCATCTTCACATAGCTTCTTGATAATACTTGAATAAGCCATGTTTGCTTCATCAGCAAAACATTTACCAACTTTGAAATCAGTCTCCACTCTTATAATTTTTGGTTTTAATACTGCACCTGTATTATGCAACATCTCTTTATCAACAGTGTGTAGTTTATGCCCTATGTGAGCAAATATAGCATTACCAAGACCATCATTTCTAAAAGTTGTAGCCGAAAGACCAAGATAATGTCTTGCTGGAAATTCTTGAAGAGTTTCACTAAAAGAAGCAGATGGGGAACGATGACATTCATCCAGCACGATCATCCCGAATCTTTTGGTTAATAAACCAAGTCTATTTTTGACTGTATTTATGATACCCACTGAAATATCTTTGATATCACATTTACCGGCACCAATTAGACCACAATCATAATGTAGGAATGTTTTGATTGCTTCTTGCCATTGATACAGTAATTCTTTTGAATGAACAATAATTAAGGTGGGTTGATTTCTTCTGGCTATGATTCCTAACGCACAAATTGTTTTACCACTGCCTGTGGCAGCTTCAAGAACCCCACATGGATACCGTGTAACCATATCATTTACGGCTAAAGTTTGGTAATGTCTTAATTCCCCATGAAATTCTAAATCCATTTTAGGAAGTAGTAAAGTTTTATCAATGATTTTTGTTTTATAATTGTTTTCATGTAACCACTTCTTGAGATACCAGACGTATCCACGTGGAACCCAAGTTGTTTTTTTATCAGCAGATACCTCAAAGAAGTACAAATATCTCATGACATCAACTCCGACATATCCACCATGCTTTTCAGCATTTTTGTAGATAGGGTTATCAAATCTAAGATCTTGGAATATTTTATCTTTGGCTTCTCTTGGGAGGTTTTTGCAAAAAACACCCCTCCCAATTTCCAATGTTATCTTACCAATCCGGTCCATCCTGATACTCCTCATTCAAAAAGGGATCATTGCTACCTGCTTCATCGAAACTTTTGGGCGCACCATCATCCCGGTGTCTATCGTGAATCAAACTATCAGCAACGAGTAAACTGCTTGTGGTGTAATCACCCTGTTTCATTCTTCCCTGTGGTTTTTTCTCAGGGAAGAATAAATTCAGCAACAATAGTAGGATAATATCAATCATATATTATTTCCAGCTAAATTTAATGATAGGATCAAGTGCAATTCTCCATTTAGCAATAATGGACTCAGGCACAATCTTTTTCAGTGCTGTGATTTGCACTTTTATTGTTTCTGGAAATCTTGCTGACATATCATTTTTTTTCAGATAAGCTATGACCTTTTTCGGCTCAATCTCTGAAAACTTTTCTGATTCAGAAATAACTAATTGATCACCAGCTTCATTTTTGTATGTGCCTTTTTTGGTGAGTTCAATTTCAGCTTTGATTTCATCCAGCCTTTTTGTAGTATCCTTTTTGATCTTGTTTAATTTGCAACCTTCAGCTATTAACGAGGCTTTCTTGCCTTTCATGAGTCTTTCTACTGGTTTTTCTTTTTTAATAATTTTTTTCATAATAGTTCCTTTGTTGATAATTTATTTTCGTGTTCGTTTCTTCCTGTTCACTTTTGTTTTCTTTGGTCCCGATTCAGGATTGGATTCAGCGATGCTTGCTTCACCATAATTCTTTTCAATATCCTCTACCAGTACCTTTTGCACATATGATGAAAGTGTTCGTCCATCTCTAAGCGCAAGCTCCATTATTTTTTCTTTTAATTCTTCCGGGTAGGAAAATGACAATCTTGTAGCCGCCATAGTATCTCCTTGCTTAAAATTAATATAACATAACAAAAATTAATATAACATAACAAAAATTAATCCACAACATTTTTTAATTTTTGTTATGTTATCGGCAGTAAGTTATTTATCTTCTGTTTTCCCCATCTGGTATTATAGAAGCTACACCGGCTTTTGTCCCGTTGACAGCTTTTGTGACGATTGATTCCACCAGATTTTGGATGAAATCCAATTTACCTGCAATTGCAATGGCGGCGGCAAAGGAAGCGGCATCAGCGGCGTTTTTGATTTTGTCTGATTCCAAGAAAGTATCAGATGCAAGTTTCAAAGAATTGGCAATGACAAAATCAGAATACCCATCAATCAGCATCAAGGCTTTGATGTTCTCAGGGATTGTATCTGATTCCTGGATAACAGCTTTGATACCTGTGATTATTGATCCACCGTACTGTACTTTGGTTGCAGTGTCTTTGGTAGTTTTTACGATTTCTTTTGCTGATTCTACTATTTTGGTAGTTTTGTCTTTTTTCATGCTTGTTGCCCCACTGTTTGATTGTTTATTATTTTTTTGGCCCAGCATAATACCACGTATATCAAGATGACGAACTGCTTTTTTTTCCATATCCAAGGAGTATCCTTGGACTGTAACTTCAGCATCTCGACCATTCGCTAAAACGGCCAATTTATCACCTTTTTCAAGTTTAAAGTTTTTGGTGAAGTAGTGGTATTTTTTGATAGCTCCTTTGAACTTGACCACAACAACAGCACCTTCGTCATTGTCAAAAAATTCATTAAAATCAGAACAATCTTCAGAACAATCTTCGTCCAGACAATCACGCAAATCTTTGTAGTTTTCAAAAATTTGATACTTGTTATTCATTTTTTCTCCTTCTAATTATGGCTTTATTAGCCTGTGAATCACAATTTCATTTAAATTAACTTTACATAATATAAATTAATATAGATTAAATAGCAACACTTTCAAACACTTTTTAATTTATATTTTATCAAGTAGACCAGCTATCCGTAGGAGGCAGATAATTTTGTTTCTATTGCTGATCTACTTGATAAAACATAAGAAATAAGCGTCTTATGTTTGCTTTTAAGACAGTTTAGAAGTATTTTAGTATCAGTGTATCATTTACTTCTAAACTGTCTTTAAATCACCTTTTATCAGTCAATCGTTTAAGGCTTTCTCTGTGGTACGGTAGTCGATAAGTTCTTTTGAAAAATCCCTTTGGAGGATAGAATGGGGTAGCTGTTAAATCAACAGCTATGTTAGAGTTTGGCGCTTCAGTTAATCCTGAGTAGTTCTTTTCGTCAGGTAAAGTGAAATCATTTATACTCAAAATCATAGCAACAATTAGGATAACAAGAAATTTAAGGATGAAAGTCATTATTTTCTTGATCATCTTCAGCACCTTTTATTATTATGGTTCGTTCCCCGTCAATGATTTTTACATCAGGCAATTGCCCCATTATCAATTCAAAAGAAATTCTTAATTCATTGTATTTTTCTTGAAGAATCGTTTTCTCTTTCAGGCAGGTTTTTAACGCTATTAAATGATACCCCCCTTCATCCATTCTCTTTCTGCATCTTTTTAGGGTTTCCAGAGCTTCTTGATGTTTGTAATGGAGCTTCTTGTATCTCTCGAACCATTTATTAGACTTTTCTTTAAAAGGCCACATACTAATTCCCCCATATTTTTGTTGCCGCGGTACAAATCATACCAGTCATAATTATATCAGGAAGCCAGGTAATAAATAAAAAAGCCAGCAATATTTCCTCATTAAATTTGTGACTTGCCCAAATCACTCCCAGCGATATCATTTTATTCCTTATGTATTAATTATTTACTACATTATTTACTACATTATAAATTAATAAAAATTAATAGTCAACACTTTTTAATCGTGCTAAAATAGTCTGTTTATAATTTCTCTCCTTTTAAAATATTAATTCCGTTTTGTATTATTTTAATTTTTAAAGCAGCAGCAGCAGCAGCAGCAGCAGCAGCAGAATCAATTGTCTTTGCACAAGGATTTTTTATATACTTTTTTGCTGCTTCTATTGCATTTCTGAAGTTTCACAGGCATGAACAACATCTACCAAAGAATCTTTAATCACGACAACCAACAATTGTTCTTTCATTTATTTTCTCCTTTACTAATATCCAAAAACAAGATTAACCAGTTCTGTTGATTCTTTCCAATCTTCTTCATCCCCATCTGAAAATAGTTCAATTGTATTCGGGGAATGGTGCTTGTATATCAAAAGACAAGCACAAACCAATAAATCATATGGTTTCTGGGCAGTTTTGCAAAACTGGAATCCGAATCCATCAGATCCTTTTCTTTCCAAAAGAAATGTTTCATGTCCATCATCACCAAGCCCATTGAAACATATATCATCTAAAAAAGGGTGCGCTTCAATTAGGATGCTGGTATTACGTAATACCTTTTTACAATCTTCTACAATTTTTTCCCAAATTTCTTCAGGTACTTCTGTGTGTGGAAAGTAATGTGTATATCCCATAATATTATCTCCTTATTTGCTGTTTACCGGCTCATTATATAAGCAATTAATGATGTTCCAGTTTCAATTATTTTTGCCACACCTGTCCAATTTCCTTGATCCGCTTTCCATGTCAAATCAAGATAATCCCCTTTCATTTGGAGATTTGACAGAGCATGGGATATTCCATTACCGCCCAGCAGAAACACCCGGAATTCACCATCTTCCTTTTGTTTGAATACAAGCCTGTTTTTGTTATCGCACATACAGGACACCAGATCAAACACAACCTCCTTTGCATCTTGTTTGATTGGGCTGAGATCCGGTTTTATGCCTTTATTTCTATCTTTCCTAAGATCTTCCCATTTCATTATTCTTCCCCCAGTCTCATGTAGATATGTTCCCTTACAATTTCAGGGAGATCATCAATGCCTATTTTAGTTCCCAAGTGGTGATTACTACCATTCGGATTAAACGAACATGTTCTAAATTGGCTGAACCCTTGTGGACTATTAGGATCATCACTTAATCCCAAAGCATCGTGAAACCTTCTCCCAGATACAGCAGATACGGAAACATCATCAAAAACAACTGTGTATCTATCAAAAGATTCTCCATCATTATCAAATACACCTAATATTTTTATAGCCATTTGTTGACCTCCTTCCAGGCAGATACCATCACACATCCCCCGTCTAATGGGTACGTGGTAAATGTTGAATATCTAACATTACTGTAATCAAGACCAGATATTTGCACCAAGTTATTCAGCCAGGTTTGTGGAAGGGCTGTATCAAAAGGACAGACAATCCCTATATCTTCTGCCAGTTTATCTTTCTGAAGATCCATTTCCAGAAGTTCTTCCCATGTATATTCTTTATAATTCATTATGTATTCATTATGTATTCTCCTGTGGGCACGGCAAGATGCTTTACCCAATTCTATTATTTTATCCAAATTATCAGGATACCAAGAATTTTCAATGGATTCCACGGACATATCATTTATCTTTCCTACATACATATCACATTTGCACATAAGAAAGTGAATCAGGATTGCTTTTTCGTGGTCTGTCATTATTTACCGTCCTCCTATATTTTCTTTTACCCATTTATGTGCTGGACTATTGAGATCACTTTTATCCCAATCAACACACTGCTCTCCAGCTAATCTGGCACAAACAGCATTTCCAAATTCCCTATATTGCCCGAGACTTTTAACTTTCATATCTACTTTTATCTGTGATATCCATTTATTGCTATTTTATTCCAATAAACTCCTTTAACTCCAGAAATATTATTTTTTGGGTTTCCCCTATTTCTTCCGTTATACTTAGTATTGGTTTCTCTAAGATTATCAATCCAATTATGGTATCTGACTTGATCTTTATGGTCAATATCCCCTTCAGGCCATTTACCATGAACATAAAGCCAAGCAAGTCTATGTGCTTGATAGGATTTCCCATTTATTTTTATTCTGACATAAGAAAATTGAGTATATTTAAGAATACCACCAATTTTAGATCTACTTTTCGGGCGTACTACTTTCCATCTAAATAGTCCTGTAAATGAATTATAAGATAATTGACGATGTAATTCTGCATAGGTAAGTTTGGATTCTTTCATGATAACCCCCGTTTAAGGTTACGTTATAAGATATGTGGAAGACAAGTAACGTGCTTGCTTTTCGGGTTGCATTCCCTATCCACATAAATAGTATACTAAATTATAACGGGGATTACAATAACTATTCTGACTCACATTTACCACATAAATAATCAGGTCCGTAAGCATCGCCAACATAGTTCCCATGAGGGCAGATATCGCCTGGAGTATTTCTCCATCCCTGTGGGTACTGCTCTTTGAATTCATTTTCACATTCTTGGCACATGAGTCTTTCCCCATTAACTCCAGTAGTTCCACATTTGGATTTAATCTCTTTTGTCTGCCATCCAGCGTGAACCCATTGACTTACAAAATTTTTACATCTTGGCATTTTCTCTCTCCCTAATCAAACATGGTTAATTCAGGATCAGAATCTTCACCCCATCTGGCATTTAAATTCTGCTCTATCCAAACGTCAGCGGATTCCTTCATGGACTTCATCATTTTTGGAAGTGATCCGCCATTATCGGCATAAAGATCTTCCCAATCAGACGAATCACTACACTCAACAATGGAATCATACCCCTTGTTATAATTCTTTTCTGCAAAATCTTTGCATTGCTGGATAATTTCTTCTTTAGTCATTTCATTCTCCTCTTTTACCATAAATCATTTCAGCCCCAAATTTTCTGGCTTCCATTACATCATTATATTCCACTATTAATTCATCCCTGTATACTTCAAGATCAGCATAGGACATGGCATCAAGACTTTCAAAGGGTGTATAATTACCATTGATCTTCTCGATTAGCATTTGAATGGTAACGATGATGGACATTTTAACTACTGGATTTGTCATTTTTATTTTCTCCTTTTAATAGATTAATACCTTAATAGACAGCATCTCCCAATTATGCCGTCAGTTAAAGAATTATTTCTTAGGTGCTTCTTCTGCCAATTGCAATCCGATTTGAATTCCCTTCAATACCATATATGCTTCACGGGTAGTGATGCCACAATTATAACACTCATCTTGTTTGGCATTATCAATGGCATAGGCATCGTTTCTATGACAGACATGGACAATTTTGTTTGGTGTGTTCAGAGTCTTGGTTAAACGCTCAACCATTTTTTGATTAATTCTCATTTTGACCTCCTAATACAGTTGGCTTGCATTAAGTTGGCAATACAAAGGACGAGTCCAACCACTTCCTTTAACAGATATCCACAATTTCCCATATCCGTTACATAATAGACAAGGTGCATCATCACCATGTATTGCGCCCATCCCTTTGCAGTTTGGGCATTTTCCCTGCTTTGCTTTTTCTGCCTTTTCCTTGGATTTATTATACACCATTACCATATTATTTGACCTCCTATGTATTCCAAACATTAATAGTATGCCCAACTTCTCTGTTTTCGTATTCCCATCCAATTATGTTGGTTCCTGCACCGGATTGTATTTTTTTCTTTAGGGTAAATTTAACCTTGCGATTTGTCCATTGAGATACAATACCAAGTTTATCGAATACTTTTCCTGGTGGAATACCCAAGGTGCTGGCATCCTGGGAAAACGATTTCTTTTTCTTATCAAACAGAAATTGGTCGGTATTGAATACGTTTTTGCCATTATAGAATTTCATGATCTCACAGCCCCGTTTATCCATAATCCGATACCAATAAATATTCCAGCATACATGATACAGTTTCCAAAATGAACAAGAGAATCACCAAGCACGATTATAGATTGCCCTAATATATCAATATTCATTTTAATTCTCCTTCAATTGTCGGATCTCTTCCTGAATTGCCATTATAACCCATTCTCGTTCTTCAGTTTCAAGAACAGTTTCCAACGCCTTCAAGTGATCTCGTTTTCTTCTGCTCATGTTTTCATCTCCTTTCCATGGGCAGGTTTGCCCCAAGGTCTCAGAGTACCTTTCCAGAAATGGTTTGAATTGAACAGATTGCCTTCCCGTATATATTTGGGCATTTGCTCCCATTTACTTACATAAACCACCCTTCCAGCCCTGTTGGTGTAGAAGTGTTTCCACTCCACCAATTCGGTTTGGATCTGATTAAACAAAGTATCAGAAATTCCAGAGATTTCCCCCTTGTAATAAGATGACAATCTTTTATAGGAATTGGTTTCATAAACCTTGGTAGATTTATTGGCTACAAATTCATTGCAGGACATTTCAAATAGTCTGGCATGTCGATAGGAATCCAGCAACATAGCTTTGGATATCTGGAAGTGATTGTATTGGGTTGTTGCCCATTTTGATGATGGCATCATAACCTCCTACGGTTTTATAAAAATTATCTGTAAAATTGTATTACAAAAGTATCAATATGTCAAAAATACACGCTTTAATTCTTTGTTTAAGACTGTTTTGACAATTAAACACAGTATCGTATCAAAACAAGCTTAAATGAGCTTAAATGAGTTATTTTAAAATTTACCAGAACAGATCTCATCTAATGCCCGCAAGACCAGCAATTTGAAATCTTTTGCCTTGATTTCATAATATTCTGCTCCTGCTTCTCCACCATCACTAAGCAGGCAATTCCAAACAAAACCTTCCCAATCAGGTTGGGGCTGGATAAGAATCAATGCCTTTGTTTCATCCAAGATTTTTTTCCAATCCACTTTCTTTTCCTGTACTTCAATTAATATGACCCTATTGTATGGGTCATTATGGAGCGAACATGCTCCTTTTTCTAAGGTATTCCAATAGTCTTCCATGATAAACCTCCTTTTGTGGTTAATTGCAATTAAGACCTAATTAAGACCTTATGTGGGAACACTTCCCATAATGTTCCCTGATAATGAATTAATTATAGTTTATTTAATATTTTTATCGGGATATCAATTTTATTAACTTTTACAGGTTCAGGGTACCATTCTTTTGTGGATTTCTGAACCGCTTTCCCTGCTGTACTTCCATCATATCCGGTATGAATAGATGCGTAAAAACTTCCATTTTCAATTGTTTTGTGATCCTACCGTATGCCACAAAATCTCTACCCTCTTGTTTAATGTAATCACCGATTTCCATTTTGAATCTCCGTTTTTCTGTGTTTGTAAAAGGAGTTTCCTACGGTGTAGGAAACCCCATCCCTTTCCTATGCTGCAATCAGGAGCTTGTCAAATATATTCGACACTTTGATACCGTTTTCAATTTTGACAGACTCCGTGGAATCCGAATCTGTGATCCGTTGGGTGAATGAGTTGTAGAAGTCCCACCCGGTCAAAGCGTTGGCATCAATCAGGGCTTTTACTGATTTGTTTTCACCCCTTAATGGAGTATTCAGGAGTTCATCCTGTACCCGTGGCCCAATTTCAAGTTGTTGGAAGATCGTGTCAATATCAGGAGCCTTCAGGCTTTTCTGGGCATATTGTGACCACAGCCCTACTGATTCAATATCATTTTCAATGGATTCAATATATTTCTGGACTTCCGCATCCAGATCCAGAGATCCTTTATGCAATTTCCGGGTATTGAGAGCTGTAAATCTGTTATCTGGACGCATCATACCGTTGGAGCATACAAGTCTCCACAAGGCTGAATTGATCAGCAATCTTACCGTGGCATCGGCAGAATTTTTTATGAAAGTTCTTGGGTATACATCATCCCCAGGTTTGATTGTAATGGGTTTATTGCTCTTGAAATATGCAACACAATTTCCACCATCATGGGAAGTGTGGATGTCAATGTTCCCCAGTTCATACAATTCAGGAAGGCTATCAAACAGCTTCCAGACGGCTTCGTTGTGCTGGACAACCTGATATTGTTTGGATACAGTCTTCAGTCCTTCAACCCTTCCATCCGGGTGTAATGCAATATTGAACATTCCACTTGCCTGAAAAAGCCCATCTTCATCCTGTCCGAATTTTTCCAAAATTGAAGTATCCACATCACCAAAGTCAAACAAAGGGCGGCCCTGAATTATTGTAGGCACCTTGTCAAGCCCAGTAACCTTTACATTCAATTTGTCTGCTTTTTCCATTATCTGTTCGTTAATAATGTTTTCCATGTCGTACCTCCTACGGTATTAAATGATTGTATGATTAGGTTTCCTACACCGTAGGAAACCTGTTTAGTAATTGTTATTCGGCTTCATTCAAAATTGCCCAGACTTTTTTGCAATACCAGATTGAACCTGCATCCCCGGACGGGATATCTCCCTTGGAACCACTATTTAACCAATCACAATACCTTGCAATTGTACCCTCTTTTTTCCGGGAATTTCCATCAAGCGCATTTATAACACATCCGATTGAAGACACGAAAGATTTTGCTGATCCTTTGAATCCATTTTGGAGTAGTTCATCAACAATTTCTTTTCTGTCAGTCCCAGCCGTAATTTGTGCTATAACAAGGCTGAATGGTCTTTCAATTTTTGTTCCTGAAGCCTTTTTAGTTTTGGCTTTCGGCACAGGGGCAGTTTTTACCATGCAGATTGCCCCAACATTCGGTTGGGATTTTTTGCAAGCAACACATTTTTCTGCTTCTGCAACATGGCTTCCAACACATTTTTTCACAGTGGTAGCTGTTACCAATTTTCCATCAATTTCTGCCTGAATGGACACCTTTGCCCGAGCGTTTGTTTTCTTGATCACTTTTGCCATTTTTAAATCTCCCTGTTTGTGGGTTAAGGTTGCACACGCCGTGTGCAACCATATTATTCAATTCAGTTTCCTACGGTGTAGTAAACCCCTTTTCTATGCGGCATCCCCTATTGCAAAATTCAAAGGTGCCGATTTTCCAGCCGCTTTCCCAGCATCCCATGTCTTTTTATCTGATGGCATGTCTGTTTTTGATCTTCTCCCAGCCCTTAAATTGGGATACATCTCTTCCATTGCCTCCTGAATCTCTTTTTCTTTCACGACAACCAAGGCAGTACACCCTTCTTGTGCATGGATAGTTTCATCCATTTGAGATTTCAATTCCCATGCCCTTTCCCAGATAATGGAAGCCGCCACATTTCCGAATTGATTCCGTTTTCCACTATAGGTTTTCTGGGGGAAGAATTTCCATGCCTCTTTTTCGATATGTGCCGTGACAACATCAATGAAGTACAAGGTTGTCTCCACATCACTGAAAGTCCCAATAACCTCCCATTCTGTGTAGTCATAGAATTTTCTGAATATCACTTTAGTATCAAAGGTGGCACAAAATGTGCTGACCACGCTGGATACCCATTGTGGACGTTTTGTCCCATCCTTGTAAAATTTGAAAGTATCTGCAATGAAGTTATCCGTTTCCAGATCCACTTCAGTTTCTTGGATACGGTATTTTGCCATAAGCATTGCCGCATGGCGTTTGAAGGTATCCCCTTCTGGAGTCCCTTCTTGATCTTTCGCTTGACAAAGAATTTTACTGATTTTGTCGATGATTTTCTGCTTGTCCTCATTCATTTAAAACCTCCTACGGTTTGTTTTGAAATTAACTTCATGTTAGGTTTCATGTTAGGTTCATGTTAGGTTTACTACGGTGTAGGAAACCCTTTTAAATCCCATTTTGCTTGCACCAGATTTTTTCAATATTCATAGTTCCATAGGTATTGAATTCATACATCAATCCCCTTCCATTTACATACCAATTCCATTCTTTTTCAGGATAGGAGTGATTTCCTAACTCGAAATTGTCTTCAGACAGCCATGATATCCACATATAGAACATTTTAACCCCCTTTTATTTGAATTTCACCCTTCATCATTTTTCCGGGCTTAGGACCGGCTTTGGCTGATTTAATGAGGGGGAATTCCACCCCCTTTTTTTCTAAAGTCAATTATAGCCCATTTTTCTTAACAGGGCGCATTTTTGATCCTCCTTTTATGTCTTCCAATTTTAGCGTGAATATCTCAGTTCCTAATATCACCCCCTTTTATTTAGAAATAATATACCCGGCTCCGGTCCGTATCTACAAACCTATCCGCATATTTTTCCAAAACATGACCCTTTTTATCCGTGTTCATCCCAACAGAAATTCCATCCCTGCTTTTTGCCATTTGAAGGTGATCCAAATATCCAAGTCCATTATAGTTTCCAGTTTCCATCAATACATATTCCAAAAGCATACTTTGGGCAGTTCTTTGATCAATCAATTTATCCTGCGAATTTAGATTATAATCATTGACCTTTTTCCGCAGATCTTCAACCTTAAATGTTTTTCGACTTTTAGCCATTTTTCGACTCCCTTTTATTTCGGTTTACTACGGTGTAGGAAACCCATTTTATATTGTAGTTATAAATGCTTTTTTGATCTTAATCCGGTGAAATATTAGACGCCAGGAATACTTCACCGAACTCCATGGATCTAAATCCTGAGATTCCTGAGTTTCAATAACCCTGTAATGATACCATTTCATTTTAACCCCCTTTTATTTAGTAACAAATCCACATTTTAATTTGAATCGCAAGATATTTCGCACAAAAATTATAGAACCCCAGATCCTGATACAACAGGTTCATTCTTGATTCTTCCACATAGATTGCACCCATTGTTGCAAGCATGATCACAAAACAACACAATACAAAATATTTACACATTTTTTTCTCCCTTTCCCGTTTCAGTTTCCTACACCGCAGGAAACCCATTTTTAACCCAATTTTAAAAACTTATGTCAAAGGGGATTTTTTCCTATTAATCCCCCTTCCCATAAATCTTTAATCATTTTGCCTTCTGGGGATATTTATCCATCAAAGCAATCCCTAATTCCATTTCTTCCTCCACGGATAACTCAATTTCTTTGAACTCTTCCTCCAATATCTCAATTACAGTCATTTCAACCCCCTTTTATTTCAATATGATCCATCTTTCAAATCCATGTTTACTACACCGTAGGAAACCCATTTTCTATTTTACGTTTTTGTAGGACCTTTCCGAGAAAAGCCCACTTTTCACCTCTTCAATATCAACGGATACCAATTCTAAATCTACTGGTTCTCCATACAATTTCATAGTATATTTTTTGAACCCCTTGTTTGCCTTTTCTGAAGCTGAATCTTCTCCCTTTGCAGGATAGATAAAAGTACTGATAATACCACGCCCTGAAGGATCAACCCATTTTATTGATATACTGTAATTTTTCTCCCTTTCCCTTTTCAGTCCTACCCCGTAGGAAACCCAAATTAATTCTTAATTTAAATTAATTTTTTTTAATCTACCTATCCGATTGAATTTTTCCTGTTTTCTCGGATATTTCTAGTATATAAAAGTTTTTCTATCGATCCGAAAAACCTTTATATAATAAGGCAATATCAAAAACGTATCCTTGCTATTGCCTTATATCCTTAAACTCCCGTATCAAGCTAATTTTTAGCCTTCTGTAGTTACTTCCGGCAACATATAACCCTTAATTCTTTTCGCAATCTCTAGCGGATCGCAATGTTTTCCTGCTCGCTCCAATGCTACGACCAAAGCCTTTAAGATTTTTTCAGGGTCTGCTATAACTTCTTCATCTTCTTTACCTATCGCCAAAATTGCCTTTAAAATTCTTTGCGGATTAATTGACAAACACCCGGTCCCTGAAAATTTTTCAACTACAACTGAACTATCAATATCAATCTCGAATAATTTCATACTCGCCGACACATCATTTTTTGACAAATTTAAATCTTTTAAGGCTTCAGTTCTTAACAAAGCACCTTGTTTTTGTGAATAATTCTTTTTAAAGTAAATCCCGATTTCTCCTACACTATGAAAAGCTTTACACGTTGCAAGACTTGCTATTTTTCTGCCTTCCTTAATGAAAGTAAAACTATCAGTAAATTCTACTTTTGATTCAATAAAATTTTTAACCGTCAATTCTATATCAAGATCCTTGACATCTTTCTTTGCAGTAGTTGTTACAACGTCGGCAATAGTCGAATCAGTCGAATCAGTTGAATCGGTTTTGTTTTCATTCTTGTTTGTAGTTGTCATGTTTAGATCCCCTTAAATTAATGAATTAAAAAAGATTAAATAAGATTAAATAAGATTAAATAAGATTAAAAAAGATTAAAAATTAAATTGTGCTTCCTACGTTATAGGAAACTCGTTTGTTTTCGCTTTATGAAAAAACTATTTTGTTTTCGCTTTATGAAAAAACTATTTTGTTTATGATTTTACCGTTTTTTCAAGGTTTCCCGTCAATCTTTTTTAATACTATTTTGATTGACGGGAAACCTTGAAACAAGACCGGACAAAATAAAATCCGGTCTTGATCAAATTAAAAAAATTAAACAATAAGACCCGGCTTTATTATTACTGGGTCTTATATGCTATGCTATCCCGTACCAACTACGTAAAAGGTTTTTTAATAGTTTTTATTGCCTTTACTTGTTTAAATTGTTTTTGGTGTCATCCTATAATTGGTGGTTTGTGGTTTGTGTTTTTTTGGTCCTTAATAACGGTTAAATTGTTTAGCTCCGCTTGAAAAGTTGTTTTATGATATCCAAATCCTATTTATTTGGAATGTGAAAAGTTTGGGCTTATTATTTTGCGAATCAGGTTTTGGTTGCTAACCGCCCGGTCACCGCCTTTAACTTTTTATTTTTTAGGGGATGTTATAAACTGTATCATTATAAAGTTTATAAGTAGGTATCCTGTTTGGTTAACTCAGACCCACCCAACAATTATGTAAAAGATCAGCTTGACTATCCCGCCCCCTCTTGCCTTGCTCCTCTTGCTGCCCCTCTCACCTGCCGTCAGGTGAAACTACTATACGCTAATAAAAAACATAACACAACCCCTTGAAATCATTGAACAATATGGCATATACCGCTTGTAAGCTATTGATATCATTGAATAATTTTTACCTATAAAAAAAATTCATCTATGCAAAAAAAGATATGTAATAAAATCAGATACTTACAAGATAAATGGAAAAATAATTAGTTTAAAAGTATTTACTAATAAAAAAACATAATAAAATCAGATAGTTATACAATTAATTTATTTTAATTTATTTTAATTTATGTTTAAAATCGGTTTTTGTATGATTTAAGGCCGATTTAAACCGGTATATATATGATAGTACTCGAATAGATCAAAACCGGCTTAAATAGGCTAAATACAGCGTTTTACGCCTATTTTGTCGTCTCTTATAACGTACACGGGCGCAGGCCCGGTCTATTAATTTTTTGACGGGCGCAGCGTAGAATAATCAATACAAGAATGGAGCAAGAATGGAACAAGAATGGAACAAGAATGATAAAATATGAATAGCGATTCCATTAAATGAATATGATTCATTGACTAAATCGGATTTAGTAAATTGAATTCATTTGTAGAATACCGCTCGATAACATGGCCCGGATCAAACCCGGATTTACTGAATTGAATTTAGCGAATAAATCAGGTTCAATTGTATACAAAAAACTGCCGTGTAACATACTGATATTATAGGGAAAACTTGACCTATTAAGATTTGAGTTTTATACATAGGGCAGGCCCGGTCCTTGTCATACGTCTCTTAAATAGGCAAATAACACGTTTAAACACGTTTAAACACGATATAACATTTATTACACAATTTTAATCTAAATTAATTTATGCCGGAAAAATATCAGAAATAAGAAATTATTCATCCACTGAATCAGATTCATTATATATCACCACGATATTAAATGAATATGACGCAATATTTGACTATTGTTTAATGTGAATATACAATATAATTATAATATATAAAATGAATCTGATTCATTTAATGAATATCGGGTCTGATTTAAACATTAACTGAATTGTATTCATTCGCTGAATCAGATTCATCCACTGAATCAGATTCATCCACTGAATTGTATTCATTCGCTGAATCAGATTCATCCACTGAATCAGATTCATCCACTGAATCAGATTCATCCACTGAAGCCCCTTTATTTTATGAAGCCGGGGCCTACTTCTCCATCACGTTGAAAAATTTCAGATATCTGTATTAACAGGTATTGCCAGTAGTATTATCTCCACGTTGAAAAATTTAAAATCCTTGTATTACCAGTAATTATCTCCAACATATATAAAATACAATATAAAATCCAATATAAAATCCAATATAAAATCCAATATAAAATCCATTTTCCTCTTGTATTATTTTTATACATTTTACTCTTGACAACCCTTTATTAATGCTTTATCATCAACTCCATGAAAACAATCACCAAAAAAGAACCTACAAATAATACCTTGAATACCCAAAGGGGTCCCTTGAACAACAGTATGAGAATTTCTATCAGGATTTCTTCAGTAGTAACTTCTTTATCTATTAAAAAGAATTTAATCGCTATATGGATTTTGCTTATGAACACGGACCCGAAGGATAGCAAGGATGATTTAACTGATTTCGTTTATACTTGTTTAGATAAATGGGATAAAGATACTGCCAAAGGGTTAAGTGATTTTGTTTCAGAGAAATTAATTCAAGATATGCTTGAGGCTGAAGATTATATTGAATACAAGAAAATTCTTGAGGGGTTATAAGGATTAGCTATGAGGAAACTAAAAAGAAAACCAGTAGGTAAACCAACATCACCAATATCAGATCCAATAACTGAACGTAAAATATTACATGCTGAGAAAGCTGAAACCAAGTCTAAATCCAAGCCAGAATCCAAACATAAGTCCATACACAAAACATTAAAGAAGGTTACTTCTAAAGCTCCTCTTAGGACAATCAGAAGATATAAAAAGCAAAAGTGTAATTTTGTTACTATAGATATTGATACCAAAGAGCCAAAGCAATGTAATTTCTTTGCTGTAGGAAAAGGAACATTATGTAAAAAGCATGGTGGAGATCCTGTTATAAAAGAAAACTTAATTTCAATTAAGGATGAGACATTATTACCAATGCATTTATCCAAGTTTAATCCAGCAGTACATCCACTGCAATATATTAATTTAAGTAGAGAGGGAATGTCAAAAGTAGAGATTGCAGCTTCAATGGAAATCTCTGTCCAAGTATTGAAAAGCTGGGCAGAAAGATTTGAATCCTTTAATACTGCAAGTGAGATAGGAGATGCATTACACGAATCCTGGTGGATACAGAGAGGAAAGGGTGGGTTAGATTCAAGGAATTTCAATACTTCTTTGTTTAAATTCTTGACCAGTAACAAATTAGGTTATTCTGATAAAATGGAAACAAAGAATACCAACATGAATATGCATGGTGTTTTATTAATACCTGATGCTGTTACCGAAGATGAATGGGAAAAGGATGCCATAGATGTCTGATATAAGAATTCCATCAATGTTGCTTATTTGTATTGGGAATAGTAGGGGAATGGAATGTTTCCCATTGATAAATATGTGGAGTATTTCCAGGAAAAGACAATGGAGAGATAAGCCAGAATCAGAGAAAGAAGCTCATAGGCAAAAAATGAGAGAAGTAATGCCAGGGGTTCGTAGAAAATACATGAAGACCATAACAGCAAAGCAGAAGAAAGTATTTGCCAAGATGATGAGTGATGGAAAGAAGAAATACTGGGCTAATATTTCTGAAGAAGATAAAAAAATCCATATTGCTAAAATGGCTGCTGGTATAAAAGTAGCCCGTGAAAATAATAGATATCCCAAAAACACATTTACTCCAGAAAAAGCAAGAAGGACATTGCATGGCATTAAAGAAGTTATTGAATTGCCAAGGGTAAATACATATAGTGGAACTATCACAATGTCTGAAATGGAGAATCTAAATGCTTAACAGGATGGATTATAAATGGCAAGAAAACCTATAATCATATGGAAACCGTGGCCCGGATCTCAGCAGAAGTTCTTGACATGTCCTGCATGGGAATGTCTCCTTCATGGTAACAGAGGCGGCGGTAAAACGGACGTTCTTATTATGGATTTTCTGCAAGATGTTGATAAAGGGTTCGGGATTGATTATAAGGGGCTATTGCTCAGAGAAGCAACCACAGAACTTGGTGATGTTATATCGAAGACAAAGAAGTGGATTCCACGAATCTTCCCTCTTGCAAAATATAATGGATCAAAGAAGATATGGACATTTTCAGATGGTGAAACTCTTTGGTTGAATTATGCTCGGGTTGAAGCTGATTATGAACAGTATCATGGGCATGAGTACCCATGGATTGGTTGGGAGGAATTAACCAACCATGCGTTTGACAAAGTTTATAAAAAATTGATGTCTTGTAATCGGTCATCCAACGCAGGAATCACACCAAAATATAGGGGAACTTGTAATCCAAGTGGTCCAGGACATCAGTGGGTTAAGCAAAGATTCATTGATGCTACACAAACAGGTAAAATTCTTAAAGAAGATATAGAATTCGAGTATCCCAATGAAAAGGGTGATACGGTTTCAACAACATTAACTGTAACCAGAACTCATGTCAGAAGTTTTCAAGCAGAAAATAAATCATTGGCTGAAGCTGATCCTTTATATATGGCTAAAATATATGAATTGACTAAAGATAATGAAATGCTTAGAGCCGCATGGATTGATGGTTCCTGGGATTTATTGATTGGTGGATTTTTTACTGATGTGTGGGATAAAGATATTCATGTGTTACCAACATTCAAAGTTCCTACTTCTTGGGATCTTATCAGAAGCTTTGATTGGGGTTCTTCTAAGCCTTGGGCAGTCACTTATGGATTTATAACAAATGGGGAACAACCTGATCCTCATTTACTTGGTGGAGAGATTATTCCATATATCCCAAAGGGTTCAGTGATCATTTGCACTGAGATATATGGATGGAACGGAAACATAAATGAAGGTGATCAAGCCGTATCTTCTGAAATAGCAGAGCGTGTTTTGGCAGTTGACAATGCTTTATTAACTGAGTATGGTATACGTTGTGTTCCTGGACCAGCAGATACTTCCATTTACGATGTAAGAGACGGGACATCAATTGGAGCTAATTTAGGATCTTGTGGATGTCATTGGACAAGAGCTTACAAAGGAGCAGGATCAAGAGTTGCTGGATGGTCAATTATTAGACAAATGTTAGGTGCTGCAAAAAGAGGTGATATAGAAACTCCACATCTGTACTTTTTTTCTCAAGCAGAGCATCACATTAGAACATTACCAGTTCAACAGAGAGATCCGAAGAAGCCAGAAGATATTCAATGTTTTGTGGCAGGTACTATGGTGTCCTTAGAAAATGGATTTAGAAAGATTGAGGATATACTGGTTGGTGATATTGTTAAAACTCCGATAGGGTTGCGAAAAGTAATAAATGCCGGTTCTACTGGATTTGCAAAAATAACAAAGGTAATTTTCGGTGAAAATGAATTAAAGGGAACTTTTGACCATCCAGTATTTGTAGAAGGTGAAGGATTAGTTTCATTAAGTAAATTGGTTAAAGGAGATATTTTATGTCAAAACTCATTACATATTTTAGAGGAATCAAATTCACAAGTGTCAATGAGGGATACTTTGAATGCCACCACAGTAATCGTAAAATTTTTGATGGAACAACATTGTTGCACAGAGCAAAATGGCAATTCTATATTGGACCAATTCCAGCAGAACATGAACTCCATCATAAAAATAGAATCAAATATGATTGCAGTAGGAAAAATCTTGAACTTCTTCATGGCTCAGATCACGCAAGATTCCACCTGCAAGAAAGAATGCAGAAAGGTGGGGATTGTTACGAAAAACTTAAAATATGGAGAAAATCTAAAGAGGGTAAACGACAGCTTCGATCTAATATTAAAAAATGTAGAGAAAATACTCCCGAAAGAAAATTTACGTGCGATTACTGTGGTAAGGTTGTTATTACAAAACATCCATCAAAGAAATTTTGCTCCCTTAAATGTAAAGAAGCAATATCAGGAAAAATTAAAAAAGAATGTGTCATGTGCGGAGAATTCTTCTGGACAAAACCACACAACACAAGAGAAACACAAACTTGTGGTTACGCATGTGGATGGGAATTGCGACGAAGCAACAGTATATAATTTGACAACTGAGCAATCAGGAATGTATTATGCGAACGGCGTTCTTGTTTCTAATACAGATGGAGAGGATCATTGTATGGATTCCGCACGTTACCTAATTGCCAGAAGAATGTCAGCAATGAAACAAAGATCAGTAAAAAGTTAAAGGAGATAACAAATGGCATCAAAAAAACAAACAACGACCACAGCATCCATAGGCGCAGTTGATACAGTTCATCCAGAATATGACAGGCACAAAGTGCCGTGGATGAGGGTTCGGGATTGTATGAAAGGGGAGGATGTTGTAAAATCCAAAAAAGAACTATATCTCCCAAGACCTTCAGGAATGACAGGTGAACGTAAGAAAGCATATGATGCCTATTTGGAAAGGGCACATTTCCCACTTGTAGTTTCCTATGCTCTTTCAGGTGCTTTGGGCATTGTAATTACAAAACTACCTGAATTTAATGTGCCAAAACAACTTGAGTACATTCTGAAAACAGCTACCAAAGATGGTAGATCATTAAACCAATTATTTCTTGATATTGTTATTGAAATATTTCAAACTGGCAGAGTTCCTTTGCTTGTAGATGTCATTGCTTCCAAAAATGAATTCAGGTTTGTTGATTATAAAGCAGAAGCATTTATCAATTGGGGAATAAATTCAGAGCAAGAAGAAGAAAGTTTGTCTCTTGGAGTTTTGAAAGAAACAAGGCCTGATTCAGATGATATTTTTTCTCATTCCACTAAAGATGTTTATCGTGTTTTGCAGTTGGTAGAAGAAAAATACACTACAGCTTTATATGGTACGGACGGAAATCAAATTGTAGATTCCAATGTATCGCCTGATTTAAGAGGAAAGCCAATTAATAGGATTCCTTTGTTCCTGGCAGGTTCAATTAATAACTCATTTGACATGCAACCAATTCCTTTGATCTCAGTTGCTAATTGTTCTGTACAGATTTACAGAAAAGAGGCTGATCTTGCAAATTCAGAATACTTATCTTGTAATCCTACTCTTTGTATTGTAGGCGCAAGCAATGATGAAAATCTTCCTAATGTAGTTGGTTCCTCTGTAATGATTGTTATTCCAGACCCGGCAGCAAGAGTTTTTTATACTGTAACTGACACAGCCGCATTAAAACATGTATCTGAACATATAACAGGGCTTTATGAAGAAGCAATCAGACACGGTGTTGCTATCTTAGACGCACGTAAAGGAGTCGAAGCAGCAGAATCACTCAGAATACGTCAATCAACGCAGAGCGCATCATTATACTCTGTTTTTCTGTCTGCTATGAACGCAATCAAGCAGGGTCTTGAGTTAATGTGTGATTGGGGTGGATTTAACAAGGAAGAGGTTATTCTTGATGCTCCATCCTCACTTACTCAGGGTATTCCTGATTCAACCATACTTGCTCAGATAATTGAAGGTTATGCCACTGGTGTTATCCCATTAGATGTTATCCATAGATATCTTGTTTATTCAGGTCTTCTTGATCAAACTATTGGTTATGATGATTATGTAACTTTGCTTAAATCTGATGATATGAATTTAGGCAGAAGTCCAGAAGAGGAAGGACTTTCTCTTAAAGACAAAGATGGAAATATTATTGGTGACAAAACGAAAAAAGATCCAGATAAAACGATTAGTGATCTTGAGAAAAAGAAAGCTGATGAAAAAGCTGAAAAAAGAGTTCCAAAAAAGATAGTTAAGAAGTAAATTAACGAAAGTTTGAGACTTTCACACTGGGATCTTGAGGATTCCGCAATTAAGGAGAAAGAAAATGCCCGTATTTGATTTTATCGAGAACACAGAACAAAGAGAGAAAGCTGAAAATCTTCACAAAATTGAAGTTGATCAGCTTACAGTTGATTTGACCAATGCAAACAAGGTTACAACAGAGGAAGCTGTGGCTGGTTTAAAAACCAAAAATGCTGAGATTCTGGATGAGAAAAAGACCCTCTCTGATAATCTTAAAAAGTTTGAAGGATATGATCCTGAAGCTGTTAAAGTTGCCACTGATTTCTACACAAAGAATAAAGATGTCGAGTTCTTGAAAGATGGTACAGTGGAAGAACTTATCCAAACAAAAACTTCTGTGTTAACTGCTGATTTTGAAGCAAAAATTGGTGAAATGAGTGTGAATCTTACTGCTGCCCAGAAATCATCCAATGAGTACCAGGGATTATTTGAGTCCAAAGTAATTGATGATGGTGTTCGTGCAGCCGCAGTAAAAGCTGGAATGATTGATACTGCTGTTGAGGATGCTGTACTTCGTGGACGTGGTGTATTTTCACTTGATACAAATAAAATGATTGAAGCCCGTGATGCAGAAGGGAAGTTGGCAATTTCTTCTGACAAGAAAGTTTTGACCACTGAAAATTGGGTTGAAGATCTCAAAGAAACTTCTCCTCATTATTGGCCTCCATCTCAAGGAGCAGGGGCTACAGGTGGTAAAATTGGTCCTGAGAGTGATAAGGCAACTAAACTTCAAGCTCTTGCTGATGCTGGAGATGTTACAGCGTACAGAGCCATGCGAGATAAAAAATAAATATGAATTCAGGACATAAACTACTTGACATTGAAGATTATATAATTTAATGTGATTATAATATTATTGGTGTTCTTGTGGGACATCTCAACAGTTTACGACCTTGGGGGTCAAAAACACATATGTTTTTTGGCCCCTTTCCTTTTCGAGAAGGGGCATAATTCTTAAAAAGGAGATTTAAAAATGGCTAACATTTGGGAACATCCCTCAGTAATTGCAATGGAAGCTTTGACACATTTGGAAGATGCATTGGTCATAGCACCATTATGCGCCAAAGACGTAACAAGTGATTTCACCACTAAATCAAACGGCTGGAAAGTCGGCGATGAAGTATCTTTTAGAACTCATGGTGAATATGAAGTTGATGAGTTTACAACCGATATCAGCACACAGGATGTTGCATCCAGCACCAGAGCCTTGAAGATTGAGAAACATTTTGATATTTCGATTGCCATTACAGCTTCCGAGCAAGCTATGGATCTTGATTCTTTTGTGGATCAGATCATCATCCCCGCCACATACAAACTTGCCGAAAAAGTAGATACGTTTATTGGTACGAAACTTCTCCAAGGTGCTGGAGCTTATTACAGTACTGGTCTTTTTGAAACTGCTGCTGATATTGCCCTGGCGAGAAAAAACGCAACTCTGCAACAGTTGGCAATGAATCGTTTCTGTCTGGTAGATCTTGACATTGAAGCAACTCTCCTGGGTCAGACATGGTTTAATCAGTCCCAGACCCGTGGTGCAGATGGTGAAACTACTCTCCGTAATGCTGACATGGGCCGGGTAATGGGGATGGATTTCTTCTCCAGTATTGCTTTTCCGACAGAAGCTGCCCTGTATGCAGTGGGTACAATGGGAGCTACAACCACTGATTCTGCTTCCGGAACCAAAAATCTTATTGGTGGGAAGGTTCTCACCATTGATGCCCCTGGTGCTGGAACTATTGTTGCAGGAGATAGAATTATTGTTGCCGGGGCCAGGCGGCCATTGATTGCTGCTGCTGATGTGGCGGATACTACATCCATCACCACCATTGCTCTGCGTGATCCCATTGCTGAAGTTCTTGCTGATGCTGCATCCGTAACTGTTGCTGCTGTTGGTAAAAATGTTCAGCATCACGGCGTTATTATGGATGACAGATCTCTTGCAATTGCATTTCCTATTCTTGATCTTCCTGAAGATCGGGTAGCTGCAACTGTATCCAACAATGGCGTAAGTATTCGTATTGTTAAAGGTTATGATCTTGCCAAGAAGAAAACTACAATGTCTCTTGATCTCCTGTGTGGTGGTTTTGCTCTTGATCCCCGTCGAATCACAATGATCGGTGACAAGTCAGCATAATTAATTTAAATTAAGCCTAAACAATCCCTGAATTAATTTTCAGGGAGAAGGAGTACCAAATGAAGCTTTTCAAAGGCGATAGAATCATGCAGAGCGTAGACAAACACCAATTGCAGGATTGTCTCGATGCCGGATGGAGCAGAACAAAGGAAACAAAGGTTCCTGTAGAAGTCCTTGAAAAAGTGGAAGTCCCTGAAAAAGTGGGAGTCCCTGAACCTGTAGCGAAAGTGAAAATTGCCACAAAGAAAAAACTTAAATCAATTAAGAAAAAATAGGAGGTTTAGATGGCTTTAAATGCGATATTAGGTGATGCATTTGCCAACTCCTATGTTACTGCGGCTGAAGCGGAGGTATACTTTGAAGATCGTATGCATTCCTCGGCCTGGGACACTGTTGATGACGGTGATCCTCTTTTGATCTCAGCATCACAAATGTTAGATTGGTATGTTAAGTGGAAAGGGGATAAAGCTACTGCTGCACAGGCAAGACAATGGCCCAGGACAGATGTTACTCGCCCAGATGGTACTGAAATTGATGAGGACGCTTTACCCCCCGAAGTAAAAATTGCTGTATACGAATTAGCGTTTATGAATATAGGTGCTGATCGAACTGCTGAAGATCCTTTGGCTGGAATCGGACAGCTTAAAGCCGGTTCCCTTATGATTAAAGCTGGTGCTGAAAAACCAAATCAAACCAATCCGAAAGTTATTCCCTCTCACGTATATCAAATCATATCTGATTTGTATATTAAGAGTGGTGGTACAGTTTGGTTGGATAGGGCATAATATGACAAGTATCAGAAATACATTTTTAAAGGGTGTTGAGACTGTTTTCGATGTATTCAATGAAGCAGTTAAAACCGGCGTTTATACGGTGATTACAGACGATGGGTTTGATGATATCTCAACTACTACTGATACCGTTCGATGCATCTTTGAAACACTAAAAGAGAAGGATTTAAACAGTCTTTCTTTTTCCAAGTTAATCCAGCCTCAAGATGTTGTTGCTTTAATGCCTTCTGTTGATTTGGTTAATTGTGTAATGACCACCACAGGAACAATTTTGTTTGATGAAGACAAATATAGTGTAATTGCTTTTGAAGTCGATCCAATGACTGTTATTTATACACTTCTTTTTAGGAAAGTATAACATGGCTAACACGTTTGCAGATTTATTTAAATTCTTGGATTCAGTTCCAGAAGATATCCGAGTTAAGATAAAACGGGTATTTTCTAAGACGAAGTCTGATCTTTTGTTGAGTGAGCTTCGTGCCCATTCACCTGTGTTTACAGGAAGATACAGGGATGCTTGGCGTGTTGACAGAGCAAGATTTACTGATGGAAGTGTTATTGCTGGTTTACGGATATACAATGAAACCCCCTATGCTGAAGCAATGGAATATGGAGCAGGGATAGGGGGATCTCCTTGGCCTTGGTATCCGAGAGTTAGGACAGGAAAGCTTGTCGAATTTGAAGGAAAAGTTTGGGCCGGAGGTCTTGATCCTGGAGGGAAAAAATCCCTTGGTGGTGCCATTTATCGAGTTAGTGCAAAACACAGAGATTTCAGAGCTTTAACCAAAGAAATTGCTGATGCCGTTGTAAAAGGGTGGTAATAATGAGTGATAATAGAGAAGCTGGATTAGTAGAAATTTATGACCGTATAAAAGCAAATCGGGTTGTATTGGGTCTTAATTCTTTTAAAAGAACACCAACTGTTCCAGTTAAGGAATCCGATTTAACTTGTGTTTTAATGATTGAAGGTGAAGATATGATCATTAAAAAATCCAGCAGAGGCACAACAGGCTATCCAGCAACAAGACTCTTAACTGTTACTATTGAAGTCATTGCAGAAAAAACAATTGATGTGAAGCAAATTACCCGAGATTTGAGGGGTGTAATCTTTACTGATAGGGTAACAGGGAATCCATCATCAATTGTTGCTGATAATGTTTTTATCCATGAAAACCGCATGGAAGGTCCAATGGGATTTGGGTTGCCTGGCATTATTGGGATGCGTTTAATTTTAGATTTAATTTATACTGACAATGGTTTATAAATAATAATTTTAGGAGGTCCAAATGGCCAAAAGTCCAAACACCGACAATTATACACTTGGCAAAGGCGTGGTATATTTTAATCAGCTTGTTTCCGATGAGTACACAGGCGAACGAGATCTTGGGAATGCCCCCGCTTTTACATTCAACATTGCTCTTGAAAAACTTGAGCATTACAGTTCCAGAGGTGGTTTGAAAGCAAAGGATAAAGAAATTATTTCCCAGATTACTCCTGGTCTTTCTTTTACACTTGATGAAGTGAATAAGGAAAATTTTGCTTTGTTGACTTTGGGTACTATCACAGCAACCACTCAGGCTGGTGCTACAATAACTGATGAAGAAATTAAAGATGCACATCTTGGCATGAGAATGCTTACCAGTAAACGTGCAATTTCTGCTGTTATTATTGGTGATGATGCAACACCAACAATTACATACGTAGCTGGTCCTGCATCTAATCCTCTGGCGAATTATGAAATTAGTACAACTCTGAAAGATGCTGTTATTGGGCGTATTTTGATCCATGAAGATCAATCGGGCTGTGTTGCAAAAATTACAGAAGGTCAAACTTTGTTTGTGGACTATACTTCCGGTGCGATTGCCTATGATAAGATTTCGGCGTTTGCAAATACTCAGGTTGAAGGTTTCTTACGTTTTGTTTCTGACAATCCTGCTGGACTCCAACAGGAATTACAGGTATGGCGAGTTTCCTTGACTCCGAGTGGTGATACTGCTTTGATCGGTGATGACTGGAGTACCCTCGGATTCACTGGTGAGATTCTGAAGGACGAGACAAATCATGCGTCTTCTCCTTATGCTGATATTATCATGAATCAAGTATCCACTGCATAAAGTAGTTTTATAATTTAAAAACTGTGTCCGAGAACCATTGAAACAAGAAGAAAGTTCCCGGACACATAAACCAACATTAAAAAGAAGGAAAGACTTATGACTACCTCAACAAGACAGTCCTTGTCAATTGATCTGGATACCCTATTTCCAGGAGAATCATTAAAAATAGGAAATTCCCATGTAATTATTCGTCCACTGAGCTTACAACAAATCGCAACTGTTTCCCTGAAGGTAAAAGACTTTTTGCAGGAAATGGGAAGGAAAGATATCACTTTTTCAAATTATGAAAGTGGTGCCAATATGGTAGAAGTAGTTGTTACTCTGTTACAAGAATTTCCTGATGTATTGGAGGAAGTCACCAATATTGCTGTTGCCGATCTTGAACAATTACCACTTGATGTGGTAGTTGAATTGGTCGGGCTTGTTATTGAAGTGAATATGAAATCCAAGGATACATTGGAAAAAAACTTCAAGAGCTTGGCCGAGAAATTCACGGATCAAGCTCCACTAATCAAAAAGTAGAAGATGTAGAGGAGGATAGCAAAGGGATATCTTTTGCTATCCAGACATTAGTAACAAACGGTCATTCTTGGACCGATATAAAAAACTACACTTTGGCTGAGATAGGAACTTTTTTTAAAACAGTAGTATTGGTTGAGAGAAAAGAACAAGCTTCAACTTTTTCTAATATGTGGCTGGGGAACAACTTACCTTTTGATGAGTATAAAAAGAGATTGGCAGATTACGGAGTTAAAGAACCCAAACCAAAAGAACCCACAGCGAAAGAGGTTAAAAATGATTGGAATAGGTTAGCTTCATTTTTAGCAACAGGGAGTTAATATGGCAGACAATGTTAAAAAACAGGTAGAAATAGTTTTTAAAGTTATCGGGGTTGATTTAGATAATGTAGACAAACTATCTATAATGTTTAAAAATCTTCAGACTGTTGTGGATGAGACTACTGCTAAAGTTAATACGTTCAATGAATCACTGAAAAACATTAAAGCTCCTCCAGAGTTAAGTGCAGTAATCACTCCTCTAAAAGAACTGTCCAAGATAAAATTGCCATCAGTAGATAAGGTTGTCGAGGGGTTGCAAAAGTTGGTTGCTATGGGGACTCCTCCTGATTTGAAGCCATTTGTAACAGAACTTTCAAAATTCAATGAAATTAAGCTTCCAAAGTTAACTTCTATGGTCACAGCTATTAAGAATCTTGTATCTATTTCTTTTCAAGGATTCAGTGGAAGAATTAACATTGTCAGAAGAAATTTAAGAAAATTAGCTGCAATTAATGTCGATAGTCTTGCTTCTGTTCTTAAAAATTTAAATAAAATAAATTTAAGTAAAGTGACAGCCGGTTTAAAGAGGGCTGAAAAAAGTATACGTGATGTAGGAAACACAGCACAAACAGCAGGACTAAAATTAAGATCGTTTGCTGATAAGGCAAGAACGGTTTTGACTTTCCGTGTAATCTCCAATGCAATTGTGGCTTTTAACCAAGCGATGTTTGCTGGCAGAGATGCTATCATTGAATATGATCAGGCTTTGAAAGATCTCCAAGCTATTACTGGAGCAACAGCATTTGAAGTAGCCCAAATGGGTGCTGAGATTTTGAAAGTCGCTGCCACTACTAAATTTTCTGCTTCTGAAGTAGCAGCAGGGATGAGAACAATTGGACAGGCTGGTTTTTCTGCAAGCGAAGCTGTTGAAACCATGCAAGCTGTCTCTGATTTAGCGACTGGTACTTTATCATCTATGGGTACTACGGTGGATCTTGTTACCACTGCAATGAGAATATATCAAATAAGTGCTGCTGATTCAGCTATAGTATCTGATGTGTTTGCAAATGCTGTCAACAGATCAAAACTGACCATAGATAAATTACGTACAGCAATGAATTATGTTGGTCCAATAGCGAAAGAATCCGGTGTTTCTTTTAAAGAGTTATCAGCTTCTATGATGGTTCTTGCTAATTCTGGTTTACGGGCATCTACAACTGGTACTGGACTCAGAAGGGTTTTTGCTGAACTTGTAGATCCATCCAAGAAATTAATGGAAGCTGCTCGTAATGCTGGTATAGCTTTGAATGAACTTGATCCAACTTCTAATTCATTGTCCAGTGTTATTTCTAATCTTGGACTAATAGTAAAGGATACTGGTGTAGCATTTGACATATTTGGAAAACGTGGTGCTGCTGCTGTCATAACCCTATCAAATACAGGCAGTGGTTTTGACCAGATGCTTGAGACTGTGAACAGAACTGGCACAGCCGCAAGAATGGCAGCAGTTCAGATGGAAGGTCTTGGTGTAGCAGCAAAGAATTTAAGAGATAGAATGGGTGTCTTGGCAATAGCTGTTGGTGAGATGGGTGTCACCGATGCAATGAGAGTCCTTATATCTGTTACCAAAGTCGTTATAGAGAGTTTAACATATTTAGCAAATAACACATTTGTTAAATTTACATCAAAAATAATTTTAGCTACTGCGGCTGTATTTGGATTAGTTGCAGCTTTCACTGCTCTTAAATCCCTTTTACTTTTGAAATTCATACCTATTGCCATATTCCAAATGACAGGATTGGCAATTTCGGTAGTTACTGTAAAAACAGCTATGCTTAGTTTATTAGCAACTATCGCACCTATAGCTGCTGCCCTTGCTGTCATTGGAGGGGTTGCTTATTTTGCATTTTCACAATTTAAAAATTCTGCGGAGGAAGCTTCAGAAGCTACGGCAGTATTGGCAATAGAGTTAAATGGTTTAACTAAAAAAGTAAAAAGTTATAGATTAGCTACTGTAAATATGGTTAAAGGCTCCAATGAATTGAAGGAATCATCATTGACATTGCGTAGGGAGCTTTTGGAAGTCTCAAGAGGAACAACGGAAGTTGCTGATGAAGCCTTGGCAGCAGCAGAAGCAATTGATCCTTTAACTGGTGAGATTACTGATGCCTCGGAAGCTCTTGATATATACGCTGAGTCCTTAAAGAAAGTTCAAAATGCACAATTTGTAAAATCATTAGAAGAAGCTGGTGAAGCTGTACAATTTGTAACTGGCAAAACTAATACATTTAAAACTGGTTTTGTAAATATTTTTTCTTCCATCAAAAAAGCTGGTAAGGCCGCTTTTAAAGCATTGAATGCTAAACTTATATCTGATCCTGCTAACACTGCCGCAATGGTCTGGAATAGGACTATGACTGGAATTATTACTGATGCTGAAAAAGCCAAAGCAGCATTAAATTTTTCAGCAGCATTTAATGAAGGTAAAAAATCATTCCAAGAGTTAGCTGATGAGGTTGGTTCATATGATCCTGGTGCTATGGTAGCACAGCAAGTTTCTTTAAAGGAATCATTTATTTTCCTAAAAGCAAGAGCGTCTGAGTACGTTGATCAATTGAGAGTAGCTGGAACTATTAGTTTAGATGGAAGTGTAGAGGGTTTTGAAAATATAGCTACAAAAGCTGGATTAACTGGAACTGCTCTTGAAGCCGCAACTGCTGAATTTATAAGACTTAGCACTGCTGCCGAAAGTACATTTGATAATATCATTGAAAAGCAGATCCGGGCTAATGATCCTGAATTTATTACCAAATATGTTGATGAGTTTGTAAAAGCTCATGGCAAAATATCTGATGCTCAGATAGATGAGTTAAAAGCTGCTGAAGAATTGAGGCAGCAACGGATAGAAGATTTCAAACAGTTAAAAATTAATTACGATAAGGCCAAAGCTGAAAATCAGGATATGACTGAATTTAGCAAAGGTCAATATGTGAAAGAAAAAGAACTACTTCTATTAGCTGGTGAAGATAGAAAGACTCTTTCTGAATTAGAAATAGCCCAAATGGTACTATCTTTTGGGAAAGAGATGGAAATACGAAATGCAAGACTTGCTCAATTGTCAGTGATATATGAAAAAGGGTATACTTTAGATAGGCAAAGAGCTAAATATTTATTTGAATCAGATCAAAGAATACAGGCTATTCTTGATGGTGAACCAATTGGGAGTGAAAGAAAAAATCAAAATCAATTATATAAAAATGAATTAAAAGAAAGAGAAGCAGCACACGCATTATCACTGGCAAATATCAAAAAACAACAAGCTGCTCATGATATTACAGACCAAGCAGCTCTTGAAAAGAAACAGAAGGAAAATATTGCCTTTTATGCAAAATCAGTTGAAATGGCAAAAAGACATCTTGCTTCTGGTGATAGTGAAGCTGTTGATCCTAAAGAATATAGAAAAAGATACAACTTGGTTCTTGAAGCACAGAAGAAACTTAATGTCCAAGAGGGTAGATCAGCAATAGAACTTGCGGATATGAAAGATGATTTAAAAGAGGCTGAATTTGATAAGGCAGAGACAATTAGTAGTGCCATTTACGAAGCTGCTCAGAAGAAACAAGAGGAAGCTCGTAAGACACTGAATTTGACGCTTAAAGCTGCTTATGATGCTGACACATCAACACGAACTGCATACTTCGCAAAACAAAGGGATTTAGCTGAAAAAGCGACAAGAAAAGAATCTGATGATATTGCAAAGAGATCAAAAGCAAGAGAAGCTGAATTTAATGACCAGATAGATGCTGAAAATGATGCTGCAAAGAAGCTTGACTTACAAGCAGAATTAAAAGTATATCTTATAGAAGTGGAAGCTGAATTAAATACTGTTAGGGAGGAAGGACGCCAAACAATAATTAAATATACATCTGCGGAGGAGAAAGCTAACACAGCAGCAGATAAATCAATTACAAGAGTTTTGGACAAAATAAAGAAAAGTAGAGACAATGCTCTAAAAGCTGTCCCTGGCACATCTGTTGAAGACCAAATGAAACTTGACTTAGATGCTATGAAGAGAGGTCATGCAGCACAACTTGCAGAATTGAAGGATAAGGGGTTAAAAGGGCTTGCGTTACAAAAAGCAATAGCTGATCAGAGTGAGGAAGTTCACCTTACTGAAGTGACCAATAAGAAAAAGTTAGATGATTTGCTTCTTGAGCAAAAAGTAGAATTTGCAGGATCGATGACTTCAATTATGGAGGGATTACTTTCCACTTCTTTGGGACAAAATGAGAAGTTTTTTAAAGCCTATAAAGCCTTTGCAATAGCGGAAGCAACTATCAGTACCTATGCATCGGCACAAGCAGCGTATGAGAAAGGAATGCTTATTAAAGGGCCAATGGGATATGCACTTGCTATAGCCGGGGCAGCAGCAGCAATAGCGCAAGGGTTAGGGAAAATAGCAATTATATCTGGAACTGCCCCAAGTTTTGCTGATGGTGGTGAGATTCCTGGTTCTTCCCCTCATTCAAAATCTGATAATATTCCAATCAATGCCACTGCTGGTGAATATATGCAACCAGTTTCGGCAGTTAAGAAATACGGAAAAAGAGCCATGAATGCAATTAGAACTTTGCAAATTCCAGCAGATGAATTAAACAATTTGATCCGGGGTACTGCAAGAGGTTTAATGACTCCGTTCCCATCATACGCTCTTGCTTCAGGTGGATCAGTACCTTCTATGAGTAATACTGGATCTACAGGAGAGACCATTGTAAATTTACATACTCCCCAAGGAGTACCAATGGAAATTACATCTCAGAGTTCTCGTCTAAATAAGGATGAAAAGAAAGTTATTGATATAGTTTTAAAGTACACAAGCAATAATACGAATAATTTTAAAAATAATATGAAAGGTATGTTGGGAGCCTAATTTATGAACACTTTTCCAGTATTAGACACAGATCCAGCAAGTATAGAAGAAATCATATTTTCTACTGTAAAAAAAGCTGTCAGTGAAAACAGATATCCAATGATACGAAGATCAGGTACTCGGTTAATGCGGGAATGGGTAATTACTTATGACAGAGAAACTTTTTTAACTACGGCTGAAAAGTCTTCAATTAAGACATTTATTGATGCTAATATGGGATTATTTTTTAATTGGACTAATATAGATACTTCTGAATCTGTTGTAGTATTTCTTAATTCTGACTCCATTACTTTTGTTCCATTATTCACAGGATCAACTTACTATACAACTCAATTTACTTTGACCGGGGTGTAATCATGCCTTTAGCTATATCAGATGGAGCATCATTAGAAAAAAACAAAATAAATACGGATAGTGTTTGGTTAACATTAATGGAAGTTACTTTTCCTAACCAAACGCCTGTGAGAGTTTGCCTTAACAATGAAGTAGTTTCTTGGAGTGATGTTGAATGGTCACCGGCTATTTTTTCTTTAAGTGGGCAATCAGAAACTAAAGATGCAGAAATACCTTCAGTAAGTTTATCTATTTTTGATGCCTATAGAAATATAATACCGTATCTTGATGATTATTCTGGGGGAATAGGTGCTGCCGTTGTAATTTATGTTGTAAATTCCAAATATTTAATCCCTTCTGTATTAGATTCGGAACTGATATCCAATTCGGTGGTTGTCTCAAATCTTCCTCTTCTTGGCGGTGTTTCATTAACACCTGATAGATGTACTCTTTCGGTATCTTCTGTGGAATATTATTCATCTCCGTCTTCTTTATGCTTAACCAAAAATGATGCCATAGAAGCTTCAAGATTTGAATTTGTTGGTGGAGCATCATGTGGATTAGTATCAGGAAAATCATATCATATTTCTGTAATGGTTTATTTGCCCCTTTCCCAAGATATAACTGCAATAAGTTTAAGATACCAAGATAGTGAAAAGAATTGGTACACTTTAGATAAAACGGAAGTTATTGATTCTTGGGTTCTTTTAGAAGGTACATATTTAGAGGACGGGTCTGTTAAAACATTTACTGTGCGTGAAGAAGGAGGGACAGTATCAGGAGAAAAAATATACTGTGATAATTTCTCGGTTAAAGAGATGGAGCAGTATTATGAATCAAAAAATGTATTTTCTATTATTGGATGTACTGTTAGTAGTGGTTCAATGATTAATTTAACATTAGGATCTGAAAATCTTATTAATAGAATGTGTCCAGAACATAGATATCTAAAAAATCATTGTAGATTTTATTTCAAGGATGAATTTTGTAAATATTCTGGCACTGAAACTTCATGCAATAGATCTTTAGATAGGTGCAAAGTGTTGGGCAATATGCTTAATTTTGGTGGATTTCCCGGAATAGGCCAAAGTGGTGTAATCTATAACGAATCTTAGGAGTTTGTTTTGGTTAATTTAAATGATTTGATCGGAAAACCTTTTAGTAATGACGGATATGGTCCTGACAGTTATTCTTGTTTTGGGTTAGGTGTTGAAGTTTTTAGACGATATGGGATAACTATAGAAAGAACTAATATTTCAGTCTGTGCTTGCAAAGAAGTTTCTCAGAAAAAAATACAAGAGCGACTTGCTTTAAATTGGCAATTAACTGATTTAACCGAAAATCCTCCAATTGCAGTATTAATTCGTTCTGGTGATGCTCGCTATGCAGATCATATTGGTGTTTATATTGGAAAAGGAAGAATGATTCATATCTTTAAAAAAACCAATGTTGTTGTAGAAAGAATTTCTAATTGGAAACATAAAATTATAGGATACTATAAATATGTCAATCACACTTGTTAAAATACCTAATCCGTTTCAACCAGAAATTAATAAGAAAGAATATTTTGATTTTGAAAGTGATAGGTTGCATACTTATTTAAAAGATATACCGTTTCATCATGAAGATATTAATTTTGTGGTAGCTGTTAATGGCGTATTTATAGTTGGGCCTTATCAAGATGTAATTATTGAAGATCATGCTATAATTTCGGTTACAGCAAAAGTAGAAGCAACTGGGATGGCAGCATCGGCAGCAACAGCAACAATTTCTTCATCGGCTGGTGCTACAGGTGTAATTACAAGTTTAGCCACTGCATTTGAGTTCGGGGGTATTGCAGGAGCAGTAGCATATGCATCCGTGTACGTTCTGACATCCTTTGTAATTGGGTATGGTATGAGTATGTTGGCTTCTTTATTAGCCCCTGATATTGCTTCCGAAGAAACACCGAAGACAGTATATTCTTGGGCTTTAGATGGTGTTTTAAACCAAGAAGGTATAAATATACCATTAATATATGGAAAAAATAGATTACCGGGATTATTATTAAATTCTTATTTAAGTCTTGATCCTATAGATAAAACAGATGTTACTAAATTAATTGATTACTTGGTTGTAACCGGAAGTGATATTAATTTTGTTCTTGGAGCTGGTACTGAAATTTGGGATAATGATGCAGGTCCGAATGGAAATCGTGTAACTTCCTATGATACTTCCTATCTTACTTCTACATCTGGCATATTTACTTCTACTGATTTTCCTATAAATGATGCAGGGGATACTACAACTACATTTATTATGGGTGTTGTAGGAAGTACTACTAATGATGGATCGTATAGATGCATGGTAGACACTGCAAATAAATTATGGGTATATTCACGATCATCAGGGTCAGACTTTGCCGATAGAGGTAGGACTCTTACTTCTGAAGTTGGTACAGACGGAATGAAATTTCTTAGCCCTCCGACTAATGACGCTCACGATGATTTTTTACATATTCAACTTGGTTTGGGTATCGGTCCAGTGGATACTATTTCGGATTTATATATTGATGCCCAAAATGAAGAAAACTATAGCGATGAAAATGTTTCCTTAGATTATAGATTAGGCACTGCTACCCAAGATATTATGGAGGGATTTGACGAAGTTACGGAAACTGCAAGTAAAAATGAGGAGGTATTGTATGCTGAAGCTCCATTGGTAATGACTACGCCTGGAGTTTGTGACAAAGTAAATGTTGTTGTTGCTTTCCCAAATGGGGTTTGGAATTTAGATAAAACCAAAGGGGGAATATATAAAGCACAAGTGAGTTATAGTGTGGAGTATAAAGCAACTACAGACCCAGACACCTCTTACGTATTTAAACAATTTCAAAATTTTGATGAAGATGGAGATCCGTATACAGTTTTGCATAATTATCGATCTTTTTGGGCCGCAAGTAGAACTGAAATTAAGCATAAAATTGTTTTTGAGGATTTAGCCCGTGATCAATATGATATAAGAGTGACAAAACTAACCGTGGATTCAGAAGTTAGTGATATAATGAATACTCTTATTTTTTCATATGTCCAAGGGGTTTATGCTGAAATTCTTTCTTATCCTGGATTAGCTATGTATTCAGTTGCAATAAAAGCTTCAACTCAATTTTCTGGGGGTATCCCACAAGTTAGCGTGTCTGTTGATAAGAAAACTTTAAGTATATGGGATAAATCTTCAACACCATATTGGGATACTACTAAATTAGCAACTAATCCAGCCTGGTTAGTTTGGGATTTAATTTGCAATAAAGCAGGTATTTCCAAAGAACGGTTAATTTGGGAAGATTTTAAGGATTGGGCAGATTATTGTGATGAAAATGTTGCAGATTCTGGGGATCTCCCAGAAAAAAGGTTTGAAGTAAATATTATTATTTCAGAGGGGAATTTTTGGGATAACATCCAAAAAGTTGCTAAAATAGGCAGGGCTGCCATAATTAGAAGGGGTTATGATTATGGAGTTTTTATTGATAAATGGGAAGGCACAACACCTGTAGTATCGCATGTATTTAATTCTGGAAATATAATAGAAGATTCTTTTGAATTACATTATATTCCAAGTAACGACAGAGCTAATATTATAGAGGTAGAATACTCTGATGCAGATCAAGAATATACAAGACAAATAGTAAGTGCTTTTTCTTCTGATTATTTAGATGAAGATAAAATTGTTAGAAAAGCAGTAATCACAATAGATGCAGCTATCTCACAAGCCCAGGCTATGCGTGAAGCGGTATATAGAATCAATTCTAATGTCCTTCTGAATAAAATTATCACCTTCGATGCTTTTTCTGATAGTTTCACTTGTGTTGTTGGTGATTTATTTCATTTTCAACATGAGGATGTTAGTTATAATTACCAAGTTTCTGGAAGAATTGTTTCTGCAACTCAATATACTGTTACATTGGATCAAGAAGTTGAATTAATTGCTGGAATTTCATACAATATTTTAATTAGAATTGGCAGTATTGCTGGAGATAATAATAATATATATGAAAAGCAAATTACAAATGTACCTGGCTTAACTTCAGAATTGACTTTGTTGAGTGCTGCTGGATGGGATACAATCCCAGAGAAGTTTGATCTTTTTACTTTCGGGGAAGTTGGCACATACGATAAAATATACAAAATTACAGGTGTAACAGGGGAGGTTGATTCAGTAAGAACAATTACAGGAGGTGAATATGTTCCAGAAATATTCACTAATAATGATGCTGAAGTCATAACCGATAACATACGAAAGTTAAAAATACAAAAAGCTATGTCTGTAATAGTCAATGAATTTTTAGCATATAATCCAGATGGTAGTTTTAGTGTTCATGCCCAGGTGGTTTGGTCTCAATATTTTTCACATATCTCTACTATTTGGGAAGTATGGATGTCAAGTATATCCGAAAATGCAAATGGTACTTCTTCTGAATCTGACCCGGCTAAAATAAGAACTGGTAGGTCAATTATGTCAATAGAAGTTAAGGACATTCTTGAGACTGGTATTACTTATAAATTTTATATTAATGTGAAGGGACAAGGCCCATATGACCATGGAACAAATACAAAACAGATAACCATTGCAGGATTAACGGCTCCTCCTGCTGACATTTCTGTGTTTGCGGCAACCTGGAATCCAGTAACTTTAAATGTAGAATTTTCATGGACTGAAATTGGGGATATTGATTTAGAATATTATTTTATACGAGAAGGAGTCGCCTGGTTAGGCGGAGATGATATAGTGTGGCCCTTAAAAGGAAATGCTACCGTAAATCTTGCTATTCCATTAACTGGCGATCTCACAGAAAAAACATATTGGATGAAGGGGGTTGATACCACCGGGAATCCTTCAGCAATAGAAGCACAGGCATTGGTAGGTGGTCTTGCAGTTCCTTTGGAAATAGACACAACTGTAGGAACAGTCTTAAATTTTGATGGTGAATGGGATATTCCAACACATAAAGTTAAACTGACTTGGGATGCTGTTCTGTTGTCTGATGGAGTAACCCTGAACCCTCATATAGACAGATATGAAATTTATCATGGGTTTGCATGGGCAACTTCTGTTAAATCTGGACCTTATCCTTCAGGCGATGTCACAGAGATATATTTCGATGTAGAAGAAGGAACTAACGGGAATAGAACATATTGGATTCGTGCAGTTGATACAGCAGGGAATTATGCTGATATAGCTGGAACTCCTCCAGTACCACATTCAAGTAAAGTTGTTGCTATTGATACTTCTTTATCTAATGGAATGGTTCCTGTTGGATTAACTGCTACAAGTGATTCCATCATAAATGAAGATGGTACTAATTCAGCAATATTGATAGTTTCTTGCACTGCAATGAATTTGGTTACATACCCTGAATTTTTAAAGTATTCTATTGAAATTACAAATAAAACTGAATCTCCTTTAAAACCCGTAATATATGAATATCCATTGGATGTTAACACATTCACATTTCCTGCTATACCTAACACATCTTATGGTATCAGAATTAGGTCTGTTGATATTAGAGGAAACTTTTTTGATTGGTCAACTGAATTTCCCATTACCAGTGCATACGATACAACTGCCCCTGCTGTTCCAACTGGTTTAACAGCTACAAGTTCATGGGCAAGTATTGTTTTAACTTGGACGATAACTGATGTTGCTGATCTAAGTCATTTTGTAATATACAGAAGAACAGTTAATAGTAGTCCTGGAAGTGCTTATGTAATTGGACAAATTGCTAAGTCAATTTCTGGTACTGCTTCCATGTACATAGACTCTCCACCGACTTCAGATTCTTATTATTATTGGGTAAGATCTGTTGATAGAACTGGTAATACCAGTACTTATTCAGCTTCGGCAATAGGACAAACAGGCACAATCAATAGCATGGACAATACCCTCGCTTCTGTTATTGCCATGGAAGATGACCAAGTTCTTTCTGTTACTGAAAAATCTGCATGGAGAACCCAATGGGTAAGCCTGGAAAGTGCATATGATGTACTGATAGCTTTTGCTGCTTCGCTGTCTGTTTCATCAACTACGTTTGCAGGGCTTTATACTACCCTACATGAGTATTTAAGAGATGACTTGCATGTGTGGGATCAGCAAACAGTTTCTCACTCGATAACTGGTACTGCTTTGACTTCTAAAACAACAGCTTATTTTGATGAGTTTACAACATTAACCAATGCCTGTAATGAAGAAGCAAAAGTATCAACTACTTTATCCAGCTTAACAAATGATTCTTGTACTGTAACAACTTATGCAGATGGCAGTGGTGGAACATACAGTACTGGAAATACAACAACTACAATGCAGATATTTACAGGTACTACATTACAAACAGGTTGGTCTTTTTCCAAAGTAGAAGGGTCAGGGCTTAATGCCACCCTTGGATCATCTTCTGGTATTTGTGTTATTACATCATTGACTGATGCTACTGATGAAAGTTATGTTACCATTACAGCATCAAAATCTGGTTATTCTAACCAAACGTCAACATTTACTATTTCTAAATCCAAGACAGGTGCAGAAGGTACTCCACTTGTAAATAGATGGTTAACATCCAGTGTAGGTGCAATTGGAAAGAGTGAGGCTGGTGATTATAATCCAACAACTATTACTTTTTATGCATGGACACAAACAGGGGAAGATGCTCCAACTGCATTTACTGGCGGTATGCGAGTTTATGAAAATACTACTTTAAAGGATTATGGGGGTGTACCTTCAATAACACGCACACCAAGTCCAACAGGTGTAGATAGTGTAACCTGTAAATTATATACAACAACCTCTTATTCTGTTTTGTTAGATACTGAAGGTGTTCCAGTAGTATTTGATGGAGATGCAGGGGTAGATGGAACTGATGGGACGAATGGTACTGATGGATCTGATGGTATTGATGGTAGAACAGTTAATATTACAGCAACAGATTATAGTATTGAATACAATATTCATGGGAATACCCCTAATCCAAGTACTATACCCATCACAGCTACAAAACACAACAGCACCGGTGATGCATATTATAATTTTGAGGTAGATGGTGTTACTAAACAACATACAACAAGTAATACATACACATACTCTTGTCCATCAAGTATATCTGGAGATCCACAAAAGATAACTGTAGAATTAAGGGAAGATGGTACAGGTACATCTTTACTTGCAACAGATGAAACAACAATTGCAAAATTGCAAGAGGCAAGTGGTGCGACCACAATTACTCTCTCAAATCCTGCTCATACAATGTATACTGACTTTGGTGGTGCAAATCTTGATGTAAGTGGTTCTGGTAATGATATTAAAGTTTGGATTGGTACAACACCAATCCCTTATGATGGCACATCATCATATGCTACTCCAAGTTTTAGGATTAGTACTGCTGTAACTACAGGTTTGGTGATTGACTCTCCAAGTACTATATCTACATATACGAGGCAATGGACTAATATAACTTCTATGTCGGAGACAACATCTCAAGTAACCTATACGGTTACAGTTGTTGATAAGACTGGTATAGAAACTGAACATGAAGTAACACAATCATTAAGCCAAAGTCCAAGTGGTGATACTGGTGATAACGCCCAAATAGTAAGAGTAACAGGAAATCAATCATTCAAGTATTTAGATGGTGCGACTGATCCAACTGAAACTACCATAACCCTAACTGCCACATTATCTGGAGAACTAACCACATATGATTGGGAATACTGGAATGGATCATCTTGGACAAACTTATCAGGAACACAAACGTCAGCCACGTACAGTCTTTTGCCCACTAATGCTGCTTGGGGTTCTGATACATCTTTAAGAGTAAGGTGTTTATCAGGTACTATATTTGATGAAATATCTATAGCGAAATTGTATGATGGAACAAACACAGTTTCAGGATATCTCACCAATCCAAGTAGCCCTTTATCTGCATTGTATGACGGTACAGGATATAGTTTAACCACGTCTGGTGGAACTTTCAAGGTTTTCAAAGGCATTACTGATGTAACAACGTCAAGTTCATTTGCTGGAACTACAACCAAGAACGGGTTAACTTTTACAATTAATTCAAGTACTGGTGTATACGTATTAACTGGTGGTTCTTGGACTTCTGATTCAGAAACATTCACTGCTACAGCAACTTACGAGGGTACAGTAATCTCGAAAGTTTACACTATCTCTAAAGCAAAAATGGGCGATGATGGAACCAACGGAAAAACTTATGTTCTAAATATTACAGGAGGATCAAGAACTTTTACTTGGGATTCTGCTGGAACAAGTTATACTCCTGGTCCTGCAACTGCACTAACCGCTGAATTAAGAGAGGATGGTGTTGTAGTCGCTCCTACGTATGCGTGGACAACTGGAGGAACTTCCGTTGGGCTAATTTCTGGATCAGGATCTACTTCAGTATTTACTCCTACTGTTACAAATACCTGGGATGAAACCAAGGGAACAAACTGGATATCAGTAACTTGTGTTTTCGCTGGACAAACAATAAAACAAACTATTCCAATTTCTTGTTCTAAGATTGGAAATGTTGGAGTGGATGCTACTAATTGGAGCAGTGACATTGTGTTCACCTCTACTGATCATAATGATATTGCATGGGCAGGACCATCAGGGTCAACAGGACGTATAGATAGTGCCGAGGGTTCATATACTGGAATTAGTGGTGGGACCAAATTAGGGATGACAACTGGATATTATGTTTATTTTGATCCAACTTCCTCAACAATACTTAAAACGACAACAAGCCCTGCAACGGCTGTTGGTATTGGAAATGTTATCCTTGCTTATGCAATTAATAATCCTGATGGTGTTGGAACATTAGCAATTCTTAATGTTTTTGGTGGCACTGGTGGTTCGGTTGTTGCAGCCGATCAAGTTACCGCAAATTCCATTTCAGCCATATCTACAAATGTTGGAGTACTTATAACTGGAGTGATTCAAAATCCAACAGGCACATTTGTAATAAATTTAACTAATGGAACTATAAATGTGGCAAAAGCAGAAGGACTCACTGTCAATGCTTCTGGTGGGTTAATTATTGGGAATGATGGGGATATTATTTTCCAGAACAGTGATGCAATACCTGCTACAGATGGTATACTTGAAAATAAAGACTACACAGCACCAGTAGGAACTAAGAAAGTGTATATGGCTTTAAAGGCAGGACCAGACGGAGAAGATTATGTTGAAATTCCTGGGATTGTCTCCATTGTTAACCCTCTTGTTACAGCAAGTATTAGACGAGGTCATCCCACAGATGGAGATATCGGTCTTCTGGGAACTCCATATGGTACTGCTTATGTTGAAAATCTTACTATAGTTGGAAGTGGGAAAATATTACCAACAACCAATGGATCTTGTTGGATTGGTGATTCTACTCATCGTTTTGATAACGGATATATAAATGACATTCTTATAACCACTCTCGATAGTACTGGTACATCTATTTCCCTTGAAGTGGATCTTGTCCCAAATGGCACACTCGACCTTGGATCATCGTCAGCACATTTTGCACTTGGCTACATTGACACTATTTATTGCAACACCAAAATCTCCACATCTCTTGTACAGTTCGACACTGGAACTGTAACTGGTGTTGACACAATATCAGTTGCAAAGGACGGTACTTATGATTGGATGGATTTTACAACTGATGATGCTATAATATTATCAGTAGGTAAGAGTGATTCAGGGAATGAAACTGTATATGCTTACAACAAACTCCACAGTGTTGGGAACTTGTCTACTGGAGGGGATCTTGATTGTACCGGTACTGCTTCTGCAAATGTAAAAGCTTTTTTAATCGACCATCCCCTTGATCCTGAAAATAAACTACTCCGGTATTCTTCTATTGAAGGTCCAAAATGTGATCTTATTCATAGAGGAACTGTAAAAATGGTAAATGGATTCGCAACTGTGGATATAGATGCAGAATATGATCTTACACCGGGAACTTTTGAAGCTTTATGCCAAGATTCTGAAGTTACAAGTTTGATTACCAAAAATTCATTTGAGCGAGTAAAGTCAACAAGTATATTAGGTTCAGTATTTACAATTGAATCAGAATCAAACGAGTTTAATGGTGATGTTAATTGGGTTGTAATTGGTGAAAGAAAAGACCCTGCTATTCGGATAGCTGACACTACCGATGAAACAGGGCATTTAATAAACGAGGTTATTAAATCATCTCCTTTAGAAACTGCTCTTGATCCTATTACCAAAGAAACAAACAGTATTGAAAAATCTGATGTAATTGAATCCGAAGTTGTTTCTATGCAATCTGCAAAAGGATATTATAGACATCCCACAGCCTATGGGAAAACAGAACCTACAAGAAACGTAACCTATAAATACAAAGCTAAGAAAGTAACACCTAACCCCAAAGAAGGAGAGAAAACATGAAAAAGTTGTTGATCGTTTTATTTATCAGTTTGTTTGTTTGTGGAAATGCATTGGCATTTACAGCACATCGAAAAGGGCAAGTTATTTACAGGGAATGGCAAGGAAACAAGAGTGTTTACCTTGTTTTAATTGGTGATGAAACAGTTGAAGTGTCAAGTAGTGAGGTTACTGCCTACATTGGGGATGATGTAATGGTGTTAATTGATAGATTACCTTACAGTCCAAAATTATCTATTATTTATAAATTTATACCTCCAACACCTCCTCCTGGCAGTGAGTGGCATCCTCCAGAAGATACAAAACCACCGGGAACTAAATTCTAAGAAATTTAATCACTGTAAGGAATAAAAATGAAACTACATAGAGATTTAAATTTACTGCATCCACATCTACATTCTTGTGTTAAGTTAATTCAATCTAAAATAATTGACCCTCATAATGTACCCATTCGCATATTTGAAACTGGCAGAGATCATGAACGTCATCAAATGCTTTTGAAGAAAGGAAAGACTACAAGTGTTATTTCCAAACATTGGTATAATTTAGAAAATAGTCCTCCTTTGTATGCAACAGCAATATCATATGTTTACTTTGACACAAAATGGTCATGGAATTTAAGAGACTCTACCACAAATGCATGGTATAATTTGTTTGGAAATCTTGTTCTTGATCTATGTCCAGAGCTTCAATGGGGAGGGTATAGCAGAAAATCAGTGAATTTTTGTCATTTTGAATTGTCCCGGCCTTTCATTATTGACACTCTGAGCGTAATACCTTGTGTTTTAACGTAGGTTCATTGAATATTGATGCAAGTGTATGATCGTTATTTTGAATGTCTATTAAACAGCACTTAAAACGATCATACACTTAAATTTATCTACTTGAAATTTTTACTTGACATTACGTAAAATAATAGAAATTTCTTGACAAAATTGATTTTAACGTGAAATATAAAGAATCTTTACTGGGTTGATTAACTGATTAAACAATAATAGGAAGAAATGGGTAAAAGGTATTATGTCTTTTCTGCTTTTAGAAACTGGTGATGGGCTTTTATTAGAGACAGGTGATAATCTTCTACTTGAGATATCCTTAGTCAATCTTTTTGTTTCTTTATCTAATTCTTCTAATACCACTGCCATTGATTTTAATTTAACAAGAGATTTACTGATAAGTTTAAAAAATTCCTCAACCACAACTAATATTGATTTTGCATATATTAGAAAACTTCTTGTTAACTTAGAAAATTCGTCCACCACAACAAGTATTGATTTTGTTTTATTACGGGAATTATTTGTTAGTTTGGGAAATGTATCCAACACAACTGATATCGACATAATTCTATTAGGAATAATTTTATTTGTTGCAAGTATTTCCAATACATCGTCAACTTCTGATATTGATATTTCATTTATAAGGGAGTTTTTTGTTAGTTTGGAGAATAGTACAAATTTAACTGACATAGATATTAGTTTTATAAAGAATTTTTTGGTTTCATTATCAAATATTTCATCTACATCTGAAATAGATAAAGTAATTTTAAGGGAATTGTTTGTACGGATTGCTAATAATTCTGAAACATCCAGTATATATGCATCTATTGGTAGAATTTTATTTGCTTCATTGACTAACACTTCATATATGTCAGATATTAGCATTGCTTATGCAAGAATATTTTTTGCTTCTATTGCAAATCAATCAAACCTAAGTGCTTTAGACATAGCAAAAAAGATCAACTTTTATGTAGATCTTACTAATTTTTCAAGTCTTACGGATATTGAATCATATATTAAACGACTCTTATCTGTTAATTTAACCAATCAAAGTTTAGTTTCTGATGATATTGAGAAGGTGTTTAGTTCATTCAAACTTTTTGCTTGTGATGTTTTGGGTTTGGACGCAACACAAACCACTTTCACTACTTCTTTAACACAAGATACTTTTTCTGTTACTTTAGATGATGGTTCTTTTGGAGTTGTTCTAACACAGGACACTCTTACTGTTACTTTGGAAAGCGAAGACTATACAATTTTACTAACACAAGATGACTTTACAAATAATTGCTAATCAGGAGAATATTTAAATGGGGACTTTAACAAACTTTGCAACAACGAAATTGGTAGACCATGTGTTTAAATCCGCATATACCACAATAGCCACTTTATACCTGACTCTTTGCACAACTGCACCAACCGTAGCAAGTACTGGTTCAAATATTGTGGAAACTGATTATGGTGATTATGCAAGGACTTCGTTTACATCCACTTTCTTCAATGCTGCTGCATTAAGAAAGATTGTTCAGGCATTAGACATTGAGTTTGAAACAGCAACAGGAGTCAGCGCCAGTAATATTACTCATTATGCTATATGTGATGCGTTAACTGGTGGTAATGTTCTTGGGTTTGGATCATTCATTACACCTTGGAATGTTGTATCAGGAAACACACCAAAAATAGTTGCTGGAAAGATTGAGATTTCGTTAAATGCAAGTGTTGATGGATTCACGGATATTGCCGTTCATAAAATGTTGAATCTTATGTTCAGAAATGTAGCGTGGACAACTCCAAGTACAACTCTTCATTTTGGTCTTGCAAAAACAATTATTGCAGATGCGGAATCCATGACTGATATTAATGAATGTTCTGGGAATAATTATGCACGACAACCTGTACCAGCATCAAGTTTTGACGCAGCAGTAGCAGGAGTTACGACCAATAATGTGGATATTACTTTTAATGTTCCTACTGATACCTGGGGATTAGTTACTTCCTTAATCGTTGTAAATAATTTATCAGGAACCACAGGAGATTTACTGGCATTTGACAATACACATATTGTAGATCAGACCCCTACCACAGATGATACAGTTACAATTCCATCCGGTGGGTTTGATTGTGATCTTGACTAAAAGGAGTTAATCAATGGCAACCGACACAGTAATATGTTATGAAGACCGTGATAATTCATTTTTTGTTACATTAAAGATAAATGATGTAACATTGACAGAAGGTCAAATGGATTTGCTTACTAAATTTGAAATCAAATATTCTGGTGTTTATTATGATTCTGATGATTTTCCTTTAGCTTTTGTTCGTGATGATGAAAATGGAACAGTACAAATTAAACCCGTTGAATTAGGGTTGGTCGTAGGCTCTGATAAGACCGAGTTTCTTGTTTATGATGCTGGTGCATATTCAAATGGATTGATGTGGGATCAGTTCAAACTAAAAATGAAAGGTGATGTTACCATTTAAGGGAGTATGTTATGGCTGATGAAAAACTGACAGGTATACCACAATTAACAACACCTCCAATAGCTGCGGATTTAATTTATGTTGTAATTGATATTGTTGGAACTCCCACAAGCATGTCCACTACTTTTGCGAATCTGGTTCTTGGGATTACTCTCGATGCCAGCGCAATAGAAATAACAGATTTAGCTGATTATTATGTTGCAGAAGATGTGGAGGGTGTCTTTGCGGAAATAGGAGAAACCAGAAGTATTAATGGATATGATTTAACTGATCCTGATTCCCTTCCTGATTTAGCTTTTAATAATAGCACTCTGACATTTAGCTGTTCTGTTAAAAGTGGTCAATCAAGTTTTCATTTTTGGGCAGATGATAAGAAAATAATTAAAACTACGTCACAAAGCGTAGTTATTCCTGATATCACAGGCACATATTATATCATTTTTGATACCACAGGCACCCTTATATATGTCAACCAAGATGCTGTAGCCCAAGATGACTTTTATGAACACGCTATTACTGGTTTGGTTTATTGGAATAAAACAGCCCAGGCAAGTATGGTTGGTGATGAAAGACATGGTATCTTAATGGACCCCAGAACCCATCATTATAATCACAGCACATTTGGGTCAAGATATGAAAGTGGTCTAAATATTAATGGGTTAGCTGATGCCAGTCCTACGTATACTGAAACAACAAGTGGATTTTTCTGGGATGAAGACATTCGACATACTCTTGCATTACAAAGCACTCATCCATTTATTTATAAATTAGGCGCAACTGGTGAATGGACTGGCACAACCCCCGATAACAAGGTTGGGTTTGAGAATGGAACTGGTGATGTTGTGTACAATGAGTGGACTGGCACAACTTGGCAATTAACCCAGAGTGCTGCTGCTACTGACTTTATGATTTACTTCATGATAGCAACCCCTGATATTCTTGGGTATAATGTTAAAAAAATCATAGGTCAAAACGGTTATTCCACAAGAGGCAATGCAAGAGCAGCAATAGAAAGTGAGCTACAGAAACTCGTAATGGAAGGTCTTCCTTCACCTGAATTTATATTCCTTTATGCTTATATTGTAAAAAGAAATGGTGATTTAGAGGACATGGCAGATGGCAGTCTCTACCTCGATTTACGCACAAGTAAAGGGGGTGTAGGAGGTAGTGTTAGTGGATTATCCAGTGTAGCTGCTGATGTAAGTATTGCTGATGCTGGAAATATTATAACTGCTACAGAAGTTGAGGGGGCATTACAGGAAAACCGCACAGCAATTGATTTTAATACTGCAAAAGTAACCAATGCAACACATACTGGTGAGGTTACTGGCTCTGAGGTATTAACAATCACTGACAATGTGATTGATGAGTCCAATTTAAAACTGGATGAAGCGGGTTCTAATGATTATATATTAACAAAAGATACAGCGAAAACTGGTGGTATGAAGTGGTCTGCTCCTGCGGATGTTTCAGTAGAATTGGGTTTTGTAAACAAATCAAATTGGGTAGACGATGAACAAATCACAATCACTCTGGATACTCCCGCTGATGCTATTACTGAGGCCCATGTATCTGTCTATGAGGAAGTTCCCCAAGATACCCTTACAAATAATTCTTGGGACATCACAACAGGAGATACAGGTTTTACACTGGAAGACACAGCTTATGCTGTAACCCTGACACCAGGAGCCGTAACAGGCGGCTCAGTGAGCTTTACACTTGGATCTGGGTCTTGGGCATCAACAGATGTTTCTAAGATTATCAAAAATGTGAGTTCTGGTGAAACTGGAGAAGCAAGAATTATCTCCATAGCAAGTGGTGTTGCTACTTGTCAGATTAGCATAGATTTTACCAACACTGATGCAATTGCAAGTGGTGATTGGGAGATGGTTGCTGGTGAGTTTGTTAATGGTGCATTTGAATTGGGGTTTGCTGTTGATCCAGCTGTTGCTGGTGGTATTGCTGCTGTTTTTGAGAGTGCAAGTACATATTATACATCAGTAGTTATGATATCCGCTACCAAAGCAATTGTTTGCTACCAAGATGTTGGTAACTCCAGTTATGGAACAGCTTGCATCTTAGACATTTCTGGTTCAACCATCACACCAGGAACACCAGCGGTTTTTGCGAGTTCTATTGTTACAACTACCTCAGTGGCAATGCTAACATCAACCAAAGCAATTGTTTGCTACCAAGATGATGGTAATTTAGAATACGGCACAGCCTGTATCTTAGACATTTCTGGTTCAACCATCACACCAGGAACACCAGCGGTTTTTGCGAGTTCTGAAATCTTTTGGTCTTCAGTAGCGATGCTAACATCAACTAAAGCAATTGTTTGCTACAGAGATGATGATACTTCAAACTATGGCACAGCTTGCGTGTTAGACATTTCAGGGTCTATAATCACTCCAGCAACACCAGTGGTATTTGATAGCACATATGTTAACAGTCCATCAGTAGCGATGCTAACATCAACCAAAGCAATTGTTTGCTACCAAGATGTTGGTAACTCCAGTTATGGAACAGCTTGCATCTTAGACATTTCTGGTTCAACAATAACACCAGGAACACCAGCAGTTTTTGAGAGTGCATCTACCACATATACCTCAGTGGCAATGCTAACATCTACAAAAGCAATTGTTTGCTATCGGGATAACGGTAATTTAGAATACGGCACAGCCTGTATCTTAGACATCGTTACTTCGACAATTACCCCAGGAACACCAGTGGTCTTTGAGAGTGCAAGTACATATTATACCTCAGTAGCAATGCTGACATCAGATCAGGCAATTGTTTGCTATAGAGATGTTGGTAACTCCAGTTACGGCACAGCTTGTGTGTTAGACATCGCTACCTCGACGATCACCCCAGGAACACCAGCAGTTTTTGAAAGTGCAAGGTCTGACTATGTTGCAGTAACAGCACTGTCCTATTCAAAAGTAATAACCGTGTATAAAGATTTAGGCAACTCAGGCTACGGAACATCAGTAATAATAGATACATCCTCAACAGCATACCTCGACAACCAATTCATCCCCACAATCTCAGGCTCAGATTCAGTAGACACAGACCTGTACACTGATTTAGTTTCCATGACAACAACCGAGACACTAAATGATCAGACCATAAACTACGCCTTCTCCTTTGATCCAACTTTCATTGATATGGAATTGAATGGCGGGACATTTATAGTTGTCGGTTCAGGTGAAACAATTGCAAGAAATATAATCAGTTCACTTAACTCAATCCATGGGGGTGTAGAAGGAAATTGGTACATCAATACTAATTCTGTGTATGCTTCTGAAACATGGACGGCAGCAACAATAAACAACCCTTATGCAGCATTATCACAAGCAATGGAAACAGTCAATAATACCATGAGTGGCACAGCCACAAATGCCGTAGCAGATGCTAACTGGCCCTCTTTTGGGTCTTATTTTGCTGCATCAATTATCCTTCACACAGATGATGACACGGTTACACCAAGTGCAGACAAAATCAGCTTTGAGTATGAGGCGAATGCCTTCAATGTCTTGAGCCATGAATATGAAGTTATTATGAACACTGTGGATACTGTTCTTGTTACAGCACCGAGTTCTGGTGGTCCAAGGAATGCCAGAGTTTACATAAGCAAATAGGGGATCATTATGAAACATACAAAAGAAGAGTTGCAAGCGATAATTGACGGGAAAAAACCTGCCGATTTACTGATGGAACTAATTGATCTGCTGATAGATAAAAAGATTATTAAAGAAAAAGATTTTAGCGGAAAAGCCCAAAAGCAAAAGAAGGTTAAAAAGGATAAGAAATGAAAATAATCTGGGCGTTTGACATTTACAGTATACCAAGACATCATTGTAAAATGGAAAAACAAAGACAATACTTTTGTTGATTTGACCATAGAGGATATCTGTAAGTTACAAGAACTGGCACTTAACAAGATACAAGAAGTTTGGACAAAGTGGGGATAACAGATGGCCCTACCAAATGACAAAACTATTAAAAGCGGTTATCGAGAAATAGTTTAATTTTTAATGAGGAGACACCTTTATGCCACCCACTCCCTTGACAACTGGTCAGATACTTTGGGGCCTAAATTCTTTTTTGTTTATTGTATGCTTCTTCTTTGTGAAGGTTTGGATTAATAATTTAGGTCATAATATGAATAAGATGGAGGCCAATCTGAATCTTAAACTTGATAAAATCACATGTGCCGAACGAAATGCTGATGTGAAATTGGACTGTGCGTCTATGGCAAAACACAAACACGCCACAACCAGAGAAGATGGCTCTGGCGGAGAGGTGATTCTTGGATAACAAGGGGGAAGAAGATATGAAAAGGCTACAAGAAAAAACTCTGTTTAATCGGCGCAGAACAGATTCCTATATATTTCATTGGGTAATCAGGGCAACTGCGGTTAGTTTCATTGGGGTGTATTTATTAATAACATACTGGTTATTTTGGCCATATGTTCCTATCACCTGTGATAAAATAACCATCCTTAATGCAGATAAGCAAGTTGCAGTTGGTGACATGCTTTGGTATCGGGCAGATTTAGATAAAAAAATGAATATAGAATCTGTTGTGTATCACCAGCTATTAAATGATTTTGTTATTGATTATTCCCCTTCCCCCGGAACTCTTCCTGTAGGAAAACGCACTATTACCTACCCTTTAGAAATACCAAATTATGCACAGCCAGGGGTATACAAATTAAAATGGGAGGGGCATTACCAAGTTAACCCTCTCAGAGAAATAATTGTGACAGTTTGGAGTGAACCTTTTATGGTGGTGACAAAATGAGTGTATCAAAAAAACAACGAGAATTTACTGTGTGCTGTGCCAAGTTAGTTTTGTTTGCTGATTCTAAAGGTTACGGATTAACAACAGGAGATGGGTATAGAGATCCGAGATTGCATGGAGAATTTGGGGAAGATGGTGGGTACGGTTCAAAGAATAGTGTCCATAAAAAACGTCTTGCCCAGGATTACAATCTTTTTATTGGTGATGACTATATCACTGATGGAGATAATCCTGTATACACTGAGCTTGGGGAATATTGGGAAAGTCTCCATGAAGATGCCCGATGGGGCGGAAGGTTCAAATCGGTAGACTCGAATCACTTTTCATTTGAACTCTGGGGATGTAAATGAGTACGCCGTCTGATTTAGAAGATCATATGGATTTAGTTCGTTTGATATCAGAAGAATCAGAATTGCTGGATACTGAAACTTCACCTGATAGAATAAAAAGACACACTCGAATAATGTATTTTCTTCTGGAGTTGCAATCGTATACATCAAAAGGATTAATTTTATGAAAACCATATGCATAAGAACTTACAAGAATGAATTACATTTCCCTATCATGCAAGGAGTTCCCATTAAGAAAGAAACAAATCTGTTTAAGAGATTCATTAAGTTTCTTATTTTTAGACGTAGATGGACAGTTTTGTGTGACTATTGTTTATGGGTTCCTGCACTTGGAAAATGGATATTTGTTCCTATGGATTTTATATTTGATGGTGCAAGTGTTCCAAAGATACTAAATGGTATTTACAGTCCTACTGGAATGTTATTGTTAGGTGCTGTTCCACATGACTTTGGTTATAGATACAAAGGATTACTCCATGTAAATTATTTAGGAGAGATTTATTTTGTTTCTTATACTAAATCACAATTAGATTCTATCTTTCATATTCTAAATACATATGAAAGTGGAATGCCCCACGCATCTTATGTTGCCAAGTTTGTTTTAACTCTCGTAGGGTTTCTTGGTTGGAGAGAAAACAGAAAATCAAATAGAATTTTAATGACTGATCATCCAGAAATATTTATAGAAGATAATATTTAACCCTAAGTAAAGGAAAGGAAAAATGACATTAGCAGAAAGGAATTGGAATTACAATTTACAAAACGGAAACTTTGGTGTAGGTGGAAACTTTTTCCAGGCAGTTAAACATATTGCTGCTGATTACTCTTACAATCCTGGTGATGGTCTTTTGTGCATAGACACAAGTGTTGGTAATGTAACAATTACACTGCCTCCGATTGCAGGTTGGCCGAATCAAGATTACAGAATCATACTTCCCATCATGCATACAGCAGGATTAAATGGAGTATATGTTCAATTGTCAGGTGACGAGACATTTCTTCTTGGTAATACTACTTTTCTTTTAGGTGCTGCTCCTTTCTCTTTTGATTTCTACGTTATTAATTCGGATGATTTGTCTACTTATGGACTAATTAGTGATCTTACTATTAAAGCCACTACAGCAATGGTTGATGCTTTTGCTGCTGCTTCCTGGGCAACTATCGCTGTGATTCCTTTTGGTATTGAACTTGAGAATACTGGACCTGAACTTTTGGTATACCAAGCAGATGGTTCTGGTGTTATTGCAAGTGCCGTAACTGGGACAGGTATTGTCACTTTTACTGATGAAGCTCATGGATTATCTGTAGGAGAAACTATCACAATTGCGGGAACAACCAGTTATAATGATGAATATGTGGTAACTGCCATTCCTGATGTTGATACATTTTCGATTGCAGAAACTTTTGTCGCTGATGAATCAGGTACATGGACTCGATCTGCCAGATATACAGTTCTTGCGCCTGGATTGTATACAATGTCTTTTACTGCTCAGATTGATTCTACTGGTGGTGCTGCATGGGGAGCAACTGGATCTATTTACGTGGATGATACCATAATCAGTAATGCTATTGTTTCTGTATCAGGAATTGCTGGAGAGAATAAATCAATGAATCTTGTCCCTGTTGAAACGTATCTCACCGCAGGACAGGTTGTAACTGTTAAGATGGATAATGATACTCTGACAGGTGATTTAACTGAAGTTGTCTTAAACATAGCAATGAAAGCCCTCTAATTGGGGGGAAACCTATATGACTTAAAAATTAAAACAAAGATACTTAACAAAGGGGAGTTTTACTATGATTTTGAATGTAGATGTAAACAATGCCACTTACACAGCAATAACTCTTGATGCTGATTCTTATTGTTCCCATTTTTTGATTAAATCAAGAACGGGATCTAAATTCTTTCTAAAAGAAAAGGATGAGGAGAGTGCTCCTTATTTTACTATTGATGTTAACGATTGGTATTCCCAACCTAATACATCAAGAAAAGCAGGAGAAGACATTTTGTTATATGTATTAGGGTCTATATCAACCGATACAATAGAAGTGATTACGGTGTTGGCAAATAATTAGAACTGTTTAAGTGGATTGGTAGGGAGCTATATATGAAAAATTACAGGGGAGCTAATTTTCTTGGTCATGGACCAATGGATGGTCCTGCATTGAGATCCAGATTACGTAAGGATTACCAATTTCGCCTTAACGGGATAGAGGATATTGTGTCCCTAAACTCCCTGCTATGCTCATCAGCAGGGCCAGCTTACTACATTCACCCAACCACCGGCGAACTTGTAACAGTGCCAGCGGGGACACCATTGAATCACCCGGTGCTTGGTCTGACAGGCTTTGGGAACTATGAACAGCTTTGCCAGGATTCGGAAGACCCTGGGGGGTGGGTTTTATTTAGTGGTGCTACTCGGTCTGCTACAGGTGAGACTTTCGGTCCTTTTGTAGAATACAATATTGTTGATGCTGGCGGACTAAACGATGGAACGTCACTGTGGATATCTACTGTATCCGGTGCAATAACAAGTAAACTTTATGGGGTTATTCGTTACCAAGCTGGGACGTCCAATTCAATCCGTATTAACTGCCGGAACGATACAACAGCAGACGAATCCAGGTATTTTGGTGTTATAGGAGAACAAACCGTAACTCAGGAAAATGCTGGAAGTCTTGTTATTATATCAGACGAGTATGATTCAAATTTGGGTTATTATACTGTTAAATTTTCTATAGATTTCACAACTAAAACAGATGACCAAAGAATAGTTTTTGGCCCAAACTCCACCGACAACTCAAACATAAAAGTCCTCGGAGCAGACGTAAGCGAGGACAGAACAATACTTGATTTCCATGTGCCGAGTGGGGTTGGTGATGGGGTTGAGTTGATCCAAAACGGATTTGACACTTGGACAGACACTAACGCAGATGGTCTTGCTGATGATTGGGCAAAGGGAGTTGCTGGTAACGTAGCGACAGTAGTGTCTGATGTAGATGGGATGTACCAAAAATTAACTAAAAATGGGGAATCGAATATCTTTCTCCTTTCAGATACAAATCTTTTGCTGGGCACTGAAAAATACGCAGTTACACTTATTTATAGAGCAGATGGGGCTATAACAGACGGCACTTCTGGGTATGTTTATCCAACAATAGCAGCAGCAGCAATCCCAACATCAATCTCGTTTAAGATTACAATATCAGGTGGAGATAGGACATTAAACTTTGTCAGTGCTGGTTCTTATATAGATATTTTCAGCGTGTCTGTCGAGAAGATAACAACAGGCAACATCTCCATAGGCTCCAGAGCAGGGACGATAACTGCGAGCGAGGGGAAAGCTGATGGTACGATTGCGCTGGATGATGATTTTAGCACTGATACGAGTGGGGATTACTCTGAAAATGACACAGCAGTAGCGTATAATTCTGGATCTGATTTTTTAACTGTTACTTTTACTACAAGTACAGATAACAACCGTGGATTGATAAAAGACACCACACTGACAATAGGGAAAAGATATAAAGCAACTTTTAAAGCAAAAGGGACAAGGCTTCAAGCTTTTACAGGGATTGGGCAGACAGGGGTTTTAGAATATACTGTAAATCCTGTTCTGACTTCAAGTTGGCAAAACTATTCTGGCAGATTTACTGCTGTGGATGTTAAATTTAAAGTGTATCAAGCGTTGGGCGGTATTAGCGAATACGTAGATTTTGACGATATAAAAGTCCAAGAAATCCCTAACACCACCCTCCCCACAGCCTACCCGAAGCTTTACGATGCGCTTGGTGGTGTGGCTGACGGGGTAGAACTATTAACTGACGCTAACGCAACAAGTGACCCAAACGGGAACGAAGCAAATGCAACCACAGGATTCACAAATGCTGGGGTTAATTTATTTGAGAGTCAGAGTTCTGTAGTGAATACAGGAACCTATGCACTTCAAATTAACTCAAATGGATCTCCATCTGCTGATGCAAGAGTATATAAGGATATATCCTCACTATGCACAAATGGGGTACGGTATAGACTCACATTCCCTTGGCGTCATGTTGGTACTGGTGGTAGTTGGAATTGTAAAATGTCGTCAACTACAACAGGATTAACCAATTCAGTTGGGAGTATAGCAAACACCGCAACGGCTTTCACTGAAATAACTTATGATTTTATATATGATGCAACATTCAAATATTTAATCTTTAGAGAACGGAACGCTGATAACGATGGTGGAATATATCTCGATAATTTAAGTCTTAAACAAATCTCCCCAGCATCTGCCACCCATTCCTTCGACTGGACACCTGGGGTTGATTACTCAGCAACCAGTGGAATAGGGAATCTACTGAATTGTGCTACCGGAGATGGGTTTTTCCAGCATGACGATGATGGCACTGTGATCCTGGATGATGGGACGACTGAGGTAACTGAAGACCCTGCCTTTGTTGCTGGAGTACCTTATCCAATTGCCCTCGTCACAGGGGTTAAGGATGATGATACTCTGAGTGCTGAGAAGGTTGTGAATGGGGATATGGAATCTGGCGTAACTAATTGGACAGCGGATAATGCAACAGTAACATCCGAAACAACAATTGTATATGCTGGCTCAAAATCATTGAAAGTAGTTGATGATGGGTCTGGGGCGAAAGCTTATCAGGCCATTACTACTATCATAGGTAAAACCTATCTGATTGAGGGTTGCGTTTATGGGGCAAGCGCAAACGCAGGGTCATTTTTGTCAAGGATAGGAGCCGCAAATGACTTTAGTGATGGTTCATCGGATTGGCTGACAAAGAATGGTACAACTGAGGGCATTACTAATGATGATGCTTGGCATACAAATACAGACTCTTTTGTAGCAGAAGCGACTACAACATATATCATACTGGTCACACAGAATACAACGGGTGACACTAACTATTTTGACGCCATATCAATTAAAGCAACCAACCAACCCAAGATGCAACTCCAAGTAAAAGTCTCAGGAACCTGGCAGCACAGCCCAGTGACGGATTTCGACGGATCGTTTGATCCTGGGGATGCACTGACTTATTTTCTCGGGAACGATTATCAGAACTCGATTGCAGATCACAAGATAACAACGCTTAAACAAAGCGACTGGAAGGTGGCAACGTGATGCTTTTTATAGTAGTACCAGAAGCAAACGCAGGTCCGTGGAAGTGTGATATTGTTATGAAAAACGATGTCGCAATATTCGAAAAGATTCCTGTTAATGCTCAGAGGTTTAAAATTCACGAAGGAGAAGCCTTCCTTTCAATGATTCCCGGCAGAGTCCAAGAGATTGTTGCAGTGATTCAGGAACTCACAGGTCTTGAAGACCCAATGTCAGATGAGAATATTGAGTTCACTAACACAGCATTACAGACTTACCTCCAGGGCAAAGTGTTTGGGTCTAAAGAACAGTTGTTCAAGGCGTATCCTGATCTTGACGGGCTTATCCAATCAGGAACGATAGAGGAACATTATGAATCTGTGCAAGTTGGGGGATCAGATGATGAGCCTATATACGAGGAAGTGTTTGTTCCAGAAGCACTGAGGATGGTTCCTATAACTCAATTCGGGAATTGGGCAACATGTTCTGGTTAGCAAAAAGAGCAATACCGTTCATGACTGGGTTTGCAGTCGGTTTGCTGGTTGCTTTGTACCTGACTTGGGAATCAGGCGTTTGGGGTTAATATTGTTAGAAAACATATAGGATACACGAATTAATTATAGAGGGAATCATCCCTAAACAAGAAGGAGAGAAGTGATGAAATTGATGAAATTGATGAAATCGTTTAAGTTACATCCAGTTCAGTTAATTATGGTGATGTGTTTATTTTTAATGTCCTGTGCTGTTGGTGGTATGACTACTCAAAAGCAATTAATTGTTGCTTATGGGACATACAATTCTCAGTTTGCTTCTTACATGACTGAAACAGGGTATGTTGTGGATTTGCAGGGGGAGTGGGCAAAAGTATCTAACCCTGCTTTGTCGGAAGATCAAAAGAAAATTCTTAGAAAGAAATATGTAATTCTGGAAAAGATGTATCCGTTGTTGAAAATATATGACAGTATGGTGTTGGGGTCTATCCCATACTCTGCGGATATTGAGCAGCAATTGATTGATCTGGTGGGCGATCTCGATAAGCTCATTGAATGATTAGGTGATACTTTGATTCTGTCTGTAGCAATGCTATAACCATCAATAACAAAGGATATAATATGTCACCCGCAATAATAGAAGCTTTAAAATTGGCAATGGGACTTTACTTTTCAATTGCAAAAATGAATAATGCAACTGAACAAGAATTGAATAAAATTTATCAAAGTGAAAAGTCTAAGTTTTTGAAAAATTTACCGTCAAAGTTAGAACAAGTTTAAGCACTATTTAAGAGCTATTTAAACAGAACTGATAGCAATAGGTAAAAGCACGTTCAAACTCGCTAAAACGCAAGGAGAATGAACGTGCTTTAAATTTTTTAAGTGTTTGTAAAACTATATCATATCATATCATCCTGCGCTCCCCCTGAATCCTGGGCATCCTCAAACAACATCTGCCTACTACTTTTTCCGATCATTTCATTTTTAAATTCTTCTGCGGAACGACCACGAATGGTTTCTGCAATTTCCCAAACATAGTTATACAGGTGGAGTCCTTTAGATGTTGCAATGATTTCTCCATTTTCCACACCAATCTGTTCAGCACAGTACTGTTTCATCAACTCAATTGCACCAAGATTGGCAGGAAGACCACCCCAAAGATCCCAGGAACGGAAATAAGGATAAAAGTGAAGTTTTCCATCTTGAATTCTGGTATCAATATGACGTAAGCATGGGGGATCTTTCAGAAGCATGTCAGAAGGTTGTCCCACCTGCATAATCATCTGATTGTCCCTGAATCCTTTATTTTTATAAGTCCAGATCATTAATTCCATTTGGTTGACTTCAAACCCGTAATTTACACCTTTTATAATTTTTTTATCATGCAGTGCGTTTAAATCATCAATCAAAATATTGTTAATTTTGGCTAATTTAGTAGTTAAAATGTCCATCATAAATGCTTTGCATATTCTACTTCCATAGGTATAACTTTCACCTTTAGCTTCTTCACCGGTCATAAGATATGGGAGATAATCATCCATATAATCCTGAGCAACAGGATCATCCAACCCTAAAGCTGGATTCAATTTAGGCAGAAGTTCTCCAACCCCTGGACATTTTGCATGAAGAATCACATAATCCATTTCTTTTCTTTTCTGTCCTGCAAATGATCCTGTATCAACTGTAAAATCTCTCCCTAACTCAATTGCTTTGTAAAGAGTTTGGAACCATAAGTCAGGTAAATTAGTAGCTTCTACATGAATAATATTTTGTGTCATTTTATTTAATTCTCCCTATTATCAATTGTAAATCTTGCACATCAACACGCTGAACTCTATGATCTACCTCTGGATGCGGTCCCCACATTAACATAACCCAAGTTTCTGTTATTGCTGTGGCTGTTAACATATTCTCAGAGGAATCATCATTAATCACATAAGGATTTCCACGTGCAAATGTAAGTGTTGCGTTATCATACTGCCATACAAGACCAGTGTAAAAATAATGGTTGTCTGGATCTCGATAAATATGCATAATTTTGTTTTTTGAAAGTATTACTGTTTCGATATTCATAATTACCTCCTGTTGTTAATGGTAGTAGCTACCCATAATCCTAAACAAAATCCTAATGAAATACAGGATGCCCACGAGATAGTATTATTTTGTAGCGCAAATGGAATTTGAATCACCACTATTATAAAATAAATTAAATGGCACATAATATTAGTTTGCTCCCTATATAATTTCTTTTATTTTTAAATCCAACCCATGTATGTTTACAACTACCCCTTTGCCAGATTCAAAGAAGATTATGATATCTTCTTGTGATAGTTTAGTTACACTACTGATCACTAAATTAGGTTCTGTGTCCAGCACTAAAGGCTTGCCAGCGGTTAGTTCCACACCATCAATATATGTGACAATGACTGTGTTATATCCGGTATCAGGATCAGGATATACAAGCAATGCACGATCTTCTGATATGACCATTAATCGGCGAGTATCCATTATTGACCCTCAAAAGGTTTATGAGTACGCACTGTTATACAAATATCCACTATATGCAAACGAGTTGTGTGTGTTATTTTTTCAGATGATTTTCCGTAGTGTAGTGTAACATAGTCGCTATTATCATTGGTTGCAAATTGTATAATTGATTTTGGGCATACATCAATTATTACAGGAGTTCCTGGTCTTATAAATAGATCTTTATTTAAAATAACTGCCATATTGTAGTTATGATTTTTAGAGTCTTTATATATTTTTAACTGCCTGTTCAATGATAAATCAATTATTATTGTTTTCATAGGGATTCTCCGTTAAATATTTCTTATGAGCTTCAATTTGTTCTTTCATTACTTCGTTGTTCCACCCATCTGGCTTATGATTCTTGTCACGATCATCCAATTCAGGATGGTTATCGTATGTATCAAGCATACAAAGAATAGAAAACAATGCGCCAGCTAAATGGTGTTTAATGATTCCCAATTCTTGTGCTGAATGATCATAATTTTCACCATCCCTGTAAGCTATTAAATGCCGCATAGCACCAGAAAACATAGAGGTAGTAGCGAACCCTAATTCCCAGGATCTTTTATAATATTTGATTAAACCTTCCTCATATGCTGGAGGTAAATGTTTTGCTATCAATCCCCAAGGAATTAAATCCATATCAGGCTTGTTTTCATTGATTGTATTTTTTGGGGCTTTGCTTTTCATTTTAAACTTTCTCCTCTTCTCTCAATCCAGCCTCTTTTACAAGTGCTACTACTTTTTTTGCTCTGGCATCACGATCAAACTTGGTGAAAACTGCATGAGGTTCAAGAAGTTTATCATCCTTATCAGTGAAAACATAAATCCCATCTTTGATTTTGTCTGTATCATTTAGCTTTCGCTTGTATTTGAGGATAATCTTTTTTAGACTTACTGACTGAATAGCAAAAACGTGTTTTTTAAGTACCACGAACTCATGTGTTTTGTCGAACTTAGGGAGTCCACTAAGTTTTATATTAACATCTTGTGGATTTTTATTCTTCTTGATTTCTTTTTCAATTAGTTCTTCCAACTCAGGCGAAACTGAATCATCATCAGGATTGAAATATTCACAATCAATTCCACAACCATCAACTTCATTGAAATTAATACAAGAAACATCAGTAACAGGTACAAGTTTACAAGGTTGTTCAGTCATTTTAATCTCCTTTTAAATAATTGTTTTATTTTATTCCATATAATTATCAAAACTATCAGTGGGTATATCTGAAACCTATTGAACTTCATAGGATTCTTTTCATCCTTGCAATCTGTCTGCGAAAGGTATCAATATTCTTAAACCTTTCTTTTGGATCTTTAGCGGCAGACAGGCATAAAACAATAAGTTTATTGAAAGAGGCAGTTTCTTCGCTTAATCCAAAATGAGTTTGAATAACTTCGTCATGGTCATCTGATAATCTTTGTAATTTAGTAAGGTTTCTTTTGTATGGTCCACCGAGTCCGAACTTATAAAACTTCCAGTCATCAGTACCAAAAAGAATAACCTGTTCCTCAAATACTTCTTCCAGCATTTTTAATGAATGTTCAATTGGCATTTTCTATCTCCTTTTGCGTAACATGCGATATATAATTTTCCTTAACTACTGTAAAAAGTCTATCTGCTGATTCTGCCAGTGCTTTTTGGTGAGTTACTATAATGAATTGAAGTCCTCCTTCCATTCTACTGAGTTCTCTAATCATCATACTTGCCAATGGTTGTTTGTCTACAGAAAGATTACGTGTCGGCTCATCCAACGCAAGCACATTCCTTGCTTCACCGTCAAGTTTCCAGTAAGCAACACGTAAAGCAAGAGAAGCAATATCAGCGGCACCATAACCACACGAATCAAGAGGTTTCTTTCGTTTTCCATTTTGCTCAAACCACAAATCGGCTTCAGTTGTATTTCTTCGTTCAACAAACTCAACCACGAAGGAATAAGGAAACCCTACAGCAGATAAAGCACTTGTAACGATACCAGATATCTGTTCTGATAATTGTGTTTGTGTGACCTGGGAAGCCTTTTGAAAAATAGCTCTTGCCTCATTCAGGTTTTCCATATGAATTAAATTTTTTTCTAATTTGGCTATAGTAATTTCCAGAATTTTTTCTGAAGTCCTACGATCTTGGAGTTTATCTTTTAGGTTTTCTAATAATTTATTCATGTTGCCTTTGTAAACATTATATATTATTAAGATTCTTTATTATCGCAGTACATACTATGCAACTTTTCGTCGTTGCTGGTTCTTATCTTACCTATAATTTCCGCACCTGGATCTGATTTACTCACCTTCACGCATTCTTTAACCAGCATGGATTGCATCAGCTCTATGTTCTCTTGTCGCCGTTTCTCAACTTCTTTTCTGAGTCGGGTATTGAAAAAACTCAATATTAATGCAGAAAAAAGCACTACCACAAAAGTACTCAATACCATCATTGTTGGGCCTGAGATGTTTATCATTATTGTTTTCATTTTATTCTCCTTGTAAACTTAATACCTTGATAAGTTTAATTCAGTAAATGGCCAAACTGCTCCTTGAATTTATCTTCACCTTTTTGATAATGAACATTCATTTTTTGCACTTCATCTTTAAGTTCAGTGGATATTTTTACTGCTTGAACTATATTTTCATAGCCGAGATCATTGAGACTTTGCATCAACATCTCACGCTGACCTAATAATTTATTTCGTTCCTTATCCTTAGACTCTACTTTTTTGATCGCTTGTATTAGATCCATTTACTTTTCCTCTAATATTTTTTCAATTCGGGCAACACCATCTTCTATACCTTCCCCAGGCATTAATTGGGCAACAGCCCATATTTCATGTGCCTTTGAAACATTTGCTTTTGCCTCTTCCTCCCTATCCCACTGCTCCTGTCTTGTGGGGGAAACACCATTTTTCTTAGCTCTTGCCATAAAATCACTCCAGGATTCATTCTTCTTCAATTGTAATCTCCTTTGGACCAGTTTTATATATTTCAATATGATCCAGTTTGTCTTGCGTTACGAGATCGTTGCCATTTTTTTCAGCCCTATTCACAAACTGAGTCCATGTTTCATTTAATAGCAATTCAGATAGTCTCCATAATATTATTTATAATATCTCTTACATCTTGTTTAGGATTTGCATGAGCTATAACAGAACTTAGAATAGTTTTGAAATTAGGCTTATCTACTTGATTCTTTGGAAGCATACTAATAAATTCTGCAATCTTTGCCTCTGCCTCTTTCTTTGCTTCATCTTTTAATTCCGTAACTGCAATTTTATTAAAGTCAAAAACATCCTCCGCAGGAAGACATGGAATCTTAATTGATTTTGATGTCCAATCATCACTATCAATCAAATGAACTCTTGGTTGAAATCCTATTTGAGATTTTGTTGATCTTGGAACGGCTCCACAGTTTATTTGTAATTTCTTATTCTGTAGTCTAAGTACATGAGGAGCATGATTATCTCCACTGAGGATACATTTTGCCCAGGGATACTTACGTAAAATTGCGTGTGCAGTGCTGTAATTTGTTTGTCCTGACCAAAGTTCACCTTTCTTTGTTATCATCAAATGCATCAATAATACATCAGCTTCCACTGAAGGTTTTTCATTCCAACCACAACCCATAAAAGTAACTCCATTTATCTCAGTGATAGAATCAGGTTTGAGAATTTCAACAGCTTTTGCCGTTTCAAGAATACCTAAAGGAGTATTTTTTAATCCCCCTGTGTGGTAATGGAGGTCATGCTGTCCAGGTACTGCCAATATTCTTACGTCATTATATTTTTGTACCAGTGATAGCACCCTGTTAGTAACTTCGTATTTAACTTTCGCAGAATTAAAGAAGTCACCAGCAACTACAATAACTTTTGAATCAGTTTTCATTGCTGTTTTTAGAATAAATTCAAACTTATTCATTATCTGCCCAAAATAGTCACCTTTTCGGTTTGTCGGACATCTATCTGTAATATGAATATCTGCTGCTCCAATGAATTTCATAATCCACTCCTTCCACACACAGGACACTCTGTTTCTGCCCTGATTTTATCGTGTTGTTTTATGGCTTCATTCACTTCTTTAGTAGCTATTTTATGTTGTTCTTCATTTCTTTTAATTTTTACCAAAAGATCTCGGACAATTTCAATTTGTTCATTGTATTTATTGATAAATATCTTTTGCTTCTGTAGTGCTTTTAACGCTGTTAGAGCTTCAACAGTATCACTACTATCAGAAAGCTTTAAATCAACAAGTTTGATAGCTTCAACAGTGTTTTGAATGATAGCTCTTTGATCTTCCTTGTTGCTAAGAGCTTCGCTTTGATCACAAAGACGTACAAGAGCTATTTTGGCTATACCAATATCATCGAACTCTTTCAATTTTTCGTCAATATTTTTAATGAGTCTTATATTTTCAGATAATTCTTGGAACTCAATTTTTTTATGTTCTGCTTTGTGCATAAACTGTTCTAATTTCTTGGCAAACTTCTCTGCCTTCAGTACCCATTCAGTTTCTTTGAGTTCTTTTTGACGATCTTCAATTCCTTTTTTATGCACACCTATCTCAGCATTACATGATCTGACCTGTGAATTAATACTTTTTATTGCATCATCCATTATAGTCAGTCCAGCAACTTTGTTAAATTGCTTTGCTACCTGTCCTGGCTTATCTGCCAGTAGGAAGTATTGTTCTGTGGGATGCTGTCCCTGAATGTTGACTTCCTTCATTCTGGTTATTTCTTGTACTTCATCAGGAACATCAGTTTTCAAAGCTCTAAGAGGTTCTTGATTATCTATTTGATAATGATTTATACCCCCAGCATAACCATCTCTTGCTCTTGTTACAGTCCCAGAATCTTTATATTTGATTATGACTTCAGTGGCTTTTAATTTATCCTCTTTCTTTTTGGGATCAAGTTTATCATCTCTGTAACTATCACCTTGAGGACGATTCTGGGCATTCCATTTTATCTGTCTGATTAAACCAGATTTACCTTCATCACTCGCACCAATTAAAATATTCACACCTTCATGTAATTCTATGTGCATATCTTGGTGTGTTTCAAAATATTTACTTTCAATAGAATCAATCATTATTGAATATTCTCCTTTACATAGTTATATGCAGGGCTATCACAACAAACCCATCCAACACATTGCTCTGCTGCAAGTCTTGCACAAACAGCATTATCAAAATCAACATATCTATCAAGATGTATAGTTTTCTGATTTATTTTTATTTTTGATTCCCATTTATTTCTGCTCTTACAATAATAAACTCCTTTAATGCCTGATGTATTATGTTTAAAATTTCCTGTATTTTGTAAATTACGTTTGTGTGTTAATTCTCTTAGATTACAAATACGGTTATCGTTTTTAATTCTGTTTATATGATCAATATCATTTTTAGGTAAATACCCATAAAAACCTATCCAAATAATTTGATGTGCATAAAATCTTGAATTACCTATACCAACTCTTAAATAACCATTACAAGAATCTTTTATTATATCCCCAATTTTTATACGTGGACAATTTGGGCATTTCCATCTGAGAACTCCTGTTTTTTTATTATATGAAAATAATTTCCTAACTTCTTTTTGTGTTGGGGTTACTTTTTTTAATTTCTGCATCAATCATTCTCCTAATTATTGCCGACAGACTTCTTTCTTCTTCTGTTGCAATCTTTTTAATGTACTTTAGTTGTTCATCTGATAGTCTTATTCCCAATGTTTTTTTCATTTTCATATCCTATTTTAGCATAATTTGTTTAACAATGCAACACATTAAATATAGTTAAGTTCTACATCTGCGTCAACAAACATTTTTTCAGTTATTTTAATTTTATCACCCCATCTTTTAAATTGTTCTACATTGGCATAACAAGTTACAACCCGTATTATTCCAGATTGAATTATTGCAGAAGCACATTGAGAACATGGTGGCATAGGTCATACATAAAGAGTAAACCCAGTAAGATCTTCTTTACTAAAAAGAATTGCATTTAATTCCCCATGGATTACTTTTGCATATTTATTTTGTCTGTTATTAAGATCATCATCAGGTATGCCTTTAGGATAACCATTAAATCCAAGAGATACAATTCTCTTATTGTCAGTGATAACAGATCCAACTTTAGTTGATGGATCTTTTGACCAGAATGCAATATGTTCTGCTAATTTTATAAATCTATTATCCCATTTATCATTCATAGTATATATCCAGTAGCAAGAATCCTTTTATCTTTAACGGCAATAGCTCCAATTTGTCTTCTGAGACAGGAGCTTTTAGTGGCAACAACTTTTGTGATACTGAAGAAATATTCATCCCAGGAAAGCTTACTCATTTTTTAGTTTCCTTTATAATAAAGTGGACAGGTTTTATACTGCCATTCTTACTGGGAAGAACCTGAGCAACCCCCAGATCAGTCGGAAGCGATCCGACATCATTCATTATTTGAACATTTTGATTTGTGCTCCAATTGATGTCATACCCTCTACAGGCATAAACACAGCAGCTTTATTCTCTGACATTTTTTCAAGAACTTCTAATCTCCTGAGTTCAATTAGTGCTGGAGTAACGCCTTCCCCAATTATCTTATTCTTATCCCTGATTGCCTTAGCTTTTGTGATCTCAATTTGATAATCAGCTTCAGCCAGCAATAGCTCATTTTTCTTTTTGGTCATATCAATCAATGCTTGATTTTCTTCCTTTTCTATTGACATCTGCCGCTCTTTGGACATATTCACAGCATCAGTAACAACTTTAGGGTAAGCTATTTCCCCGAGAGCAATATCAGAAATTTCAAGAGGGGTATTTATTAAAACCTTTGTCAATGATGCCTTTATCTCCCCTGATAATCTTGCATAGTTTTTATGCACATCTTCAACATTGTATTTACTAAGAATCTCACGGGCTTTATTACGTACAGCCATTCGTCCATACACATTATAAACTTCCATGAACTGCACAATCTTATCATCACCTGGAGTAATATCATTAAACATGGAATTGATTACATCCTGAGATCCAGCAATTCTCCCCCTGAATTTGACATGGGCAGTAATGGTAAGTTTGTCCTGCAAAATCACCTTAACACTTTCGGAATAAGTAGCTGTATTTGTCTGCAATAGTACCAATTCATCCCGACCCCATAAAGTGTATTTTCCAGGGACCAAAACATCAAGGCTGTATCCACTTGTGGTAAGAATCTTCCCTTTCGCAGTAGGTGGAACAGTTTCCCATCCACATGAATACATTGCCATTAACAATAGCAGGAATACGATGGATAATAAATTAATTTTCTTCATTGTTGAAACTCCTTTTTGAGTCTGATTTAAGTTCTGCCATATCAATGGCTTGTTGTTTTTTAAATGTTAATTTCTGCACCACAACCCTTTCTGGCAATGCTGTATTGATCGTACTTGACCTCCTTTCAATTTTTGATATTCCCTCTTGTTTGAAACGTATTGGATTAACTAAAAATAAAATAGCCATTATAATGATAAGCATAATTCTTACTTCATTATTTTTTACTTTATAGGTAGCAAATATAAGAAAGGCTCCTACAACAACCTGAATTAATTGAACAGTTTGAATTTCCATTTATTCTTCCTTTGGCATTATAACTTCAATGAATAAATCAGGCGCATTAACAATTAAACGATCTTCCAGCATGGTAACTGCGGAATAGTCGATATCTTTTGAATGAGATACAATAACAATAGCACCAACAGGGATTGATATTTTTCCCATTTCTTCAATTGGTTTTACTTCTGAAGCAACAGGATCAGGAAGCATTCCAGGCAAAGAATTTAGATCAATGAGCATTTGAATATCATCAGCTTCTAAATCCAAAGAAACTTGATACTCTGCGAAGTCGTCACTCTTGCCTGTTTCCATGCAAAACCAATCTAAATCACCATCTTCTATATCGTCTTCATACATCCATGTATTATCTGACCATACAAAAATTTTTATTAATTCCTCTGACATTGTATATTCTCCTTCACATATTGGTAAGCAGGACTACTACTATCACACCCTTCCCAATTTAAACATTGCTCTCCTGCTAAACGAGCGCATACGGCATTGTTAAAATCTTTATAATACCCAAGCCCTTTATTTTTGAAATTTAAAGTAATTTGAGCTATCCATTTACTTCTATTTTTATTCCATACAACTCCTTTTACACCGCTTGTATTATTTTTAGGAGTTCCTTGATTTCTTTGTTGACATTGATCAGAAGCTTCTCTTAGATTTAAAATCCAATTGTGATGTTTTATTTGATCTTCGTGATCAATTTGATTTTCAGGCATATACCCGTGATAGTGGAAATATGCAAGTCTATGAGCTAAGTACAATTTTCCATTTACACATATTTGGATGTATCCTTTTTTATTTTTAGATCCTGCAATATCACCTATTTTTACTCTTGAACTATTTGATATTTTTCTTATAAAAATACCAGTTAATGAGTTGTAATCTAATTGTCGCAGGAGTTCCTTATAAGTTAGTTTTTCAGTCCTCATCTAAGAATCCTTTCTTTTCAGCTAACCATTCAGGAATAAAGAAAACAATTTCTTTTCCGACTTCAGGCTCATCAACATAGTCAGCTAATGAATCAGGAACCCATCCAGTTACTCCATCAACATTGATAAGGCAAGCATTTTGACTTACCTCTTTTACTTCACCATTGAACTCAAGCATTTCATCCCCCATTGAACATTTCTCCTATTAGTTTCCAGTTTTCATCAAATTCTTTGCCATTATAAATATCCCTATAGGTAATATTATCTTGCCGTTCATAATAGTCAAGTATGTCGGAAAGATATTCAGTTAATTTTTTATCATAAGCTGATTTTGATCGTTCAAGAAAAGCAAGGCAGAAAGAAACAACAGATCCTATGTGAGTTTCGCCATCAATCCAATGAAGGGCATCAGATAATGTCTCAAGCCATATTTTAATTCCAGCTTCATTATCAGCAAAGAAATTCTTATCCATCATTTTAATTTGACATAGTTCAACATCAACCAACATTTTTATAAACTCAAATCTTGTTTTGAGTCTTCCTGGTTTTAAAGGTTCTACAAGAAAACTCTCCATTGAACGAATGATTCCTAACTCAGCCGCACGAATTATTAATTCTTTATCAGCTTTCATTTTTTAGGTATTCCTTTTGGGCTTGTTTACTAAGAGGTTTGCAAATCATTTTTCTGATACCTGCCAATGAAAGGGAGCAGAATTGAGGAATATTACAAGACTCAGAACCAGTCTCTTTGATGTGAGGTCTGCCGTGTCTGCATAGAGTAATGCAGTGTTTGGATTTCTTTTTAGCATTACAAATAACCATATTCATTGTTTCCATCCTAAGTTATTTTTCATTATTTTTCATAGTATTTTATACTACAATTCAAATGAGCTTGTCAAGAACTTATTAAGAAATTAATAATAAATCAATTATTGTGTGATTTTAAATCCTAATTCAGCAAAGAAATTGAATAAATCCTTTTTGCCAATAACAGTCCAAATTCCCATCCCTTGAGTACCTATGCGAAATTCACCATCATTAACATCACCATCAACATGATAAAATTCAATCTCATTGTCGTTTTCAGTGCAAAGGTATTTATGTCCAATTACATTCTCACCTTTTGTTATTATTTCAAAATTTATATCTGCCATTTTCGGATCTCCTATGTTGCAGTTACTACTCCTGACTTTTTATCATACTTGATTCCACGATGATCTTTCTTCCATTTAATTTTGGAGATCTTCGTTTTAACTTCTGCCGGTTTTAAATCTTTCCCAATCTTTCTTGCTTCTTTGTCTGATTCGATTGTTCCCATTTTAATCTCCTCTCCTGTTTATTGTGTGATTTTAAAACCTAATGCATCCAAAAAATCAAATAGATCTTTTTTACCCATAACAGTCCAATCACCCATACAACGAATACCGAAATGAAATTCACTATCTTCAACATCACCATCAACGTGTCTGAATTGTATTTCCGCATCGTTCTGGGTACATTCATATTTTATAAATCATCTTTACGAATTAATCCTTTTAAATGGACTTTTTTGGTTTTAGACTCAAAATATATCTTTTTGCACTTAGGACAAACTATATCCCCTGATAATGCTAATTCCATTAACTGAACATCAGTCCCGCAGGGACAAAACACTGTTGCTTCCCCGTCATCATAATCATCACAAAAATCAAATTTTATGTGGTTGTTATTACGTTCTGTCCCTTTTATAAATGCATAAAGACAAATACCGAACAAAATAAAAAATTCAAATACGCCAACAATGGCAAGTATCCCCATAATTGTTTTCATCGGTTTTGTAAATCATCAAGTGTATCGGCATCATTCCTTTCTGGACGGAGTTCAAGATTCCTTGGAAGATAAAGAGAATAAATCCCTGGCTTTGATTTATCGCTTATTAAACCTTCAAATTCCAAAGAAGCAATCATCCTTTCATTATTTCCAAAAGGACTGCCAGGAACTTTCTTGTTTTTATATACCTGGCCACTTTTCAGTACAATTGTTGCTTTTGCCATTTTCTTTCTCCTTAGAATCCCATTTCTTTTGTTATGTAACTTTGCATCACGGTTAACAATGAAACCATTTCGCTGTATTTCATACCTGCTTGACAAAAATTAGTATGATAATTACCTTCTGTATCATCTAACACAAGAATTAAAAGCTTTTTACCATTTTTGAATGCTCCTCTTTTGCCGATGTCATTATCCAGGCAATCTTGTAAGATTTGTGCAGGAGTAATCATCAAAGCATTTCCAGCATGATCACCTAATGAAACTACGTTATTTTTATCACTCATCTTTACCCCTTTTTAAAATCTGGTTCAATACCGAATTCTGAAAACAGTCTTTCAAGCCCTGTCGTCATTCTCTTATCTTTATCTTTGATCACTCCTCTTTTGGTTTTCTTTTGCTTATAAATCAAGACAGGAGGGATTTTCTTATTGGGATATTTCTCTTTGAATGCCTTTACCAATTTGTTAATGCTGGATTTCATTAACTTTTTATCTTTAGGCTTTTCATTAGGATGGAGATAGTTCAGGTGTGTCATGGGAGGCTCCTCAATAAAGTCAGCTAAGTTTCTTAAAAAATCAGGAAGGGTAATATCTTTTTCTTTATGGAGTCCGGTCCTGATATATGCATTGGTTACTTTACCTTCAAGTGCGTTTGCAAATCGGTTGATTACTCCCCTTAATAATCCGGCCTCTTCTGGATGTCCAAGATTTCTGGCATTATTGCTGTGATTGTGGTCAACTACCATTTCAGATTCAGGGAATTTTATCTTTAAAACAGGACAAATATGATTTTGTTTTTTATGGAAATGTTTTCTGATCTTTGCTAATTCATCCTGTTTGATTTGTCGTTGCTTTTTCAAAATATTTCCTTTTTAAATTGGGGTCAATGGAACTCGGGGTAAAAAATATATGAATAAATTAAACTTTACCTAAAAGGTTAGTCAACCCCTATCCACCCGTTGTGGTGTCCCATCAACCTCAAACTGTTTCATGATTTCTTCCCCGATTCAATGTTTCCACCATATACACTTCTTTTCTCATTACTTTTGAAAGGCTTTCCTGCTTTAGTGTAACATGTCCCATAATAACAACCTTCAGGGAAGTCCTTAGCAAATCCCATCGTAGCAGTGATTCTTTCCACTTTTACAGTTCCAGTATGATCAGTGACAAACTCACCTATTTTAGCTTTTGCATTGGTAAGTACAAATTGTTTTGCCAGAAATGAATTTTCTTCTTGATGCTTTCTGTTCAATAGGTTCTTTTTGTCCAGATATTCAGCTTTATTCATGTTGTTTCTCCTATTTCAATGTATCCTAAATTTACAAGAGACTGGATAACATTCTCGATTTCTTCCTCACACACGGAAAAGTCAGTACCTTTCATATCAAAATAAACTGCTTGGATCTGTTCTCTGTTTAACTGCCATTGATCTTTTTGACCGAATGTTTCTGATCTTTTGAATTTTTTAATAGTATTTGTCATTTAATCTCGCTTTTGATCGTCAAAATCTTTCGTTTGATAGCGTTTTAGATCTTTTGCATGTCAGTGTATCAGTTAAAACTCAATAACTCTTCAATAACACTTATTCATTCAATTCTATGACTTCCTCAGATTTAATTTTCTTCAGTACATCTTTTGATGATCCTACGGCAATACTGATTTTTCTGACATGATTCTTTACATATTGATAAGCAGGACTACACGAATCACAACCTTCCCAATTTAAACATTGTTCTACTGCAAGACGGCAACAAACAGCATCATCAAAATCTTTGAAAGTTCCTAAATTTTTTGTTTTTTGATTTATAGCAATCATAGCTGTCCAATATCTATCTCTTTTAGAAAAAGTGACTCCCTTAACTCCACTTTTATTATCCTTTCTATTTCCTGCATTTTTAATATTACATGATCTGGAAACTTCCCTAAGATTACTAATCCGATTATTATGCTTTACTCTATCAATATGATCAATATCATTTTCCGGAAAATAACAATAAACATAAAACCAAGCAAGTCTATGAGCTTTGTACTGTGTTGTATTAACACGTATAGCAATATACCCTTCAGAATTTTTATACCCTGCAATTTCTCCAATCTTAACACTTTGATTATTAGAAATTTTTCTTATAAAAATTCCTGTTAATGGATCATAATCAAGTTGCCTTACCAATTCTTCGTGAGTCAATTTTTCTTTTTCTAAGTGATTCATCTATCATTCTCCTAAGTACATCAGAAACAGTTCTACCTTCCTGTTCTGAAATCTTTTTAAGATTTTTCAACTGTTCATCTGATAGTCTAACTGCAAATGTTTTTTTCATAGAATCACTTTATCACTTCATGTATTACAGTGCAACACATTTTTTATTTTAATTTCAGTACTTGTTTCCAGGGATGTATATTCTCAAGTATGGCATCAAACTGGTATTCGACACACAACTGGATAAACTTACGTAAACTTGGGTGATCTGGCCTTATTGTGAAATCAGGAGTACCACGCATAGGCAATATTACTAATGCCTTATTCCTGTTTATGATGTTCTTTCCAGCACGACTTTCTATTGCTTTGTATGCTTTAGTGGTGGACTTCATTTTTCCGGTTAAGTAATTTAACGCCCCTGTTTGTGCCACATGCATCTGTTTTTTAGTAGGATCAGATTTAGGAATTTCTACACCTTTAATGTTGTCGCTTGCACAACCGCCCATTGCCTTAACACGCTTCCACATCTTAGATGGTATTTTAAATTCTCTTTCAAAATCAGTAATGGTATAATAGTTATTGGTTTTAGCATTGAGCATACACACATTATTGGTAAGTAACATATACATATCATGATCCGTACTACAAATTACAATCTGTTCATTTGGGTATTTCTTGCAGATACGTCCAATAGAATCATCAGCTTCAAATCCTTCAGAACCAAATAGATTTCTGTATCCTATTGTTGGAAGAACATAGTCAATAATCTTTTCAAATTGGGGATGAGCCAAATTATCAAGAATGATTTGCTGTTCTGTTCTGTTCTGTCCTCGTTTCTCTTTGTACGTTGGGTATAATTCTTTTCGTTTTGATGAATGGCTATCAAGAGCAAAGACTATTTGGTTTGCTCCTGTTTTTTTTATGAGGAAATTCAATTTCATTAGGAAGCCATAAATAATGAAAGTGTGCTTTTCATTCTCAGATAATCTATTTTTACCTAAAGAAAATTTTATTGTATGAAGGACTGCCAGAAGATCAAGGATTAATATTCTTTGTTTCATATCTGTTCCTGTTAAAAAGGGATGTGTACATAAAGCACACACCCCTATATTATAAAATCAAAAAATTAGGAGTTAGATTCTAATCTTTTATTAATCAATCATCCCATTCCGAATCATCCCATTCGTCAGCATCGCCAGCATCGCCAGAACCTTCTTCACCATCTTCTTCAAACAGAGCATCAATTACAGCGGCCCGGAAATCATCAATCTTTTTGAAATCTTTTGGATTGAGTTCCAGTTCTTCTTCAGCAATCAGAGCAACAAGCTCCGCTTTTTTCATTTTTTTGATGTCATCTTCCGTGAGTTCATCACCTTCTCCATCTTCAGTTCCGTTGTCAAGTTCTCCAGCATCGGGACCATCATCTACAATTTCCTCTTCCTCATCTGTTTCAACGATTTCCTCTTCCCCGTCACCAACAAGACGATCAAACAGTTCGTCAAGTTTTGTTTCCAAGATGTCATAGATCTGATCAGCAAGAACCATGGGATCATTACCCTCTTTTACATTTTCAGAAAGAGAAATAGAAGCTTTCTCTTTACCGAAATCAGAGGAGATGCCGATGGATACTGTCAATCGCCTGTCTTTCAGAAATATCGCTTCAATTGCAGTTTCTACTGTGGGTGATACTGTTGTACCTGTTGCTGTGTCTGCTTTTTTTACTACTTTTTTACGAATAGCCATTTATAATTCTCCAGTTAAATGTTATTGATTGATAAACCCTAATATTTCCTCTTTCTCTGGGGCTTTAATTTGCCTATGACATTATCATAAGTTTCCTGACAGAGAGCAAATAATTCTTCCTCTCTGTTGTTATCTTCAATATCAGCAATTAATTGTTTCATGGATGGATTAATCCATTTATCTTCATCGGATTTCTTTTTCTTTGGTGCTAATACTGTTAAAAATCCTTTTGTATTAATTGCTTTGGCAGTTCCAGTCCAGACACCTTCTTCCACAATGAATATGATACAAGATGTTAAATTATCTACACCGTAATCAAATAGAATGGGGAAGTAAGCTTCTCCATGTCTGCCTGTCAATTTGTTCTTTGTAATTTTGGCTTGAACATTTGTAATCACTGTTCTTTTACCTTTTTTCTCTCGCTTTTGACAAGCTAACCAAATTTCATGTGCTGCATAAAATTTAAGAGCTTTACCTCCAGATCTTACTTTCGGAGTAAACTTTGCCCCGAATCCTATATTATCTCTTGTCTGTGAAATAACAATTAATAATGAACCATGATCATTTAGATCCTGTGTCCGTTGGGAAAACATTTCTGATGCTTTTTTTGCCTTACCATCTCCGAAACTTCCGGTTGTTTCATTATCTTTTTCTCTTTTCTTCCTGTTTTCTGAATCTTTTTTCATAGCAGCTTCAGAGGTCAATCCATCAAATGAATCAAGAACATAGATGAATGGTTCATCTTCCTTCAAAGCTCTTGCAAGATTATCATTTAAATCTTCAATTGTTTTAGAACGAATATCCTTTTCAATTCTATCAAAGACCATCTCACCAAAAAGATAAGCAATATCAAATTCGTCAGCGGCTTCAACGTCATCAAAGATGAATCGAAAGTTATTGAATCTTTTTTCCAATGTACACTCTGCAAAAACAGTTAATGCAAATAAAGTATTATGACTCACAAACCCATTGCTCCAAAATAGGTGAGTATTTGGTATATGAACATCGTAAACAACTGTTTCTTTTTCTATATGTTTAACTTCTTTTATTGCATCAAAACAATATCCTGAATTTTGTATTTGTCTGTATAGGGATAAATCAATTGGTAATTCAGAAAATGTTTTAATAAATTCATTAATTAATCTTTTTGACCCATTTTTTACATTTGCAAATTTGAATCTTGGAAAAATTCCATCGTAATATCTACATCTACCATTTTTTGCCCATCCTAACTTTCTCCTAAGTTTGTTTATGTCCTCTTTCATTTTATTTGCTAAGTTTGGAACAGAATCATAATCACTATTTCGATATTCACTTTTTACTGGAATATTATATTTTAAACTTCCTATTTGTTCTCTATAAATATTTAATTCATTACCATAAAAAGCAACAGCCCAATACTTATGATCATGAAATTTTACTCCGTCAAAAGCACCATCCTTAAATGATAGTGTAGATATAATTCCAAAATTTAGCAACATTAAATGAACTTGGTTTGCTAATTGTTTGGATGTCGAAAAGTATGTTATTTCTTTATCAGATCCTCCGCTATCACAGTCAAACAAAGCTCTTAAAAATGCAGCTTGAATTGATTTCGGTGATTGAAGAATACAATCAGGTACATATTTATATCTTGCTGTAAAATTATCAAGATTAAATATTTTTGAGATTATCATTTGAAGATGCTTACTTGATATTCCGTTTAAGTTTAAATGTAACCCGAGATTATCACTAATAACTTCTAAATCTTTTCTAATATACTTTTTTGTATTTGAAATATGGACTTGATTTTTGGATATGTTTCCATCCGCAACAATATATCCTAATAATCTTGCAAAATTTTCATCTACATGTTCTGGAATGTTTGCTTGTTTTACATTAGTTCCTTTAACAATAATTTTTGGCAATTTAAATAAATTTAAAGGGAAACAGTTTGTGGAACGAGCTATTATAGCACAATCACCTTGTTTTATATCTTTCAATTTTTTCATTTCAAATTGAAAATTGTTATTGAAAATCATAATAGGGTGATCTTTTGTTCCTTCTATTGAATATCCTTTATTTGTTTTAATTTTTATTGTTTTTGCAACTTCTTCTTTCCAAAAATGTGATGTTGTGTCAGAGATTCCTTTTGAAGTTGCCAATTTTTGTTTATACATTGAAGTCCCAAAATCAAAAGATTTGCCGATAGAATCAATATATTCCATTCCGTTTTCTGTTAAAATATAGGAATCCCTAACACATTTCCCTGCATGAGAATCACCAATTAAATTGATTAACTTGCCGAATTTAAATGCGCCTTCAATTCTACCAGAACATTCAAGATTAAAAGTTATTGACCCAGTAGGTACTAATTTTTCTGGATCGACTTCTTTAGATTTTATTACTTTCTTTTTCAATGAATCTTTGAAATCCTTTTTAATCTTTTTAATCCTACTTATCTTTTTGAGTTTAGACATAATTTACCTTTTACGGCGTTTTCTTTTCACAGTAGTTCCGTCAGAACCGGATGGTTTTGTTCTGTCAGCAGGACGTTTTCTTTTAGGAGGAGTGGGTGTGTCCTCTTCCTTGTCATCACCGAAACCAGAATCATCAATATCCGTACTCTCATCATCAGCCCAAGGATTATCTTCTGCATCTCCTGGACCATCAGGCTCATCCAGCAGTTTCATCTTTTTCAATGTGCCACGGAATTCTTTTTCAATTTCTGCATAATCAGGGTGCATATTTACGATGCTATCCAAGGGGAATGTAAGATCAAGAATTTTATTTGGGATTGGTGAGTCTCTTTCAACTAAACGATGGCCGAGATGAGTTGTATTTGTCATACTGGCACCCTTACGAGTCCAGGCAAGAGATCTCCCTGAATCAGGATCAGAGAATTTTACGAACCCACCACCTTTTGGCAGTTTGGCAATTGCTTCAATATTTGCTTCCATAAAGAAATGTGAAGCTTCATGAATCTGAATGCCTTTCCTCTCTTCTTCCCTGTTATCATGAACCCACAGAAAATAAACAACCCGATGTTTTGCTACGAGGTTTTTCCAGTCATCTTTGTCAAGCTTGTTTGCTTTCATGAATTCACAGATAGGACAAGGTTCACCAAAGTTTTCATGCGGACAAACATAAGGTTTGAGCATTTCCCCTACATTTGTATGGACAAATAAGTCCAGAACATAATCCAAATTACCTTCTTCCGTTACCGGCTGAAGCCGTTCATCAAAAGGCATATCAGGACCAGCTTCAAAGGGAATGATATCAACAATATGTTCTCCCTCTTTACATTTCCAGAACTCAACTCCTTCGGGAACTTTGTCCTTATTGAAGATGGTTGGAAATCTTCCCCCACCTGTTGATTTAGTGCCTTGATTGTGCCTTTTTCCAAGGCTTTTACTACCGCCGCTTTTCGCCATCCTATCTCTGAAACCCATGCTCTTTCTCCTAATTTACTGTTTGCCTTAATTGGGCGATGCCCTTACTTGGCTTTTTTTCTTCTTGTTCCGTTGTTCAATGATTTTTTCTGTGCCTGATAACTCCCCTTTTCTTTTAGATTGTCAACATCTCTTTGTTTATTCCTTGGTTCAGAATAAAACCCACCTATTTTTAATGATGTAAGATTGCTCAGAGCTAATTTTCTATGATCAAAAGCAGTTTTAACCCCAAGTAATACATTGGCATCCCTTGCGGCATCAATAAATTTTCGTTCAGCTTCCCTATAACTTTTTGATTTTGCAATGTATTCTTTGATAGCTGGTTCAGTTGGTTTTGAGTCAAAGAATTTTTCCCAATCTTTTTTGATTGAGGAATATGCTTGAGCATAAACAAGATCAGCTTTTGACTTCATTAAATCTCTGTTATGCAATGCATCAGCATGTGAGGTTGCGTAATATAAAAAATGAGAGGCTTGAGTCAACCATTCTGACTCAAGATCAAATTCATTTATTTTTATATCTTCGTTATATTTATGTTCCATTATTGAATATTCTCCTTTACATATAAATATGCAGGGCTATTACTATCACAACCTTCCCAATTAACACATTGCTCTGCTGTCAATCTATAACAAACAGCTTCATCAAAAGTTTTACAAAATCTTAAATCCAGTCTTTTCCCACTTATAAAAATGTTTGCTACCCATCTATTTCTATTTTTATACCAACTAACTCCTTTAATTCCTGAA
>JAVCCH010000204.1 GCA_030765535.1 Candidatus Tenebribacter davisii
ATGGCTGGTATTTCATTAAAATTGTTCGCGTTAGTTCGCGTTTGTTCGCGGCTAAAAATCTTTTTTATCGTTAGTTGTGAGAAGTAAAAAGTTAAATATAGGGGTATGTATATTCGGAAAAGGGGCAAAAATGTTAGGAAATGCTGTAACTGACATAATAACTGGTAGTTATGACCTAACATTTTCCTAACATTTCCTAACATTTCCTTACATTTCCTTACATTTTGCTGAGTAATGTAAAATTGATCCGCCTTCATCAGATTACGGCGTGACAAGAAATTGAAAATTGAGGTATGTACTGGACGGTTTAATTTTCACGATGTTCTCTATCATTCATAGTCATTAAGATAGAAGTTGCACTGGTAGAAAAATAGCACTACAAAATTTACTATTATTCATAATGAAATTGTTGCACAATCCCTAATAATAAAAATGTCAATCAAGATGATTGACCTACATTTGCAGAATAAAATTACAAAAAAAAAGTTAAAATACGGGGTATGTATATAAATGAAAGTGCGAAAAGAGTAACAGAGAGGGGTTAAAGCTATACTAATTAATCTAATATGCTGTTACTAAAGTGTTACTCTTTATTTGAGTAACGTAATATGTTATTTAAGAGTGTGTTAGGGAGGACGGACTACGTCCGAATTGAAAATTGAAAATGTAAAATGTAAAATTAAAGAAGAATCTGTCAAAATCTGGTAATCTTCTGGACTTCTGGACTGAGCGACTGCATGACTGATAAACTAAAACAAATAAGTAATTCTTCTTTTATTACATTACATTTTTCCGTGTATTTAGTGTGTTCTGTGGTTATAAAAAAAGAAAAGATTATTAACTACACCCCTTCAATCTCTCAGCTCTTCAATCCCTGTCCTAATTTTCCATTCTACCTCCCCCTCACCCCTCTTGTCGCGCCGTAATCTGATTAAGGCGGATCCTTCCCCCATGAAGTCAGCAAACATGAAGTCAAGCAGTCATTTTTCGGTTAAGCCTTTTCCGAAAAAAAACTTGCCAGAAAAACAGTTAATTTGTTCTTTTGATATATGAAATAAATGGTATATGTAATTAATTGAAATAGGGAAGATAATTAAAGAATAATGAATTTGATTGAAATTGATAAATTATTATGGAGTAATTATGAACACAAGATTTTTTAATAATTCCGGCGAGAATACCTTATTAAATAAATTCAAGGGCATCTTTGAGAATAATAAAGATATTGAGAAATTTGATGCCTTAGTTGGATATTTCAGGAGTTCCGGTTATTTTGCTGTCAGACCTTTTCTGGAAGATGTGCCTCAAATCAGAATACTGGTTGGGATTGATGTAGATAGTCTAATTTCACGTTATCAAGATCAAGGCTTACTTTTTCAGATGGATGAGAAACAGACAGTTTCGGGATTTCTGGAAAGGACAAAATCTGATATTCAAAAATGCAATTATTCTAAGGAAGTTGAACAAGGCATTTTACAGTTTATTGAGGACATTGCCACCAAAAAAATTGAAGTGAAGGCACATCCAACTAGAAAATTGCATGCCAAAATATATATATTCCGCCCCAAAGATTTCAATGAGCATAAACCCGGACACGTAATTACGGGGTCTTCAAATTTGACTGTTCAAGGTCTGGGTAAAGGTGAAGAGACGAATTATGAATTTAATGTACTATTGCATAGTTATAATGATATAATATTTGCCAGTGAAGAATTTGAATTACTATGGGGTGAATCAGTACCAATTTTACCAATTGAGGTCAAGAAGCTAAAAAAAGAAACATATCTAAGTGAAGAGCCAACGCCTTATGAAGTGTACATCAAATTTTTGATAGAATACTTTGGCAAAAGCGTCAATTTTGATCCAAATTCGATAACAGACCTACCCAAAGGTTTCATGAAGTTAAATTATCAGGTCGATGCTGTGAGTCAGGGATATGAACTACTCATGAAGCATAATGGTTTCTTTCTGGCTGATGTGGTAGGATTAGGAAAAACCGTAATAGCCACTTTAATAGCTAAGAGATTCTTTTACAGCAATGGATTTCCTTCACATCTTTCTAATATACTGATAATAACGCCACCTGCGATAAAAAAGAACTGGTCAGATACTTTTGAGAATTTTGGTATGCATAATTATAAAATTGTTACCAGTGGAAGTATTCATAAAGTAAAGAATGCCGATAAATATGATCTGGTGATTGTGGATGAAGCTCATAAATTTAGAAATGACACACCTGAAGCATATAATAATCTACAGATATTGTGTAAAACTCCTACACGTCAAATATTAAGTGACAATACTAAAGCCAAAAAGAAAGTAATATTAGTCTCAGCTACGCCATTGAATAATCGTCCGGATGATATTAAAAATCAAGTATATTTATTTCAAGATGGTAGAGACAGTACGCTGGAATTAGCAAATCTTAGTGCCTTTTTTACTCGTGTTATTGAGAGATATAAGAAAGTGAAAAAGGAACCAAATATCAGCAAAATGCAGGCAGAAGTCGCTATAATATATGAAGAAATACGAAAAAAAATAATAATGCCTTTGACTGTAAGGCGAACACGAACCGATTTAAAAGAAAATGATGCCTACTGGCAGGATATAATCAAACAGGGTATAGTATTTCCTGATGTAGAAAAGCCAGTTAAGCTATTTTATCAATTAGATTTCGTCTTAGAAAGTTTGTATGACAAAACGATGGAATATCTTGTAGATAAAAAAACGGGTTTAACATATAACCGATATAGGGCAATTGCTTATTTAGTGCCACTTAAGAAGCAGAAATACCAGTCAGCAGACTTGATTTCAAGTCAGTTGGCAAAGATCATGAAAACTATGTTGGTAAAGCGGATAGATAGTAGTTTTTATGCTTTTACGCAATCGGTACGAAGGTTTTACAGGGCTAATAAAGCAATGATCAAAATGTATGAAAATGGCAAAATATATATTGCACCAAATCTCAAAGTGACAGAATATATCATGGAAGATAGAGAAGAAGAATTACTGGAACTGATCTTAGAAAACCAAATAACTGATCCGACAATTGAGATTTGTAAACCCAGTGATTTTATGGATGGTTTTAAAGAAGGATTGTATAGTGATGATGATTTATTAAAGAAATTAGTAGCTGGTTGGGCTAAAACTACTGATGATCCTAAACTGGAAAAGTTCATATATGAGTTACGCAATGGATTAATGGATAAAAAAATCAATCAGGAAGGAAAACTGGTAGTGTTTTCAGAATCAGCGGAAACAACAGAATACCTTGAAAAGAAATTAAAAGCAGATGGATTTAAACGGATATTAACCATAACTTCCAAAAACCGGAAAGAATATGGCGAAAAGATACGAACTAATTTTGATGCCAATATACCGGTTATAGAGCAGTGTAATGATTATGATATTCTCATCTCTACTGAAGTAATGGCAGAGGGAATAAATCTGCATCGGGCTAATATAATCGTTAATTATGATACACCCTGGAACAGTATAAGATTGATGCAGCGGATAGGCAGGCTCAATCGAATTGGCTGTAAAGCAGCAAAAATATATATTTATAACTTTTATCCAACAGCACAAGTGAATAGCGATATAGAGCTGGAGAAGAAAGCTATAATGAAACTACAGGCATTTCATTGTGCATTAGGAGAGGATAGTCAGATATATTCACCAGACGAAGTAGTTGAAACTTTTGGTTTGTTTGATGAGGCAATTGAAGAAGAGCGTGATGAACGGCTTGCATATCTGATGGAGCTAAGGAAGTTCAAAGAAAAAAATCCTTCGAAATTTAGACAAATAAAGAAGCTACCGCTAAGGACGCGGGTGGGTAGAGATTGTGAAGAAAAGCAAGGCAACACAGTATGTTTTATAAAGAATGACAGACGCGATGTGTTTTATATGATTGATAATGATAATGAGCTGGAAGAAATCAGTTTTGTGGAAGCTGCCCACATATTTGAGGCAAAGAGGGAAGAAAAATCTATTGCCTTACATAAAGGACATCATGCCCAGATTAACCTGGCAGTAAAAGATTTTAACATTAAGTTGGAATCCGAGGCAATTAATAAGCAAGCTATGGATCAAACGAAAGGACCTAGAGAAAAAGCAGTAATGACTCTTATTGAAACTGTGCTAAAAATAGATTTCTTGAGTGATGATGAAATCTTAAAAATCAAATCAGCGAAGCAAGCTGTGAAACTGGCAAAATTTCAGAAACTGGTAAAGGAACTATATAAATTAAGCCGCTCAATCAAGAAAGTACCATTAGCATTGGATGTGATAGTGGATTCAATGCTTAAAATTATTGAGAAGTATCCGTTGGAATGGGATAATTTTGAAGAGATATCGCCTGTGGTTTCTATAAGAAATCATAAAGAGATAAAACCAGAAATTATTATTAGTGAATCATTTGATTTGGAGAGTATTCTTACCACAGAGGGTGAGAAGTAATTGAAAATGTAAAATTGAAGAATATCCGGACTGGACAAGTGGTTTCAATACAAAAGGAACGGATAAGGAGAAATAGAAGATGGAAGAAATAGAGAAAACTGATAAAATCGCTGTATTTAAGGGAAAAAAGATCAGAAAGGCTATTAATAATAATGAGTGGTGGTTTAGTATTACTGATGTAATCGAAGCACTAACAGAATCGAGCAGAGTAAGAAAGTATTGGAATGACCTAAAAAATAAACTCACTTTAGAGGGTTACATTGAAGTGTCCGAAAAAATCGGACAGTTGAAATTACAGGCATTGGATGGGAAAATGAGAATGACTGATTGTGCTAATACAGAAGGCATCTTTCGCATCATTCAATCAATTCCATCACCTAAAGCAGAACCATTTAAGAGGTGGCTGGCAAAAGTAGGTTATGAAAGAATTCAGGAAATAGAAGACCCTGAGCTGGCAACAAAGCGTACACGAGCATTGTATCTGGCAAAAGGATATTCAGATGAATGGATTGAGAAAAGAATGCGAGGAATTGCCATTAGGGAAGAATTAACTGATGAATGGAAAATTAGAGGAGCTAAGGAAGAAAGGGAATATTCCATATTAACTGCCGAAATATCGAAAGCAGCTTTTGGCATGACACCTTCTGAATATAAAGAATATAAGGGATTGAAAAGAGAAAACCTGAGAGACCATTTCACTGATCTGGAATTGATTTTCAGTATGTTAGGTGAAGCTTCTACAACGGAGATAACGAGAAATAAAGACCTAAAAGGTTATCCCAAATTAAAAAA
>JAVCCH010000066.1 GCA_030765535.1 Candidatus Tenebribacter davisii
GAAGAACTCTAACTTTTTGCCCACCATCCAATTCGATCATTTTTTTTGTATGCAGATTTTCAACTATCCCAAGTCCGCTTAAAAGAGAAGCAGCTTCTGTTTCCGCATCCCAACCATTCAGATCAGCAAATTCAACCTCCAAATCTCCGGCTTTCATACCATCTTCATCGGTGAAATCTACTTTGTTATACAAAGCATCTTTCTCAATGATAATTTCGGATAATCTTTTGTGTCCCATAATTACTGTGGCTAGAACCTCAAACTCATCATATTTGAATTGATCTTGTTCCAAGATAGCAATCCTTTCATTTTTCCCTGTTGTAACCGAGCCGCTTAGAGGGTCAATTTCGCCAGACAGTATTTTGAGAAAAGTTGACTTCCCGGCACCATTAGCACCAATTAATCCGTAACAATTTCCCGAAACGAATTTCAAATTTACATCACTAAATAACGGTTTGCTTCCAAAAGCAAGCGTCACTTCATTTACATTTAACATCTTTATTCCTCTTATTTATCATTTATAATTTTATCTTTGAAAACTATACAATTCGCAGGCAATTCCAGAAACTAATCTACACCCTAAATTCTTGTATATGTTGAAGTATTGAGTCAAAGTTTATAAGTAGCCTATCACATCAAGTAATATTTAAGAAGGGGCAGATTTACGCCGTCATCCTGATGAATCTTATGTAGGTAATCTTCTTAGGAAGGACAAGGCGTAAGCAGAAAGGAGACTAGAAGATCAGAAAGTGACAGAGCACACAGAAAGAAAAGATATTAAACTATAAAAAACAGCCAGATTAAAAAATCTGGCTGTTTTATTATAAATCTTTCGACCACAATTTTCGCAACATATCAGATAATAAAAAAATCATTGACGGCTGGAAAAACAAACCTTATTTTATCAGAGATAATTTTAAGAGTGATTTTTCAATAAAAGAAAGTATTTTGAAGAGGTAAAATTGCTCACGTTTTTAAGTTTGTGAATGACAAGGGAGAGATTGATGGATAATATCTATATTAAAGCACTTGAAATTGGAATTGAAAACCTTGATAATGGTATTTCTTATAACAACATGGCTTCAAAAATGGAAATTGAAAACAAAAGCACTTTTTTTCAGAGGAATTTCCAAGAATGGTTTTATACAAATTTCTATCATCCAGATAAATATATCATAGATGCCGATAGACTAAAACGTAGGAATCCCGGGTATTCAAATTCAATGAATGATTCATGTTCGGTATTAACTGGGAAAGCATATATGGATTACTTAGATTATATTGAACTGAAGGAGGCAAGACAAAGTTCAAAAACAGCTAAAACTATTGCAATCATTTCTATAATAATAACCGGAGTAATTGCGCTTGCACAAATACTAATTAGCATATGTAATTAAAAAACTATTTGATGAAATAGTTAGGTTTCACATTCTATTGAACCAGTTCTAAAAGAGTTCAATAAAAAGTATTGGATAAAGTTGTCGGGAAACTACTTTTCCAATCAAAATTATTCTGTATCTTCAACATCCAAAAAGTTCAATACATCATTCACGAAAGTGATATTGCTGGCAATGGTTGTTGTTCGGGAAGATTTTTCCAGATTGCCATCTATTTGTTTTGCTTGAGCCAGGTAACTGATGGCTTGCGACAGCATTTCCTTTTCTTTGTTCAAAAGTATTCTAGCTTCTTTCCGATATTGAGTGATCTCACTTTTCAGTTTTAAACTGTTCAATTTATTCATCACATTTATATAATCAGTTTTATCTTTAAATCCTTCAATCAACACGAAACCGGCATTATTATATTGCCAGGCTTCAATATCAAACCGCTGTAAATCCTTAGCATATCCGGCAGCTTCCAAGAGACACTTAGCTTGTTTTTCATAGTTACTTTCTGCTTCTTTCACAGCAGCTTTAGCAGAACGATAAGAGCTCCATAAAGATGCTTCATCAACAATAACATTCTCTTCAACTTTTTCTTCTGTCAGGTCTGTAGGTTTTTCTACTTTCGGTTCCTGTTCTGGAACTAGAATTGAATCAGTTTTTTCTTTGCTTGTAAGTGATTCCATAAGTTTCTGCTCGGTTCCTTTTTCTTTTGGACTACATCCGATTATCAATAGTACAACAATAGCAAACATAAAAAATTTTCTCATGGTAAGCTCCTTTGAAATAATTTGATGATTTAAATAAGAATAAATTGATTTTTCTGTCAAACACTTTGCTGTAATACGAGATCAAGAAAATTTGACTCAAGTTACCTGATCTTTTAGATTTTAAATTCATTGAATAATTTCTCAGGATTTGGCTTTACAAATTTTGATTCTTCTTCTTCTTCTCTCTTATGAAAATTTTTGTACAATGTAATTATAAATTGTTGGATTGCGGTGAATTTGAGAAATTGGAGCAGATTGATGATATTATCATTCGAAGACCGGCTTTACAGGCTGAATGGAAGCGAAAACTAGGAAATGATATTTGGCAACAATATCAGGCAAAATTTGATTATACACAAAATGAATGGACTACAATCCCTGAAATTAACTTACCATATTTTGTGTGTAACAATTTAACTTTTGAATTAAGATTATCTTCTAATCGTCAAATAGGGATCTTCCCTGAGCAATTAACGAACTGGCAGTGGTTGAAAAAAGTGATCTCTAAGGCAAATCGACCTCTCAATATTTTAAACGGATTTGCCTATACGGGAGCATCGACTCTTTTTGCATCTGCAGAAGAAACTACTCTCACTCATGTCGACGCTTCTTCAAGTAGTGTGAATTGGGCAAAACAAAACTGTCGATTATCCAATCTTGAAAATACTAATATCCGCTGGATCGTTGATGATATAATTTCTTTTCTTACTCGTGAAGTTAAACGTGGAAAGGTATATGATGGGATAATTCTTGATCCACCTGCTTTTGGTCGCGGAAAAAAAAGTTCTATATGGAAGATAGGTAGAGATCTGCCAAAATTAATGAAATTAGTTGATAAACTACTAAGTAATGATCCCGAATTTGTGATCTTATCTTGCCATGATAAAGATTATGGGAAACGTGAATTGAGAGATGAACTTACAAAATTGCAAAGTTTGAAAACTAGTAGAATAGAAACATTAGATCTAACAATAAAATCAAAAACAGGAAATGACTTGCCTGCTGGAAAATGTGCCAGATGGAAAAAATAAAAAAACCTGCATGAGAAACAACTCATACAGGTTTTAATTTCAATAAACTAGTTGTGTAGATAACTACTTCATCAATATCATTTTCCTCACAGATGAATAATTTTTTGAGTCCATCTTATAGAAATATATTCCGCTTGAAACAGATTTATTGCTGTTATCCTTACCATTCCAGGATGTGAAATGAACACCTTCCGGCATATTCCCAGATATAAGAGTTCTAACAAGTTGTCCACGTGCATTGAAAACTTTCAACTTAACAAAACCTTCTTCTTTAACACTGAAACTGATATTGGTAACAGGATTGAACGGATTAGGATAATTCTTATTAAGTTCATTCACAAATACAGGAACAACTTCCGGTTCAATACCGGATGTGGCATCAAATGCATTACCTGTCCTTTGCGGATTACGCTTGAAATTTGACCAATATATAGTACCACTGGAGTTTTTGTAATCAATTAAATAGTAAGCGGATTGATTAGGAACCAATATTTCAATATCGTTATCATCATCAGCATATCCTATTGAGGGTGCAACTTTAATGGAATTACCAAAATAAATTGGGAACATGTCAGTTTCATTACCCGTTATATCTATGGAATGCAGATATCCTGCGTCATCACCGAAGATAATATCAGGAGTTCCATTGTCATCAATATCTATAATGACAGGAGTAGATTCAGCTGTCTCACCAATAGAAACAGGGAAATTCGGAAGATCATTTCCAGCTTGATCCCATAAATGGATTACACCGGTTTGATCCACAAAACAGATATCATTGTTTCCGTTATTATTAAAGTCTGCAGTTACAATTGATGTACGAACGTCAGCACCAATATCATGATTCCAGATTAAAGAACCATCATGATTTATGGCAAAAACAGAACCCGATATTGTGGAAACGATCACTTCAGGATTATTATCAGCATCTATATTAACTATGCTTGGTCCCTTTGAAGAACCAAAGGTAATATTATAAGGCCAGCCAGAAAGGTTGGCACCCGTATTGGAGGAAATGGCATTTAAAGAACCTGATATCGTTACAACAAGAATTTCCAGATTTCCATCATTATTCAAATCTCCAACAGCAGCTGAAGATAATACAGGAGCATTAAGTGCAGCCGGGAAATTTGGAAAAGATGTGCCGTCAGAATTAATAATATGAACTGCGCCGACAGGGAATGAGCAAATAATCACTTCCATTGTTCCATTACCGTCTACATCTGCGATCATAGGATTACTTTTGATAATACCGCCAGCTTCATAATCAAAAATAATACTTCCGTTATGGTCATAGGCGATTACATGACCAGCATCATTACCAATAACAATATCTTCAATACTGTCTCCATCAACAAGTCCGACAGCAACTGCTTCATTAATTGTAGCACCAGTATCGATCGGGAAAGGAGCCACAGGTGTTCCATCTGCATGCATTACATGAATATTTCCACTATAATCACCAAATATTATTTCATTTGAACCATCATCCTCAAGGTCAATAATCGTACCACTTGATAAAGTTAAACTTCCTAAAACTAAGGGCCATCCTGCTTGAGCAAGTGTTAATTCTACTGTCGTCTGAATTGCAGCTACATAAGGCCAGGATGAATTGGAATTAGCTGTTATTGTTAAAGTAAATGGTATAACGTAGTCAGAAATTGAGACAGAAGTTTCGAATCTGAATGGATCACCTGTATTCCAGGCGCTTCCTCCTGATGCTATATCAGAATAGACAACTTCATCATTAAGTATTGTCACCTCACCTACATCGCAACTCAGGGTAGCTGTAATCCCCTCTGCATCGATCCAGATCTCATCATTATGCAAATTGATCAAAAGATCAATAACTTCACCTGGATTTGGAACCCCATCACCATCACCTGATTGTTCAATTGTGGTTGTTTCGGCAATAATGATGTTAGGTAAAAGATCATACATTGCACCCTTAAAAGAATTAACTCGTCCTGCACCTAACATACCAATATACATTGGATCATTAACAGCTTCGATATCATCACAAGTATATTCCAATCTGGTTTTTAATTCTTGTGGTGTAAGATCTGGGTGAACAGATTTAATAAGACCTGCAACACCTGCCACAATTGGAGAGGCCATAGATGTACCATTAAAATTTTCGTATCCATTTCCTGCAATTATGGTAGAGTAAATTGTCGCACCGGGAGCAGAAACATCGACGGGAGTTCCATAATTAGAAAAATTAGCTTTTACATCATTATAGGGTCCTGTAGCGGCTACACAGACAGCGTTTGTAGCATTACCTGGATAATGAGCAGTAGTGCCAATGTCTACATTATCATTTCCAGCAGCACAAACAACAATTGCTCCTTGACCTATGGCATAGTTGATAGCATAATTAGCTGTTGCTCCGTTGCCGCTGCCGCCCCAACTACAGTTGATAATGTCAGCGCCTGAATCTGCACAATAATAAATTCCTTGATATCCATTGTAAATTGACGTTGTAGCAAAAGTTGTAGGTGAATGACGTGACGAAATAAGTTTAACGTTCATCATTGGTCCTGTAACACCAATATAGTTATCGCCTACTGCTCCAGCACAACCAGCAACATGAGTACCGTGATCATTTTCTACATGGCTTTGAAATGACTGATTAGTGTTACTATGAAAATTCCAACCAATACAGTCATCTACATATCCATTACCATCATCATCTATACCATTTCCACCAGAAACAACCCCGGATGTCCAATTTATATTCATGGTATTTCCACCAGATGTTGAATTTAGTTCCGGTTCATTGATCCAAATATTGCTCTGAAGATCAGGATGATTCCATTTGATCCCTGCATCAACAATACCAATTACAATATCTTCACTTCCGGTTGTGTAGTCCCAGGCAGGTTCGCTGCGAATAAACTCATGGAACCACTGCATATCATAGCCTGTATCATTAGGAACATATTCCACTCTGTTAATTGCTTCATATTCTGCATAGATTATATTCTGATCCGAGGATAATGCTTCCAGTGCTGATTCAATGTTATCATTGCTTGCCAGAGTAATATTGTAGATACATCGCGGGTATAATCCATTATCGTTCCAATCCAGATCTTTCAAAAAACTAATGCTTTGTTCCAGGTCAACAAATCCATATTGCCTGGATAATTGATCGAAACTTGATATTCCAGTTTCCACAATACCATCAGTTAATTCATAGTCTAGTATACACTCTCTATTACCGATGGAATCCCATGTGAAACCAACAATTATTCTTTTGGGATAAAAATATTCCTTATCAAAAGGTAAGGCAAATAGCGCAGAAATGCACAACACTAATAAAAGTATTAAAAATAATTTTCTCATTATTACTCCTTATCATTAATTTAATTGACAAATGATTTCTTCTTAGTTGGTTTTGATAGGAAGTTTTGTCAAGTTCTATAATATACTGTTATGTTCATTAAATTATAAGAATTAAATAGGTGAATACTTTTTTAATTGTAATTTATTGGGGGTTTCAGAAATTATTTTCAATTGAAAAAATATATTCCGCTGCAGGTTGGTTTTCAATTATTCCATTTTCTATTCTAAATTACTTTTTTCATTGACTCACAGATTTGATTTTAACATTTGAATAAATATGAAAAAAGCAAATTTATCAATAGATTTAGGTGGAACACATACGCGTCTTCGAGTAGAAGTGCTTGAGAACGGTGATGTGATCTCAACTTCTCAGGAATTTAAAAAGAAGGTAAACTCTGTAGCTGAATTAGAAAACTTTATTGATCTTACTGTAAAAAAGATCAATTTCGATTTGCGATCTGCTAAGTGCGTAATTGGTTTTGCAGGAGCGGTGATAGATCATAAAAAAGTTCAAATTACAAATTGGATGCATAAACCAACAATAATTTTGGAAGAATTGCTTCAATGGGGATTTCCAGAAAATAATACGATTATGGTGAACGATATGGAGCTGGCAGGTTATGGAATTTTAGACCTGGAAGAAAAAAAAATGATAGATTCAGTTCTATGTGAGGCTTTGTATAAACCTGATATTCCAGCTAAAAACCGGATAAATAATAAACTTATTATTGCACCTGGAACCGGATTTGGAACTGCAAGTATATTAGAGGTTAAGACTCGCAAAGGTAAGATCATAAAAGAGGTTCTATCCTCTGAGATCCAACATATTCAAGTTCCTCCGCTGGATGAAAGGCATGCTGAAATTATAGCAATGATCCTTTCCCAAAAACCCGGGAGGAGATTTTTAAATTTTGAAGATTTTGTTTCCGGGAAAGGATTATGTGAATTATATCAAGCAATAATGAAATTAGCAGGAAAGGAACAGGTAGAAAAGGATGCCTTTGATATTGCCAACTCAGCAATAAATGGAAAAGATAAAATTGCGGTAGAAGCACTTAATATTTATTATAAATGTACAGGTAGAATAATTCAGGCAATGGCACTGATGATACAACCCTATGGGGGTATTTATTTATGCGGAGCTTCCACCGTTCAGAATGCGGCATTTATTAAGCAAAGTGGATTAATGGAAGAATTTCATAATTGTCTAATTCGACAGCAGCTTCTAATTCAATTTCCAGTTTATATTATTTCTAAATTAGATATAAATATTGCTGGAGGATTATGGGCTTGCAGGAATATTGTTTAAATGCAATACGATAAAGTAAAAGATAAATTTGCCATAGTTATAAATAAATTACCAGTTCTCAGAAAACTGTTTTATCTGATTCTGGATATGTTGCTTTTGCGTCAGTGGTATGTAAAAAAAGAGATCAAGAAACATTTCAAAGCTGATAAAGAGTTGCGGTTTTATGATGCCGGTGCCGGCTTTGGGCAATATTCATATTTTATTCTTAAACATTTCAAGAAAGTAAAGATCCATGCTGTTGATCTGAAAACAGATTACATGGATTCCTTTGCACATTATGCACAGAAAACAGGTTGGCAAAATTTTAATGCTCAGCAGGCAGATCTGACAGAATATATTCCAGAAGAGAAATTTGATCTCATCATTGCAATCGATATTTTAGAACATATTGAAGATGATGAACAGGTATTGCGGAATTTCAGGAAAGCTCTGGAAAAAGATGGAAAACTGATAATTTCATCACCCAGTAATTTTGATGAATCTGCTAAGTTTACAGCAGAACATGTACGTCCGGGTTACAGCAAAGAGGATATTTGTTCAAAATTAATAAGAGCGGGTTTCAAAATAGATTCATTTGAATATTCCTATGGAAAATTTGGAAAAATATATTGGGTTCTCGCTCTAAAATATCCACTGTCATTGATCTCAACATCTAAGATATTAGCAATATTTCTTCCAATTTATTATTTAATCTTCTACCCTATTGCTTTATGCTTTATGATCTTAGATTATTGTAAAAAAAATAAAATAGGAACCGGTGTAATCGTAGTAGCGGAATAATCTTGGGTCAGAGTTTCAATAGATAATGACTTTATAGAGTTCTGACCCAAGCTAAATAATCCTATTTCATTAGTAAGCATTTCTTGCTGGCAATTGTTTTTCCATCTACTTTTAACTGATACATATAAATCCCTGAAGAGACAGGTTGGTTTTCTTCATCTGTACCATTCCAAATAACTTGGTGAATTGGTGGATTAGTGAATTGGTTAATTGAGAATGACTTCACTTTTTGTCCCTTCACATTATAAATTTCAATTTGTGCATTTTCGTGTACATTTGTGGTTTCAAAACTAATAGTTGTGGATGGATTAAATGGATTAGGAAAGTTTTGTAATGAATATTCCGAAAAGACAAAATCGTTTTCTACTGAAACGACATCATTAACTGTAATATTCCAAAGAAAATACAATTCATTCCTGTTACCAAAATTATCAGTAACATAAAGGGTGATCTCATATTCTCCAGCGAAATTTTCATCAGTTAAGAAAGAGTATGCACTTTCAATTGAAACCTCTTCACCATCAAGTAGCCATTCATATTCCAGATCATTTCCATTAGGGTCTGAAGCCGTTATGTAAAAGTTCAATGAATCACCTTCATCAATTACTTGGCCTTGAGTTATCCAGCTGCTTCCCACGAAATTTGCGTAGGAAAGATCGGTTATAACTATCTCGAAATCCTGGTAAAATGGATAAGCTCCCATATCTGAAATAGTACCATCAGGATCGAGCGGGAAAGCAGAATCACCAGTATCTATACAGGGAGAATCTGCCGTTAGATGGTAATCACCTGTTCCAACGAATAGCGGATCTTCCGAGATGCTATGTGTTCCAGCTGTAAGACCTGCATAATTCGGAGTATTTCCCCATACATCATTGTAATCTGCGATCGGGAAGGGGCTTCCTGCAATTTGATCATATTGAAAACCAACACCGCTATTATTTACAATAATATTATTGATCACGGTTAAGCTGTCGCTATTCGCTTGTAGCCATAATCCTTTAAAATCATTATCTACAATTGTGTTATTTATTATCTTTGCAGATGACCATTGAGCATAAATACCGGCACCGATAGGATAATCTGAAGAATTATCATAGATCAGATTATTACTGATAATAGAACTCTCAAACATTGCACAAATACCGGAAACATTGTTTTGTCTGATGATATTATGCAAGATTTCACAATCTCCATTCAGTCTGACAGCACTTTTGTTTGAAAGAGGTTCTGGCTGACCGGCATATTCTACAATACAATATTGCATAATACTTGATTCGTAAAGTATAATATTGTACCAGTCACCGGGAGTGGGTGTAGTTGCATTGGATGTAAAAATGATAGGTTCTGTTTCTGTACCGATTGCTTGCAAAATCCCAGAGACAACAAATTGATAGAATCCATCAAACTTAACTTCCACACCTGCCTCTATCACTAGTAAGGAATCACTATCAATCGAAATATCATCCACAACAATGTACGGACTATTTGCAAGTTCCCATATCCCAGAGACTTCACCCGAAACATTTGTTTGTGCAGTTAATACCTGGGTTGATATTACGAATATTGCTATAAATAAAACCCATTTAGTTTGTTTTCTCATTTTTTCCTCCTTTTTTTATTCTTCTTTTTCATTTTAACCCACAAATCTTCTTTAATTTCATTAAAAAGTTCATATATTCTAACTAATTTAGAGAAATTACTAAAACAAATTTTTTGTCAAATATTTTGTACTTTATCATAGTTCACATTCCAACTTAAAATTGACAAAGAAAAGAATGTTAATTTTTTTGTTATAGTAAAATAATTAATATAAATTAGGAGACAAAATGAAATATAAAATAATATTAATATTCATGTTCATTGCTGTCATTTTATCTGGAAACTCAATTTTCTCATTTGATGGCATGCCGCTTGAATATTATGGCAATGATGTTTATGGTATCGGAATGGGCGAAACGGGATCAGCAGATCTTTTCAGGATCAACCCCAATTTTCATAATCCGTCCATAGCTACAACTACGAATAATGTGTTATTCTCTACAGCAACTTCACTGGGGTATATGTGGTACCGTGATTCTTATGATAACGAATTTCGTGATGATGGCATGTATCTGCCCTATTTTACAATGGCAATTCCAATCTCTAATAACAGATTTGTCTTCAGTTTTAATTCAGTTGCATCTGGAAATATTGAAAACGTAAAAGAATGTGAGTTTTTAAACTCTTACGGAGATACTTTGCAATATTCGCAGATCAATAGATTGAGTACATCACTGTACAAAGCAGATATAAGCTATGCCTATAAAAGTCCTTTTGTAAACTTTGGTGCTGCAATGAATTATTATCTTGGGCATCGTATCCGCTACTGGAATCTTGATTTTGAAGATGCTGATTATACAGATGCAAAATATGAAATTGAAAAGATTTACAAAAATCCGGGATTTACTATAGGACTTTCAAAAAAGATCGGCAAAGTTTCTTTAGGGGCTGCCTACTCTACTCACGTGAAATTAACTGGAGATGTAACTTATAAATATGGTCATACTCCTTATGCTGATACACTAAGTCTGGATGATGAATTCCTGTTTGAAGTTCCAGCACAAATATCAGGTGGAATCACTTGGAAATTTTTGGAAAAGTATAAAACTTCATTTGATGCTTATTATCAAATGTGGAGTGAAACTGAAGATCACGACAAGAATACAATAAAACTTGGTCTTGGATTAGCCTATGATCCTCTCAGCGGTTATGGTTCATGGTATGAAAAGATCCCATTAAGGATCGGCGGATATTATCGTGAGCTTCCATTTGAAGTGAATAACGAAAAGATCATAGAACAAGCATTCACATTTGGGACATCAATTCCCTTAAAATCTCCCAATAAAAAAATCGAATTTGCCGTAACATATACAACTCGAGGAGATGTTGATAAACATGGCCTTAGTGATAAGTCTTTGATGTTCTCTATTGGAATTACCGGTTTCGATATTTTCAATAAACGCTATAAAAGAATTAAAGATCGTGAAATTCCTAAAGCAGATAGGCAGGTAATTGATTAATGAACTTCCGGTGGAGTTATAGACATTCGAATAAAGAAACGATCTTTGATCAGATAAGAGAGAATCGTGAAATTAATGATGACTTTATTAATTCATCAATGAGTGATATTCCCCACTATTCGTTATTAAAAGATATTGATACAGCCGCTAAAAGGATCATTGAAGCTGTTCACCAGAAAGAGAAAATCATTATTTTTGGTCATGATGATGTTGATGGTATTACTGCGACATATATTTTATATGACTTTTTAGAGAAGCTTGGTTCCCAAAACCATTTTTATTATATTCCCAACCGGCTTATTGATAGCCATGGTATCCAAAAAAATTTCATTAATAAGGTTAAAAAAGAAAAATTTAATTTAGTAATTACAGTAGATGGTGGTGTCTCCTGCAAAGATGCGATTTCTGAAATTATGGATTTTGGTTGCGATGTTATTGTTACTGATCATCACATTGTTCAGGAAGATCTTTTACCTCCGGCTTTAGCTATTATAAATCCCAAGCAGAAAGACTGCAAATTCCCTTTTGAAATGATAGCAGGTGTAGGCGTAGCCTATTTTCTTATTAAAAGAATTTCAGAAATAACTGGAATAGATATTGATAGAAATTACCTCTTTTGGGTAGCGGTAGGCAGCATCTCAGATAAAGTTCCGTTGTTAGGTACCAATAGAATCCTGGTTAAGGAAGTTCTTGATTCATGGAGTACTTTCAATGATAGTACACTTTATAAATTAAGTCCTTATCTTGAGTCGGGGATCAATTATTCACAAAGAATGAATAATATCCGCTACATCATCAAATTACTTTCCAATGGCAGGGGTAAAAAAGGTAATCACAAAAGCATGAAATTGCTTATTACTCATGATAAAGAGAAAGATGTTCTTATTGCTGAAATGCAGAATATGCAAAAGAAATACGATAATAAACTCAAAAATATCCGTCGTTATCTCCGTACAAAAATTCCACGAAACCTGGGAGATTACTTCATCTTTAGAGATCTGGAAAATCAAATTCCTTTTGAATTTTTAGGTTTTGCATCCTCATTTATTACGAATAAACACAAGATTCCGGTTATTTTTATTAAGAGTAAAAATGGCATAGCTGTTGGAGAAGCACGGGGAGCAAATGGCTTTAACTTGGTGGAAGCTTTTACATATTGTAAAGATCATCTTATTCAATATGGCGGTCATGCGAAAGCAGCAGGATTTACGATTAAAAGCAGTAACATAGATGTTTTCATTGAGCGATTTGAAGAATATATTGAACGAAATAAAACTATTATTGAAGAAAATAAAAGAATTGATATCGATGCGGTTATCAACAGTAGAGAACTGGATAAATTCAACGAATATATTCGCATGGATTATAATCTGCTGCAACCCTTTGGTCAGGGAAACCCGGAACCAAAATTTCTAATCATGGATTATCTTCCAGAACGGGATAATCATGTAATGCAATTTAAAAATAGTGAAAGTAAAATGGAACCGGAAGTACCTTATAATATCATTTTTACTTTTAAAAACTCTTCTTTTAAATTTGTTGATTATAGAGAAAAACACTACATGTTGTAAACGGAGAAATATTATGAAAATTATACATGAATTATGTGATATTTGCGGAACCTGTGTTGCAGTTTGTCCAGTAGATGCGATCACAGTTTCAGAATTCAAAGTTGAGATCAATAACAATATCTGTATTGATTGCTTGAATTGTTTGAAAGTATGTCCTGCAAAAGCTATTGTGGAAGGTGAATAATGGTAAAAGATAAATATGATATTGTTGTGATCGGAGCCGGACCGGCAGGAAGTGTTGCTGCCAGATTCGCTGCAGAGAACGGTGCTTCAGTTCTTATATTGGAGCGTGATAGAGAACCGGGGATACCTGTACGTTGTGCTGAGGGTGTTTCTCATAATGGGATAACTCCTTTCATTGATATTGATAAAAGATGGATCGCATCGCAAATAGATGTCGCTAAACTTACTTCTCCAAACGGAGAGAGTGCTTTCATGCATAATAATGGAATTGGTTATGTTCTGGAAAGAAGAATATTCGATACTGCACTTTGTACATTAGCTGCAAAACATGGAGCACAATTAATAACAAAAGCAGATGCTCTTGATCTGATTAAAGAAAATGATAAAATAACTGGTGTAAAATATCGATATATGGGAAAGACCAGGACAGTGAAATGCGATCTGGTTATTGCCGCTGATGGTACAGAATCACGCGTGGGAAGATGGGCAGGGATTGAAACAACCGTAAGCTTAAGAGATATTGATACCTGTGTTCAATATACCCTTGCAGGTGTAAATTTTAAAGAAAATACTTGTGAATTCTATTTCGGAAATGAAGTTTCTCCCGGCGGATATATCTGGATCTTCCCGAAATCAGACACTACAGCAAATGTTGGTATTGGAATTGCCGGACATCTATCACATAAAAAAGGACCTAAAGAATACCTGGATGAATTTATTACTGAAAAATATCCAAATGCAACAATAACATATACAATGTATGGCGGAGTTCCTACTGCGGCTACATTAAAGGAAATAGTTCGGGATAACATAATGTTAGTTGGAGATGCGGCAAGACAGGTAAATCCGATAACTGGCGGTGGAGTTGTACAGGGTATGATCGCAGGAAGCATTGCCGGTAAAGTAGCAGCAGAAGCAGTTAAAAATGGACAATTTGATGTAAAATTCCTGAAGAAATACCGCAAAGAATGGGATAAAACACTTGGCAATACGCAAAAAGTTATGCATTCAATGAAAGAAAAATTCCTTTTTATGACAGATGAAAGATTCAATAATTTAGTTAGTTTCTGTAAAAAGATACCGGCTGATAAATTCAGCTTGAAAACTCTATTTACTGAAGCTGTAAAAGGTGATCCAAAATTGATGCTGGATGTTGCAAAATCGTTTATTGTGAGTAAAATAAAACTGAAATGACCGAGAAACAGAAGAAAGAATTCTATCGAAAAACAATTCATATAAGTTCGATATTGTTACCCCTTTCTTATTACTTTATTTTTCACTATAATCGGAAATTAATGTTCCTGATTTTAATACCATTAACGATTATAGCTTTAATTATCGATATCGCCAGACTCGAGCATAAAACGAGTAAAAGAATATTTCTAAATTTAGTTGGAGATATGTTGCGTAAACACGAGATACATAATTTCACTGGAGCTACCTATATGATGATCTCAGCTGTGATATGTATCGGATTTTTCCCGGCTAATATTGCAGTGGCAGCTTTGGCATTTCTGGCTATTGGCGATACTCTGGCGGCTCTGGTAGGAATTCCATTTGGCAAGAGGAAAATATTAAGTACAAATAAAAGTTTTGAAGGTAGTTTAGCCTGTTTTGTCGGCTGTTTCATTTTTGGGCTTTTTTTCATAAATCCGGTGGTAGCTTTAACTGGTGCTTCTACGGCAGCAATTGCAGAAATTTCTAAAATACCAATTGACGATAATATCAAAATTCCTATAACTTCCGGATTAGTCATGAGTTTTGTAAATATGTTCTTTTAATTCAATAAGCATGTAGTGAGGAAAAAAAATGAAATTATCATTTGTGATACCCGTCTATAATGAACAAGACAGTTTAGATAAACTCTATTCTGAGATAAGGGAAAACTGCAAAGAATATGAATATGAATTTATATTTATAGATGATGGAAGCACTGACAACAGCTACAAAATTTTGGGTAAATTAGCAGCTGATGACAATAATGTTAAACTGATAAAATTCAGGAAAAATTTTGGAAAATCTGCCGGTTTAAATAAAGGATTTGAAGTCGCTGAAGGTGATATCGTGTTTACGCTGGATGCCGACTTGCAGGATGATCCAAAGGAAATACAGCACTTTATAAATAAAATTGAAGAGGGATACGATATGGTTACCGGCTGGAAAATAAAACGTCGTGACCCTATTTCAAAAACATGGCCTTCCAAACTATATAATAAGGTTACATCCAATACTTTTAAATTAAAGCTGCATGACTATAATTGTGGATTTAAAGCATATCGTAAAGAGGTGATTAATGAACTTGATATCTATGGCGAAATGCATCGGTATATACCAGCTTTAGCTCATTCTTTAGGATTTAAAGTTGCTGAGATCCCGGTTCATCACCGAAAACGGGAATTTGGGAAAACCAAATATGGTTCGGAACGATATTTACGCGGATTCCTGGATCTTCTCACTGTAAAATTAGTTACCGGATATATTCATAGTCCACTCTATTTATTTGGCAGAGTTGGTTTTGGCTTTGGTTTTATTGGTTTTATTATAGCACTCTATCTCTCCATCATGAAACTGGGATTCGGTGTACCATTATATAATCGTCCGCTTTTATATTTAGGTACTCTCCTCATGATAATCGGTCTGCAGTTCTTTTCGATCGGACTTCTGGGAGAATTGATAATCAATCGTAATAGAAGTGGAAATAAAGCGAAAAATATTTCCATTGCTGAAATTGTAAATCTATGATCTATCCTGGAGAATCTTTTGAAAAGTTATTTAACTGAATTTGTAAATTTGATGGAACAGGCTGGCTTAAATGATCTCGTGATCCAATCATTTTCCAACTCATATTATAAGATTTTAGAAGGTGCAACCGGTAAACTTTCAGAAGATCAGATCCAGCCGCCGGCTGAAGAAAAACTTATAGATTATAATAAACTAAAAACTATCTCCAAAATCCCATTATCTAAACTTGCAGTCATAAAATTGAACGGCGGACTTGGGACCAGTATGGGCCTTGATAAAGCGAAGACATTGCTCCGGATCAAGGGAGAGAATAACTTTCTGGATATTATTGTACAACAGATCCTACATTTAAGAAAAGAGACATATGAAGATATCCCATTGGTGCTGATGCATAGTTTCAATACTCAAAAAGACTCTCTTTCTTATTTGGAAAAGTACGGAGATTTGGCTATCCCAAATATTCCACTTGATTTCAGGCAGAATAAATTTCCCAAGATAAAACAAAGTGATCTGTCACCTTTGAAAAATGAGAATGATAATTTAAACTGGAATCCGCCGGGACATGGTGAGATCTATACAGCTCTAGCAATTTCTGGGGTACTTGATAAACTTTTAAATAACGGTTTTGAATATATATTTATTTCTAATTCGGATAACCTTGGAGCAGTTGTTGATGAAAAAATATTAACCTATTTTGCTGAAACAGATCTTCCCTTTATGATGGAAGTATGCCAGCGTACGGAGATGGATAAAAAGGGTGGGCATCTGGCACAAACAACAAAGGGTCAGCTCATATTACGGGAAACTGCTCAATGCCCGGATGACGAAATTGAAATCTTCCAAGATATTGACCGATATTCCTATTTTAATACCAATAATCTCTGGGTGAATTTAAAAGTTTTGAAGCAGCGTTTATATGAAACAAGATATTTACTGCCGCTGACGATGATCTTAAATAAAAAGAGCGTAAATGGTGAAAAGGTTTATCAGGTCGAGTCAGCCATGGGATCAGCAATAAGTGTATTCAAAAATTCACGTGCCATGATAGTTCAGCGTGATAGATTTGCCCCGGTAAAGACCACAAATGACATGCTGGCAATCTTAAGTGATGCTTATGAACTAACCGATGATTTAAAAATAAAATTAGTAAATGAATTCGGCAGAGTTCCGCATATTGAGTTAAATAATAAATATTACAAAAATATTCATGATTTCGAAGAACGTTTTAAGAATGGAATTCCATCTCTGAAAAAATGTAAAAGCCTGGTATTAACAGATGATGTACATTTTGGTGAAAATGTTGAGATCAGGGGTGATGTAAAGATCACAAAAGAGAGAAATCTGGAAAATATTATCCTGGCAAATGAAGAGTTGTAATTAGCTTGATCCTGTTACAATAGATTATCAAGATCATTATCAATTTTATTATACGAGTCATCCAGTATTTTTTTTAATGTTACCTTTTGTATTTGCCTCACGCGTTCACGTGACAAACCAAGTTCTTCTCCGATCTGAGCGAAATTTTTAGATTTACCACTTTCCAAACCAAAATACTGCTTTATAATATATGTTTCACGAGGACCTAGAGAATTGATGGATTTATCAATACTCTCTTCAACTTTCTCACGGTAGTAAAGGGTTTTAGGATCAACTTCTGATCTATCTGCCAGCAGGTCGCTTAAAGCAATATTGTTATGATTATTTGAGAAGTTAGCATTATCAATAGACAGAGTATTTTTAGCTTGTTTGTTAATTTTTTTTATTATAGTTTCATCAAGGTCAGTGATCTCAGAGATCTCTTTTACTGTTGCTTTATTTCCTGTTTCACTAAACACTTTATCTCTGGCATATTTTATTTTATTTGCCTGAGTTGCTTTACCCAGCGGCATTCGTATAATAGATGTTTTTTCTGCAAGGGCGAAAAGGATCTTCTGACGTATCCACCACACAGCATAAGAGATCAATTTATTTTGTTGTTCCGGCTCAAATTTATCGATCGCTTTGATCAGACCCATATTTCCTTCACTAATCAGTTCAGAAAGTGTAAGTCCTCGATTCTGATATTTAGCTGCGATCTTTACAACGAATTTAAGGTTGGAAGTAACAAGTTTTTCGATTGCTACCTTATCTCCGCTCTTAGCCTTTATAGCAAGTTCATATTCTTCTTCCCTGCTCAGAGGATTGATCTCGGCTATCTGATTAAGATAGTTCTGTAATGCCTTATCATTGAAAATATTCTCTGCCATTTTATATTCCTTTTTCTTTCGACGTGATCAACAAGATACACAGGATCAAGTCTAAATTTTCTATCATTTCTTCTTTACCCTATCCTTTCACTTTTATCATGTTCATCCGGTTAATCCTGTCTGCTTTTTTAGCTCAGGACTCTAACCTTTCTTTTAACCTGCACTTCTTTACTACTAAAATTAATTAGTAGTCCTACATCAATTCCAGTAGCTGTGAGATAATTCACAAGTTGAACTTCATGGACTTTAGCCAATTCTTTAAATGCTTTCAGCTCTATTATGACCTTATTCTCAACAACTATATCTGCTATGAAAAATCCAACTTCCTGTTCATCATAAAATACTTGTATTGATTTTTGTTGTTCAGCGCTTAATCCTAATTTCTTAAGTTCAATCATCAGGCAACTTTCATAAACTGATTCAAAAAATCCACTTCCTAGTTTATTATAAACTTTATAAGATGCACCTATAATCTTATCTGTCAGATCAGCATATTTAAGTTCATTCATAATATTACCATCTTTATTCTTTTGACGTGATCAACAAGATAAACAGGATTGAGTCTAAATTTTCTATCATTTCTTTTTCACTCTATCCTTTCAATTTTTTCATGTTCATCCAGTAAATCCTGTCTGCATTCTTTAAACCTGAAAATCATTAATATGATCATAGATAAAATCCAGTAATTCATCATCATTCATATTAAGTTTTTTTGCAAAAGAAAATACGATCTTTACACCGGATAGATTCATGCCAAGTTCAGATGTCAATGTAATAATTGTAGTGATTTTTGTTACATCATTCCTGGTGAAAAGTCGTGTATTATGATCAGATCTGATCGGCTTAATCAATCCTTTCCGCTCATACATCCTGATAGTTTGATCGTGAACGCCAAGCTGCTTAGCTACCTCTCCGATTTTTAATAATTTACCTTTATCTACCATTATTCCCTCTTGCAGATTAAAGCCCTGGAAGAACTTTTCGAGGATTAATCGCTTTCCCCTTTATACGGTATTCAAAATGAAGATGCGGACCAGTAGCTGTTCCTGTCTGTCCTAAAGAAGCTATTGGCTGTCCTTTACTTACTGTTTCACCCAGTCTTACCAGATTAGCTTCATTATGTGCGTACACGGTCATTACATAATCATCATGTTCAAGAATTATCACATTTCCATATCCGCGCTGTGTTCCTGAATATACAACTTTCCCTTTGAGAGCTGCATAAATAGGATCACCTTTATCTGCAGAAATATCAATTCCTTTATGAGGTCTGCCGTTACGCATACCAAATTCAGAAGTAACAGTTCCATGAGTGGGCAGAGCAAGCTTAGACCTTGGTTTTGTAACTGCAGGATGTGTTGGAATTGATTTACCTGTTTTTGGCTTTTCAATATGTTCTACCACTGGACTGGAAACAGGCTTTGTTTTTCCAGCAGTTAGTACAATATTCATACCCGGCTCGAGTTTATAAGAGTGCAGATCGTTATAATCAAGGATATCGAAAACACTTAATCCATACATTTTTGCAATGCGGTGAATTGATTCTTTCGGTTTAACAATATGATAACCTCTTTTGGGAATTTTACGCTGAGTAACAAATTCCTGCTTCTTTGCCGGATGTGGATAAAGAAAGATCTTCTGCCCTGTAAATATCCTGTCCGAACTCATATTATTGAAAAGCTTGATCTTCTCGGTGGAAAGTGAATATTGACCGGCAATTGATTGCAGGGTCTCACCTTTCTTTACTATATGATAATCTCCAGAAGGTGTAACGTAAAGAGGATTACTGGACAGTGCAAAAACAGAAGAAACTGATATCAGAAAAATAGTGCAGATCAAACTGTGCAAAAGCCACTTGTTTCTTCCCATCCTTTTATATTCCTAACTAATACCTTATACTGAAATCTGTAAACTGTTCACCTAAAATTATTTCGGAAGTTTGTATCTTATCTACTCTGGCCATAGAAGGACCCTCCCGGAGCATATTGATAAAAATTTTTAAAATACTCTCCTCTCCAACAGCGACAATTTTCACATCTCCATTCATCATATTCTCGGCATACCCTTTTATGTTAAGCTCATTCGCTCCATGTAGAACAAAGCCTCGATAACATACTCCCTGCACTCTGCCTGAAACGATGATTTCAATTTCTTTCATTTTATACTCAATAATAATAAAACCATTCTATAAATATGAGTGAGACCGTGTCAAATAATTTAATAATCCGGAAAGGGAATCCTGAAATTTATAAAAGGTACAAATAATGGCATATCAACAAAAAGTTTGACAAAGATTTAATTTTATTGATTGTGAAGATGTACTTGTTAAAACATGAGAGATACAATGAATATATTAATTGGACTTTACATAATAAGGAAATGAGTGTTACAACATTAAAGTGAGTTAATGATTCATAAATAAAGGTACAAAATGAGAGTTGATCTAAATGTGATATACGCGATATTTGTCGAATACAACCCCAAATTAGGGGGTGTTCGCGACAAAATTGGCGGGGACACAAACATTATGGGCAAAAATATTAGGAGGTAAGATGAAAAGTAAATGGATGATATTTATTATAATTTTAATATTAATCAGCTGTTCAGATAAACCAATGAAAGAGAAAGATAATGCTGATTTGGAAAAAACAAAGGTGGTTGAGATAAAAGAAGAGAATCCACCATTAAAAACCTGCAGTATACAATTGGGTGACTTTGAAATGGGTGTAGATGGATATTCTCTTGGTAAGGAAACAGAACTCACAGAATTATTAAAGCAATTAAAAAATATGGAATGTGATATTATCGAAATTTCATATGGTTGGACTGGTTTGTCTAGTGGTTATGCACCAGCAAAAATAATTTATAATAGACATACAAAAAGATTGCAACAAATATATGTGGAAACTAACGTAATTGAGGATTATCAAAACGTTGATGAAAATTGTTTGAAAGATTTTCTCGAGAAGGGTCACAAATCTTTATGGGAATTAGAGAGTTACTGTGAAAATATTACTTATGATTTCAATAATAGAGAAATGAAACAAAGTGCAATTGGTCCAAAACCAGAGCAAAGTACATTAGATGGTTCAGTTTTAATTGTAAAAAGTTATGTTAAATCAAATGCAAAAGATGCAACAAGTATTGAATTTATTGAATGGTCAAAAGTAACTAGTTTTGGTGAAGATTGGGTTGTAAGATGTAAATTTAAAGGTTCTAATTCATTTGGTAGTGTTGTCACTCAAAATGTGTGGTTTTATATTCAAGACAATAAAATTGTTAATACAAAAATTATTGAATAATTGCCTATAACAAGCGTGTCGCTTAAAAAAAAATATAAATTATAAATTACGAATTATGAGCCGAAGCGAAGCGGAGACCGACGAAGTCAATTATGAATGTGAACCGCCTTCACTACGTTTCGCAGCGTCGAGAATGTGAAATGAGAATTAGTAGTAAGAAATGAATAATTAATTTAACATCTTAAATCATAAATTTTAAATTGCAAATCAATATCTTGACACAAAAAAGGATGCCCGATAGTAGTTAAATATGATAAAAGAAAGAAATATTATGCATAAAGGCATCTTTAAGAAATATTTGGAAAAATATCTACCGCAAAAAGCAGAAGAACTTATGATCAAATTTGAGAATCTACTTGAAGCATTATGGGAAGAGAATTCCAAAGTAAACCTAATTTCGCGGAAAACTTTGAAAGAAGAATATTGGACACGGCATTTTTTAGATTCCCTGCTCCCAATTGAGATTACAGATCTTTCTAATAAAAAAATACTGGATTTCGGAACCGGGGGTGGATTGCCAGGAATACCCTTAAATCTTGTCTTTCCTAACTCTAAGCTTTATCTGTTGGATTCAACACACAAAAAGATCAATGCAGTAAAAAATATAATTAAAATTCTTGACCTGCCATCGTGTTTCACGATTGTTTCACGGTTAGAAGATTTAGATGACAGATGGTTTAATTTTTTTGATGTTATAGTGTGCAGGTCAGTGAAAATATTGCCTAAATACAAAAGAGTTTTATTCAAATTGATCAAGAACAACGGGAAGATAATTTTGTATAAAAGTAAATTGATCGATGATATTGGGCAATTCAAAAAGCGTCATATTCACGATGTTTCGCATCCTGCCATTGGTGAACGTAAAATAATTGAAATAATAAAGTAGTGATAGATAGGAAAGTACAAAGATCTTTGCTGAATATTCTGGAGAAAATATGGGAAAAATTATTGCAATAGTAAATCAGAAAGGGGGTGTTGGCAAAACAACATCTGCCATTAATATTGCTTCTGCCCTGGCGATTTACGAAAAGAAGACATTACTGATAGATTTTGATCCGCAGGGCAATTCTACCAGTGGAGTTGGTGTAAATGGAGAACGTCCAAATATTTATGAAGCACTTTTAAGTAATAATAAGATCACTGAAGTAATTAAGAGATCTCCAATCCTGGAAAAACTGGATGTTGTACCGTCTAATATAGATCTTAGTGGTGCAGAGATCGAATTGGTGAAAGAATACTCCAGAGAATTCAAACTTAAAGAAGCTTTAGCTCCTATCAAAGATGAATATGATTACATAATAATTGACTGCCCTCCCTCACTGGGTTTACTTACCGTTAATGCCCTCTCTGCCTGTACCGATGTACTCATCCCTATTCAATGTGAATACTATGCTCTGGAAGGCGTAAGCCAGCTGTTAAATACGATCAGATTATTAAAAAAAGGATTAAATCCCGATTTGAATATTATGGGAATATTACTTACAATGTACGACAGAAGACTTAATTTATCTCTTCAGGTCGCCAAAGAAGTAAGGCGGTATTTTCAGGAACAGGCATTCAGTACAATAATTCATCGAAGTGTAAAATTGAGCGAAGCACCCAGTTTTGGAAAGTCCATATTCCATTACGACATTAAATCGTCAGGTGCAAAAAGTTATTTGCAGTTGGCAAAGGAAGTGATTTCAAGATGACAAAATTAGGAAAAGGATTAGAAGCGCTGATAAGTTCAGTTCCGGAATCAACGGATATTTCAACCGGTATCACTACGATCAGAACGGATAAGATAAAACCCAATAGATACCAGCCGAGAAAGAAATTTAATTCGGAAAAACTGCAGGAACTGGCAAATTCACTAAAAGAGAATGGGATTATTCAACCGATCATAGTTACTTCCAAGGATGAAGGTGAATATGAGCTTATTGCCGGGGAACGCAGGCTGGAAGCATCCAAGCTGGCAGGATTTAGCGAAATACCGGTTATCATCAGGAGTGTTTCACCCAAAGAGCAGCTGCAATTTGCGATCATTGAGAACGTGCAGAGAGAAGATCTCACTGCTATTGAAGAAGCAAGAGCATATCAGCAGTTGAATGAAGAATTCAAACTTACTCACGCACAAATTTCTGATATCGTTGGTAAGGATAGAGCAACAATAACAAACTTTATCAGGTTGCTGAAACTAAGTGAGGATATACAACAGATGATCTTAAACGATCAAATATCTTCAGGACACGCCAGAGCAATATTACAAGTTGACGAAAGCCTTAGAGACAAGTTCTCCAGGTTAATAATTAAAAATAAACTATCCGTACGTAAAACAGAAGAAGAAGCTAAACGTATAAAAGAGACAGGATCGGTTTCTATTCTCAGGAAGAAAAAAGAGACTGTCGAAATTCCGGAAATGAAAGAATATGAAAAAGACCTAAAACAGAAATTTAAATTAAAAGTAAAAATCTCTGACAATAATTATAAGGGTAAAGTCAGCATTTATTACTCTTCTGAGGATGAATTGAACACTCTCCTGGAAAAATTGAAAAAATGAAATATCTCATTGTGGTCTTGCTGGTGCTGGTTTTGGTTATTACTACCTGGTTTTACATGGAAAATGTAAGATTGAAAAAAGTTATTGCAGCACAGGAAGAAGAGCTGGATGTTTCAACAAAATATATTCAACAATTAAATAAGAAGATCATGGATGAACATAAATCTGAATTACCGAACAAAACTGGTGATGAAAAGATCCGGGAATTAATGAATGATTACATGGATGAACAACATAAAAAGGCAAATGAAGATCTGGATAAAGCTGTAAAATTTGATGAAAAATTTAAATATGAACCTGATATTATTCCCGTGAAAGGTGATTTTGCCATAAGCCAGAAATTTTCTGAAAAGCATATGGCAATAGATCTTGCCGCTCCTACAGGCACAGAAGTAGTTGCAGCTGCAGCAGGAGAGATCCTCTCAGTTTATAATGATGAAATATTCGGTAATGTTATAATGATAGATCATTTGAACAAGTACACAACACTTTACGCTCATCTTGCCACAACCTTTTTTGTAAGTAACAGTACGGTAGAAAAAGGCGAAACTATCGGACTTGTTGGAAATACCGGCAATAGCTCTGCCCCACATCTGCATTACGAGATCATGGTTGATGGTATCAATGTTGATCCGGAAGAATATATTGATTTTAAAAAATAGGAGGATAATATATGAATAAAAATAGAAAAGTTGAACTCTCAACCATAATTGGAAAAGGAAGTAAGGTAAAAGGTTCACTCTATGTTCAAGGCGGGATAAGAATTGATGGAGAGATAGAGGGAACAGTTGAATCTGACGGATTTGTGACTATTGGATCATCAGGTATTGCGAAAGCTGATATTAAAGCAGATGAATGCCTTATCTCAGGTACAGTAGAAGGTAATGTCGTTTGTAAAGATGCTGTTGAGCTGGATAGAAGTGCAAGAATGACCGGTGATATTGTCGCTAAGATATTGAAGATACACACCGGAGCAGTATTCAACGGAAACAGTTCTATGAATTCAGGTACCAGAGTTCCCAAAAAAGTAATTATCACAAATGATGTGGAAAAGAAAGACTAAACTTAATAGTGAATTATTAAGATACTTAAGTCTGGTTTCACAGCTGGGGATAACTGTAATTAGTTCAATCCTGATAGCATTAGTTGTGGCAGTTTTCATAGAAAAAAGAGTTCAATCTGACGGTATTGTAATTTTAGTTGGAGTTTTAATTGGTGTTGCAGCAGGAATTTTTGCAGCATATAAGTTATTAAAAAAAATATTAGAAAAAGATTTATAAAACAATATGGAAGAAAACAATAAATACATTAAGAAAATATTGCTGATTATTCTCTTGACAAACATCCCGGCAATTATGTGCTTACCATGGTTATTGAAGCCGTCATTAAGCTGGATTTTGGGTACAGCAGGCAGTGCTGGGAATTTTATCTGGCTAGCTCATAATCTAAAGATGAGGATCGGTCTTTTGCCAACTAAATCACGTGTGAAAGCAGCAAAATGGTCTCTGATAAGATATTCAGTATTGGCTGGTTATGCACTTGTGATTTTCTTTTTAGTGAAACCAAATATCATTATTTTCGGGGCAGGTCTGCTATCTGCTCAAATAGTGATTTATATAGTCGAGATCGTAAAGACCTTTAAAAATAGTAAGTTCTTCAGAGGGTAAATAATGGCTAAGAAGAAGGGTTCGATATTAAAGATATTTATAATATTTGCCATAATTGAAATTGCACTTGTTATCATTTCAGGTAGTTTCAATAAACAACTTCAGATTGGTTTTAATAATGGTAAATTTGTCTTTAAACATATTAAAAGCCACTATGATCTTCAAGAAAAGATAACGGAAGAATTCCAAATAGATGAACATTTTCGTAAAACTGGTGAAACACCAGAAATTTATGGAAGTAACCAGGTTTACGAGTTTTTCAAAGAAATATTTGGAGAAGCCAGTGCCGTGGGAACATTCCAGCTTCTACGTATGATGCTCATAGTTGATCTTCTCCTTTTATTTATTGCACTTATTATAAAAAAACAACTTCTCAAAAGACCTTCACAACCTCAGATCTTATTTGAAATGGTATATTCTGCTTTAGAGCAGTTCGTTATTGAAACTTTAGGAAAGGAAAAACTTAATTTTACACCTTATATTGTAACTCTCTTCCTGTTTATCTGGATCTCCAATATGATAGGTATGATACCAATTCCAGGTTTTATGGAGCCAACCAGGAATCTTAATGTTCCACTTGGACTTGGAATTTTAGCAGTTGCCATCGTTCATATAACTGCACTTAAAGTAAAAGGCGTTTGGGGTCATCTTCAGAATTATTTAAATCCTATCAAAAACCCTCTTGCTCTTTTAGATATAATCAGTGAATTTTCTAAAGTTGTTTCAATTTCCTTCCGTCTATTTGGAAATGTTCTAGGTGGAGCAATAATTATTACTGTCGTATCATCACTTGTCAGCTATGTTGTCTTTCCTGTTGGCTTGAATCTTTTCTTTGGAATGTTCGTAGGAACAATACAGGCCTTTGTTTTCACCATGCTGGCACTTACATATATTGGTGTAGAGATCTCGGAGTAAATGATGGAATTATCTGTAGAAGTTATCAGAATTGCAGCATATCTGGGAGCTGCAATAAGCGTTGGATTGGGCGCAATTACAACGGGTGTTGGATCAGGAATAATTGCCGGAGAGGGCGCTTATGGTGTGATGAAACAACCGAAAGCTAATGAGCAGATATTCAGGACTATGCTTATCGGTCAGGCGGCAGCACAAACTGCCGGGATCTTCGCTTTGGTGATCTCCATGCTACTTATATATGGAGGATTTGATGTTGCCGAAGGTGGTTGGTATAGAGCTGCAGCTTTACTTGCTGCCGGACTGTCTATGGGAATCGGAGCTTTTGGACCTTCTCTAGGTGCCGGATATTCGGGCGGAGAAGCTTGCAAATCAGTTGCCAGAATGCCTAAACATGGAAATGCAATAATGGGGAACATGCTTATTGGTCAGGCACTATCTCAAACTTCAGCAATTTTTGCTCTTGTAGTGTCGTTATTACTTCTATATTCTGTTCCAAATCAACCTGCAGGTCTTACTATGGGAAAAATAATTTTAAAATCAATTTCATTAGTCGGTGCCGGCATGGCAATTGGACTTGGTACCATCGGGCCGGGAACCGGAATTGGTTTTGTTGCAGGGAAAGCAAATGATATGATGGGAAGATTTCCCAAAGAGAGATCAAAAATAATGAGAACGATGTTCTTAGGAGCGGCAGTATCAGAATCAACCGCGATATATTCACTTGTAGTCGCTTTTCTACTGATATTTGCTGTATAAATAAATATTAAGATAATAATAGTGGAGGAAAGATGGAATTAACATTAGCACAGGGAATCGTGAAAGCTGCTGCCCTTTTGGGTGCAGGAATGTGTATGGGAATGGGTGCTTTAGGGCCTGGAGTTGGTGAAGGCTTTGTTGCGGGTAAAGCTTGTGAAGGAATTGCACGCTCACCTGAAAATGCAAGTCTTATTACACGAACAATGCTTGTAGGCCAAGCTGTATCTGAATCAACAGGTATCTACTCATTGGTTATTGCTCTTCTGTTAATATTCTCAACTTAAGAAGTAATAACAGAAACGTACATTGAAAGCGGTTGGATGTATGAACTTCCAACAGCTAAATATTAATTTGGAGATCTTATGATTAGTATAGATTATTCTCTCATTATTGTGATCATGAATTTTGTACTTTTACTGATCGTTCTGAATAAGATTCTATATAAACCGATAAAGAAATTCTTAATTGAACGTCAGAAAAAAATAGCTTCTGATCTTGATGAAGCGAAAGCATCACGCCTGAAAGCCGGGAAACTTGTTGAAGAAAAAGACGGTGAGTTAAAAAAATCAGCAGAGGAAATTCGGAATATGAAAAGTGCTGCTACCGGTGATGCTAGAAGACAAAGTTAAAGAGATCATGAAAAATGCAAAAGAACAGGAAAAACGGATATTACAGAATACAGAAGAACAGCTCGAAACCGAAAAAGTAAAAGTTATGGGAGAAATAGAAGATGAATTAGCAGAAATGGTTGCTGATCTATCTTCTAAATTCCTTTCGGAAAAACTGGATGATAAAAAAGATCAAGAACTAATAAAGAAAATTATCTCTGAGAGGAATCATAAGTGAAAAATATCCTTGCTGCTCAGCGCTATTCTCATGCGATTATTTATGAGCTCACAGCTAAAGAGATCAATTCAATCCTAGCTGATATTGAGATAATGAGCAGTACAATAAAAAATGAATCAGAGTTCGTAAATACGGTTAATTCTTATCTGTACCCGATTGATAAACGTATAGAATTGGCTTTGGAAGTATCAAAAAGAATGACAAATAAAAAAATATGGAATAACTTATTTAATATTCTTATTAAAAAACATAGATTTAACATAATTCCTGCCATTTTAATAGATTTGGAAAATGAAATATTAGCTTCTAAAAATCAGGTTAAGGTTGAATTAAGTGTTGCTCATCAACTACCTGATAACTTACTTGATTCCATTTCGATAGAATTAAAAAAGATCCTTGAAAAGGATATAATATTAAAAACAAAAATTGATCCTGAAATTTTAGGCGGATTTGTAGCAACAACTGATTCACTTATTATTGACGGCTCAATAAAAAATCATCTAATTAAACTGTTAAAAATGAAATCAAAAAATAGAAAATGAGGTCAGTATGAAAATACAACCAGATGAAATAAGTTCAATCCTTAGAGATAAGATCAAAGAACTGCAATTAGATATTGATATCACTGAAACTGGAAAAGTTGTACAGGTCGGTGATGGTATTGCCCGTGTTTATGGAATGGATAACGTTATGGCTGGTGAAATGATCCAATTCCCTAGTGATATCATGGGAATGGCACTGAATCTGGAAGAGGATAATGTCGGTTGTATAATTTTTGGTGAAGCAGAGAAGATCAAAGAAGGTGATATTGCCAAGAGAACCAAGAAAATACTTCAAGTTCCCGTAGGTGAAGCAATGCTGGGTCGTGTTGTAAACGCACTTGGAGAACCTTTAGATGGCAAGGGTGTGATAAAAGCAGAGAAATATACACCTGTTGAAAGAAAAGCTCTGGGTGTTATAGAACGTCAACCGGTGAAAGAGCCTCTTCAAACAGGACTCAAGGCGATCGATTCAATGATCCCGATCGGAAGAGGACAACGGGAATTGATAATTGGCGATCGTCAGACAGGTAAAACTGCGATAGCTGTAGATACAATATTGAATCAGAAAAATACGGATGTTATTTGTATTTATGTTGCAATTGGACAGAAAAAATCATCTGTTGCAAAAATCGTGAATATACTTGAAGCAAATGGAGCAATGGAATATTCGATCATAGTTATTGCTTCTGCTGCGGAATCTGCTTCTCTTCAGTATCTTTCACCATATTCCGGCTGTGCTATGGGAGAATATTTCCGTGATAAGGGAATGCACGCACTAATTATTTATGATGATCTATCTAAACATGCCGTATCTTACAGAGAACTCTCTTTACTTCTAAGAAGACCGCCAGGACGTGAAGCATATCCTGGAGATGTTTTCTATCTGCATTCAAGACTACTGGAAAGAGCATCAAAACTTAATGATGAACTTGGTGGAGGCTCACTTACAGCTCTTCCAATTATTGAGACACAAGCTGATGATCTAACTGCATATATTCCTACAAACGTGATTTCCATTACTGATGGTCAGATCTTCTTGAATAGCCGTTTATTCCACTCAGGTATCCGTCCTGCCATTAATGCCGGTCTCTCTGTGTCACGCGTGGGCGGTAGTGCACAGCTTAAAGCAATGAAAAGTGTTACCGGGCAACTTCGTGTTGCCTTAGCGCAATATGCAGAACTTGAGGCTTTTTCTAAATTTGGATCTGACCTGGATAAGGCGACTCAAGCACAATTAACCCGAGGAAAAAGACTGACTGAGATCTTAAAGCAGGCGCAATATTCACCCCTTTCTGCAGCAAAACAGACATTTATTATTTTTATGGCTAATGAAGGATATTTGGATGAGGTAGAAACGGAAGATGTTGGTAAGGTAGAAGAAGAGCTTTATTCAACTCTTGATTCTGAATATAAGGAATTTATGGATAATATGATAAAAGATAAATTAAATGATGAAACCAAAGATGCTATGCGTAAGATCTGTGAAAAAGTATTAAAGAAATTGTAAGTAATTATGGCTAATTTAAAAGAGATCAAGACACGTATTGAGAGCATTAAGAGTACTAAGCAGATAACAAATGCCATGAAGATGGTAGCTGCGTCTAAACTGCGGAAAGCCCAGGATAACATCTTTAATGCTCGTCCCTATGCAGATCATATAAACGACATGCTCAGAACTCTTAAGAACAAAAATATATCAACAGATCATCCCTTATTAGCGGAAGTATCGGGAAAAGGGAAAACAGCATTTATAGTTGTCACAGCCGATAGAGGACTATGCGGATCATTTAATACACATATTATAAAAGAAGCTGTTTCTCATCTTAAAAAGGAACCAAATGCTGATCTGATCTGTATTGGAAGAAAGGGATACGATTATTTCAAGAAAAATTCTAAAAATATTACCGCTTATTATGTTGATCTTTTCAATGAGATGAATTTTGATGTCTCTGTAGAAGTAGCTGAAAAAATATTAAACTTATTTTTAAATGAAAATTACGATAAGATCAATATTATTTATAATGAATTCAAGTCTGCTATTCAACAGGAAATCGTAGCCAAACAGCTTTTACCGATCGTTCCAATTGAATCCGAAGAAATTTCCAAATTGGATTATGTCTATGAACCGGATGAGGAAACAATAATTTATGAACTTGGGAAAAAATATATTCATGTTGATATTTGGAGAATAATGTTGGAATCATCAGCTGCCGAACAGGGCGCAAGAATGACCGCTATGGATTCAGCTACAGAAAATGCTGCTGATCTGATCGATAAACTTGTTCTTCATTACAATAGAGCACGACAGGCAGCGATCACTACAGAAATAATTGAGATATCTTCCGGAGCGGAAGCTATCCAGCAATAAGAAAAATAGTTAGGATATATAAGAGGTGTTTATGGTAGAAGGAAAAGTTATTCAGGTTATCGGACCTACAGTTGATGTGGAATTTCCAGAAGGTCATTTACCAGCAATTCATAATGCGCTCAAAATCGAGAAAAAAACAGGGGCGGATCTAATTTTGGAAGTTCAGATGCACCTCGGTGAAAATAAGGTGCGAACTGTTGCCATGGATTCTACAGACGGTTTGGTTAGAGATACAAAGGTTATTGATACAAAAGATCCGATCATGGTTCCTGTTGGTGAAGAAGTTCTGGGTAGAATGATCAATGTTGTGGGAGAACCTATAGATGGTGGCGGACCGGTTAAATCTAAAGAAAAATATCCCATACATCGTCAGGCTCCTCTGTTTGAAAATCTATCAACTGAACAGGAGATCTTAGAAACAGGAATTAAGGTTATCGACCTAATTGAACCATATTCCAAGGGTGGAAAGATAGGATTATTTGGCGGTGCCGGTGTTGGTAAAACAGTACTGATACAAGAACTTATAAGAAATATTGCTATTGAGCATGGTGGCTATTCTGTATTTTCAGGTGTGGGCGAGAGGACCAGAGAAGGAAATGACCTTTGGCTGGAGATGAAAGAATCTGGTGTTATAAAAAAGACAGCATTAGTTTTTGGTCAGATGAATGAGCCTCCTGGAGCTCGTCAAAGAGTTGGTCTTACCGGACTAAGTATTGCAGAATACTTCAGAGATGTCGTAAAAAAAGATGTGTTATTATTCATAGATAATATTTTCCGTTTTACTCAAGCAGGATCGGAAGTTTCAGCTCTCTTAGGTAGAATGCCTTCAGCCGTTGGTTATCAACCTACTCTGGCTACCGAAATGGGTAATTTGCAAGAAAGGATTACTTCTACAAAAGATGGTTCAATAACATCAGTACAGGCAGTTTATGTACCGGCTGATGACCTTACTGATCCAGCTCCTGCTACAACATTTTCTCACCTAGATGCGACGACTGTACTTTCCAGAAGGATTGTGGAACTAGGTATTTATCCTGCTGTTGATCCTCTTGAATCAACGAGTCGAATTTTAGATCCGCTGATCCTCGGTGAAGAACATTACAGGGTGGCTCGTGAAACACAGCGAGTGATCCAGAAATATAAAGATCTGCAGGATATTATTGCAATTCTTGGAATGGATGAGCTTTCAGAAGAGGATAAAAGAGTTGTTAATAGAGCCCGTAAGTTAGAGAGATTTTTCTCTCAGCCATTCTTTGTGGCTGAGCAGTTCATTAATACATCAGGTGTCTATGTACCCCTAAAAGAGACAATTGCAGGCTTTAAGGCGATCCTTGATGGTGAGTGTGATACCTGGCCGGAGCAAGCATTTCTTTATGTTGGGAATATTAAATCTGCTGAAGAGAAAATGAAAAGCTTGAAGAAAGGGAAGTAGTATAAGATATGAGTAAAATTCACATTAAAGTTATTCAGCCAAATCAGATCAGGATAGATGAGGAATATGATCATATCATAGTTCCTGGAGTTGATGGTGATTTCGGAATCCTGACCGATCATACACCTTTCATTACTAAGATCAGATCCGGTGTTCTTCAGCTTTTTCAGAATGATAAAAGTGAAGAATATGCAATACATGATGGATTTGTAACAGTTGAAAATAATATGGTCTCAATAGTGTGTGATACAATTGAGAAAAAAAATGAAATTGACAGCGTACGTGCTAAAGCATCGAAAGAACGGGCTGAGAAAAGAATTAAAAGTTCTGAAGAAGATATAAATTTCAGACGAGCAGAAATATCCTTAAAAAAGGCTTTGGTTCGCTTGGAAATAAGTTCTTAAAAATTAATAATATGGGTGATTTTATCACCCATATTTTATAAAAAGATAGGATATAAGATGAAACATAAATACATCTTGCTAATAATTATTATAGTAATAATTTCTTGTTCAGGAAGAAAAAGTGAAGAAATTCAAAATAAAATTGTTCCTGAAATGAAAAAAAACGAAATAGTAAAAACAGAAGTTCATCAAGAAAAAGATAAAATAGAAAAAGAACAAATTAAAAAGAAAATTCCCAAAAAAATACAGTATAAAAAATTTACAAAGGGAATATATTTAACGGCATATACTATTAACATGCCAAAATTTCACACAATCTTGGATAGTGCAGAGACCGCTGGAATGAATACACTGATATTTGATTTAAAAAACATGAATGGGCATATTTTCCTTAGAATGCCCCAAAAAGGCTTTTTAAGCGATGAAAACATGAAACCGATCGTTAACATTAATAGAGTGGTTAAAACGGTCCATAGTCGAAATATGAGAGCTGTTGCCAGACTAGTGATGTTCCATGATCAGGTAACTGCTCAAAAGGATTCAACCTTGCGACCACAAAATATTAACGGTGGCTCATGGCAAGAAAGCAAAAGAAAAAAGCCAGCCTGGTTAGATCCTTCCAATCAGGAAGTTCAAACTACACTTTTGAATATAATCGAAAATGTAGCAAAAAATGGTGTAGATGAAATTCAAATGGATTATGTAAGATTTCCAACACAAGGTAAAATATCAGATGCCGTTTTTTCCTTCCAAATGGAAGATTCCCTAAGAGCAATGAAAGATTCAACCTATATTTATAGAGGGAAATCAGATATAATAAAAGAGTTTGTAAAGAAGGCAAAAGGTATATGTGATAAATACAATGTAACACTCTCAGCCGATGTTTTTGCGATTGTAGCCTGGCAAAGGAATGCAGATATAAAGGCTACAGGTCAGGATATAAAAAGAATGACTCATGATCTTGATGCAATACATCCTATGATATATTCTTCACATTTCGCCAAAGATTTTGGATATAGAGAAAACGTTCAAAATGAACCATATCATATTGTTTATAAGGGCAGTGTCTTAACTAAAAACTATGCCATGAAAAACTGTAGAGTGATACCGTATCTTCAATCGAATTCCTGGAAAGTTAACTATAATTATAATTATATCGCTGCACAAATTCAGGCTGTTATTGATTCAGGATCAGATGGATATATTTTATGGAATGCTTCAAACAGATATTTTCAAACTCTCCGATGGATCAGAGAATTTGAAAATACAGATTAGTGTTTCACGTGAAACACAGGTACTATTTTAGGACGGTTTTTGTAAGAACCTCAACAATTTCCTCATCTGTTTTAGCACTACTTAAAGTATTTAAAATTTTCTCGTTAATTAATAATTTAGAAATATATGAAATTGAGAATAGATGTTGAATATCATCATGCAACAATAACATGAAAAATAATTTTACCGGTTTATTGTCTATTGCGTCAAACTCAATGCCATGTGATGATCTGCCGAAAATGATGCTTGGTTTTTTTACTTTGGAAGGATGAAAATGTCGGGGATGAAGCAAGGCAACCCCATTACCAATAGCGGTTGAGACCAACTCTTCACGAGCTACAACAACTTGATATAACCACCGATGATCCCTGACGATCTTTAATTCTTTAGCAAATTTTGACATCTCACCAATAGCTTCATATTTATTATCTGCCACAAAATCAATATGTATGTTTTTCGGTCTGAAATAATCAGAAAATTTACAAACTGAACGCTTAAGAGCTAAATGTTCTACTTCTCTTTCATTTAAATTTGCAAACCATTCATCTACTTCCGCTTTTTCGATCTTATAAGCATTACCGATTTTCTTAGCCTTAAATATCTTACTCCTGGTCATTTCTTTAATGACTGAATCGGTTACTTTTAAATATGCTGCTGCCTGGCGTAGAGTTAAATAATCTTTAGACATTATCATCTCCTTTATAATTAAATTAATTTGATGCTCTTATCTAAGTATTAATTATATCTGTCAAGTATAAGAGAGTATTTCTTGACAGATAATGCTTATTAAGATTGCTAAATTTATGAAAATTAAAATAATAATACTCATACTATCACTGATTTCTGGGTGTAGTTATTCAGTCTATACTACTGGTTATCCGCATCTTAAAACAATCAGTATTCTGCCGATAGGGAACAAAACGGAAAAATACGAACTTCGTGATCTTGTATTTGATGAGCTGGTTACTGATTTCGATTCGGATGGACGTTTGAAATTAGTCAGTTTATCACCAGATTGTCAATTGGAATGCAGTATTAAGGATTATTCAGATAAAATCTATTCATATTCCGGATCTTCTGTTAATGAATATAAGGTACGTATATTATTTTCTGTAACATTTACAGATCTAATAAATAACCTGATCCTATGGCAAGATGAATCTCTTATGTTATCAGAGATATATTCACTTTCCAACGAAAATAGTCAATTTAAGAGTGAAGATGAGGTTCAGGAAGAAATTATTGAAAAACTATTTGAAACAATAATGAAAAATACGTTGGAAGGATGGTAAGAATAAATAAATATTTAGCACAATGCAATTTAGGGTCAAGAAGGTCTGTGGAAAAATTGATCCTGGATAGCAAAATAATGGTTAATGGAAATATTGAAAATAATCTTTCTTTGCAAATAGATCCTGCGGTTGATATAATAGAATTTGAAGGAAAAAAGATCACGCCCAAAATAGAAAAAATTTATTTAATGCTGAATAAACCTAAGAAATATTTAGTTTCTAAAAAAGATGACTTTGATAGAAGACTTGTTTATGATTTGTTGCCTGATTTTGGTGTAAATCTATTCTATATTGGCAGACTGGATTATATGTCGGAAGGTTTACTGCTATTGACTAATGATGGAGATTTTGCGGAGAAGGTAATACATCCTCGCTATAAATTGCAGAAATTATATAAAGTTAAAATTAAAGGTAGTATTACAGATGAAAATATAGGAAAACTAAGAAGTGGGATCATTTTAAATGGGAAAATAACAAAACCTGCAATTGTATTTGTTAATAGTGCTAAAAATAATACAACTACACTCAAGATCACAATATTTGAAGGGAGAAAGAGGCAAATTCGTTATATGCTAAAAAGTGTTGGTTCAGAGGTTTTGGACCTTAAAAGATTACAGATTGGTAATATAAAATTAGACAAATTACCAATTGGAATGTGGAGAATGCTTAAACCTTCCGAAGTTACATCTTTAATGACATCAAGTAAATCAAATACAAAAAGGAAATAGTATGAAAATTGGATTGATCGGATTACAAAATTCTGGGAAAACGACTATTTTTAATGCTCTCACCGGGATGGATGTAGAAATAACTTCTTACTCATCACAAAAAATTGAGCCTAATCATGGAATTGTACAGGTAGAAGATAAAAGAGTTGAAAAGTTATCTAATATGTATAATCCTAAAAAAACTATTTATGCCACAATTGAATATATTGATTTTGTTGGTCTCACAGGTAATAAAGAAAATAATGATGCCTTTGGTGGAACCGGGATGGGATTAGTAAAAACAGCTGATGCCCTGGCCCTGGTTGTTCGTAATTTTGCTGATTCAACATCAGGAGATTCACCTGATACACTAGTAGATGTAGATTCTATCGAATCAGATATGATAATCTCTGATCTGATCATTGCAGAAAAAAGATTAGAAAAAGTAGAATTGAGTAAAAAGAGGGGAATTAAAGAGACCTCTTTACTATTAGAAGAAAAAGCATTGCAGAAAGTAATAGCTCATTTAGAAAATTCTAAACCTATTCGCACATTAGATCTTGCTAGTGATGAAGAAAAATCAATACGCGGTTTTCAATTCATAACCCAAAAGCCTTTAATGGTAATATTGAATTCTGATGAGGATAATTTTGGGAATAATGATTCATTAATACATGAACTGGAAAAAACATACAAAGTAATAGAATTTGCCGGATCGTTCGAAATGGAATTGAATAAATTAGATGAAGAAGAAGCTGCAGAATTTATGTTAGATATGAATATTAAAGCATCTGCTAGAGATCGACTTACAGAATTCTCATATGATTTACTTGGTTATTGCAGTTTCTTTACTGTTGGTGAGGATGAAGTCAGGGCATGGACAATTACACAAGGATCAGATGCAGTGGAAGCTGCTGGAAAGATCCATACAGATCTGGCACGAGGTTTTATTCGTGCCGAATGCTTTTCTTACAATGATCTAATCCAGTGTGGTAGTGAAAAAGTTGTAAGAGAACAAGGTCTATTCAGGCTGGAAGGAAAGAAATACATTGTTCAAGATGGAGATATCTTAAATATTCGTTTCAGTGTGTAGTCTCAGTATCATAAAATATCTTTCATCATTTTTTGCGATGATTTAATAATGAGGTAAGAATGGAAAAAGAAAATAAAAAGAAAAATCTTAAAATATTCTTCGGTTTACTAATAATTCTTCTTTCAGTATTATTTTTAGTTGCTCTTTCAGTTTCATTACTGAAAATAGTGCTTGACTATCAAATATTACAAAAAGCTGATTTAAATATATTTAAATTTATCAAATTGGACTTTCCACCTGTGTCCAATCCGATTGGCCCATTTGGTGCATTTTTCGGATTCTGGTTTGCTACTATCTTTGGCAAGTTCTTCAGCATTTCTTTGCTTATTGGAAGTCTTTTCCTGGGCTTATTTATGATCTTTCTTAATAAGGAAAATCACCCTTATAAAAGAGTTGTCAGCTTTATTGTTTTTGCCTTTTTTGCTAATATATTATCATTTGTAATAAGTCCGCAAAACCTTAGTTCTTCAGGTATTATCCCCTGGAAAGTGTACAGTTTTCTAGAACATATTTTTGATCGGGCCGGAACGGGTATTATCTCAGCTGCAATTGTTCTTACCTCATTAATTTTTATATTTGATATGGAAAATATACAGAAATTTTTTGTATTCTTTACTGTAAAAATATGTAAAGGCATTAAAGCAATGTTCACAAAGAAACCTAAGAAAAAGAAGGTTGTAAAACTAAAGAAACCAAAAAGATCGGATAAGAAAAAAACTCCAAAGATCACCGATCATGCTTCGAAAATTGGAAAACAGGAAGAATTTAAAAAACCAATAATTCCACCTCAAAATCTTACTCAAAATAAAGAAGAGGTCAGTGATACTCCAAAACAATATAAAATCCCTGAATCAATAAGATTTCTCTCAAGTAAGCAGACTTCAAAAGAAGATAGAGAAGAGATTCAAAAAAATATTAATCTAACCAGTGAAATGTTAATAGATAAGCTTGCGGAGTTTGGAGTTAATGCAGAAGTTAAAAATGTAAATATCGGACCTATTATTACTCAATATGAGATTGAACCTGCTGCCGGTGTTAAAGTAAATAAATTCCATGCTCTTTCTGATGATCTGGCTCTTGCAATAAAGGCTAAAAGTATTCGTATTCAAGCACCAATCCCGGGTCGTGGACTGGTTGGAATTGAAATACCAAATGTTAACAGAGATATCATTTATTTAAAAGATATCCTGGAATCTGATGAAATGAGAAACTTTAAAGGTCATATTGCAATAGGACTTGGTAAAGACATCGCCGGGAATCCGGTTGTAGCAGATCTTGCTGCTATGCCGCATTTACTTATTGCCGGCGCAACTGGAACTGGTAAGAGCGTGTGCATAAATACAATAATTAACAGTATTATTTTCCTGATGAAACCAGAAGATATTCGGTTCATTATGATAGACCCCAAGAGAATCGAACTTTCAATATATAAAGGGATTCCGCACTTAATTCAGGATGTGGTTACCGACAACGAAGATGCCTTAAAGGTCTTGCAGTGGTGTGTTTCTGAAATGGAAAAACGTTATGAGCTCCTTCAAAAACACAAGGTAAAAAATATAGTTGCTTATAATAAACAGATAAAAGAATTACAGAAAGCTCATAAAAAAACTGATGAATCAGAAATAGTAGATAAACCAATTCCGTATATAGTGATTATTGTTGATGAACTTGCAGACCTTATCATGACAATAGGTAAGGATATAGAGAGATTAATAACAAGACTGGCACAAATGGCAAGGGCAATTGGAATTCATCTGATCCTTGCTACACAGCGTCCTTCAACTCAGGTTCTTACAGGAATCATTAAAGCGAATATTCCTTCTCGCATTGCCTTTAAGGTCCCTACAAAAATAGACTCCAGAGTTATTCTGGATGCTAATGGTGCAGATAAACTTCTGGGAAATGGAGATAGCTTGTTTAGTTCTACAGGAATTGGTGGACTTCAAAGGATTCACGGGGCATATATTGAACCTTCTGAAATTCTTACTATCACTAAATATCTTCTCACTCAGCCTAAGCCTGAACAACAAATAAATATCATTAATGCTGATGATGAAATATTCAAGGGAGGTTTCGAATATGATGATGAACTCTTCCCGGAAGCATCTGCCGCAATAGTTTCAGCCGGCTCCGCCTCAGTCTCTATGCTGCAAAGACATTTTAAAATTGGTTATGCTCGTGCCGGCCGGCTCATTGATATGATGGAGCAAGCTGGTATTGTTGGTCCGCATGTAGGAAGTAAATCCAGAGAAGTACTGGCAAGTGAAGAGGATCTCAAAATCTATGGCTACTTACCTGAATAAAATAATACTCATTGTTTTCCTTCCGGTTTTGCTGCTGGCAAAAGATCCCGGATTAGAACAAATTTATAATGACATATTGCTAACTTATTCTGCCGTATATAGTTACGAGTCATCTTTCGAACAGGAAAACTATTGGAAAGAGATAGATATTAATAAATTTTCGAAAGGAATGATGTATTATAATAGAGAAAATCTTTTAATGAAATATTCTCAACCTGAAGGTCAAATACTTCTTATTGATGTGAATTCTATGACAATGTATGATCCAGTTTCAAAACAAGCTATATTATCCGGTGATATTACAGTAGCGATAAGACCGGATGAATTAATTATTCAGTATTGGGATAAATCTCAGAAAAAAGTGATCGACCAATTTGATAATACAGTGAAGATCGAATTGATAACACCAGATGATGAAATAATAACTATTACGATCTCAAACAAAATTGTAACAGAATTCAGTATTGTAGACATAAATGAAAATTATGTAATTTATAAATTCTATGATATACTGATCAATAAAACATTACCCGAAAATATCTTTAAGCTAGTCTTACCTGAAGATATAAATATTCTCGATACGCGAAATAATAAACAACCTGAATAGAAAATAAAGATTATATTATTTGTTGCGGAGGAATTAATGATCGCATTAATTATGGCTGGTGGTATAGGAACTCGTTTCTGGCCTTTAAGTAGAAAATCAAATCCCAAACAATTTCTCAAGATTATCTCGGAAGATTCCATGATTCAAATGACTGTAAAACGTCTCACTCCGTCAATTAAAATGGAAGATATATACATTGTTACGGCAAGTTCCCAGGTGGAACTCACCAAAAAAAATCTTCCCGATCTTCCGGAAGAAAATATTATCATCGAACCTTTTGGTATGAATACAGCGCCATGCCTTGCTCTCAGTGCGTCATATCTGGCTCGTAAATACGATAAATCTGAAAAAATGATAATTCTGCCAGCTGACCATTTGATCGCTTCAAAAGATGAATTCCTGGCTTCACTGGAAATTGGGGAAAGATCTGCTGAATTGGATAACCTGGTTACTTTCGGGATTAAACCGAATTATCCTGCTACCGGTTACGGCTATATTGAAGCTGGTCCAAAGATTGATGATTTACGATTTAATGTTAAACAATTTAAAGAAAAACCTGACCTTGAAACAGCTGAACAATTCTTAAATTCCGGAAATTTCTTTTGGAATAGCGGTATGTTCATGTGGAAAATTGAAACAATTCTCAATGCGTATAGATCATATCTTCCTAAAGTTGCAGAGATCTTGGAAAATATAAATATTAGATGGAATGAAGATGGACTAACAGCAAACATCTCCTCGGAATACGCATTAATGCCAAAAATTCCGGTGGATATTGGTATTATGGAACAAGCTGAAAAAAGAGTTGTAATTCCTGTAGATTATGGCTGGAGTGATGTCGGCAGCTGGAAAGCACTATATGATATATCCGAAAAAGATGAAAATGGTAACGTATTGAATTGTGACTTTGAGATTATTAACAGCCAAAATAATTATGTGAATTCCAAAAAATTTGTTTCTCTGATCGGAGTGAAAAACCTGGTCGTAGTTGAGAGTGAGAATGCACTTTTAATAACTGATAAAGACCATAGCGAAGATGTTAAGAAGATAGTTGAAAAACTTGGACATGAGAATAAAATAGATTTACTATGACCACTCTTAAGTGGTATACAGCATTAATCACATTAAGTATTCCAATTTAGAAATCTTCTCAAATTCTATTAATATCAAAGAAATGAAACGGTAAATTCTTGACTTTGATTATTGGATTTGGGTTAATTGAAATCAGATGAGTTGAAGATGACAAACTAACGACATCCTGACTTGGAAATGAAGGAGTTGACTATGAAATGGATTGTATTTTTTATTATTTTAGTTTCTGTTACTTTTCTTTTTTCGCAAGTTAATTTCGAGCTTGATTTCAGCTTTGAAAAAATGGATTCTGATGATTCATTAACGAATCTTCAACTATTTGATTATAATGATGATGGAATTGAAGAAATTGTAGCATTTTATAGAAGTTCAAGTTATAACAATTGTTGGAGAATGCTTTGCTACACTCAAAATGGATCCCTGTTGGAAGAATTTGTGCAGGAAAATATAGATAATGAACAATTTCAAAAGGGATATATGTATAAGAAAAATGATATTAAATATATCCTTTCAACTTTCAGATACAAAAAAGGAGAGTTTGAGGAAGAAGTGTATCTGCGTTTGAAATTATTTGATTGTGCTTCTGGATCAATGGTTTGTGAGTTGAACTATTTAATAGGAATTGGTAACTCTGATGACACATATACTAGTTATACATTTAATACAACTGATATGTTTCATCAATTATACAGTTCCAACGATATTATTTTTTATGTAGGAGTTAGTCGTAATATTTCAACATATACAACAATGATGAGCTATAGTACAAGTTCTTCAAAGTCTATGTTGTATAAATTTCTTTTTTCAAATAATTCTATAAGTTTCGTTGAAGAAATTGAAAATGCTGGAGAGAAAATCTATATATATGATCTAGATTATTGGTTAATAAGTACAGGTGCATATTTCTACCATTCGTGGGAAGAAATGGAGCCAGCAGAAGATAAATACAGAAGCTACAGAATTAATTTGATTTCAACAGAGATTATAAGTGATGTAGAAGAAGTTTATTATATTACTGGTGAGTACAGTAATTATTATGGAGAAGAGATATTTGAGCACTATCCATTATGGTTTAAGGTGCTAACTAATAATGATTTATTTTATAATGATTATGGTTTATCAGCTTACTATAAAGAGGAAGATACAATATCTGGTACAAGCACACATTTCAATAACTTTTCTTTAGATTTTAATAACTTTATTTGGCAAGAAGAAGATAGTTATATAGTAGGTAACCAAATAACAACTTCAACGTGTATATCAGTAAATAATGAAGATCATTACGTAATATATTTTAGCGGTGGCAACTTAGAGATACGTAATAGAAATGATGGGAACATTATTCATTATCAAAATTCTTCCATTTTACCTTTCACTATCAAACGCAAATCTGATGAAGAACTACTTTTCTTTGTAGGTATGGAAGATGAAACTGGTTATGAGGCTTATATCCTGGAAGATGAAATTCAAGTTTCATCAAATGAAAGCGAATTATCAATAATTAAATACAATTTACAAAATCATCCAAATCCTTTTAATCCATCAACAACTATCCAGTTTTCTATCCCACAAGAAAGTAAAGTTGAACTTACTGTATATAATATCAAAGGGCAAAAGGTAAAAACAATTGTAGATGCAACTTGTGAAATGGGTATAAACACTTATATTTGGAATGGAACAAATAATTTTGGAAATAAGGTAGGAACCGGAATCTATTTCTATCAAATAAAAGTAGATGGTAAAGCAATAAAAACCAAGAAAATGATGTTGATAAAATAGATTTACTATGATATATAATAAATAATTAAAATAAATTTCTTGAACTTCAACCACAATTTTCTTATTTTAACAGTATATGAATTTTAGGAGGAATTTTAGTGTGCAAAGAGTAACCAAAACAATAAATTTGCAATCGGGTGATCCTGAAGAAAAACGAAAAGAGATCTTAATGTATTTCCATAATTCATTCGATTTGGAAGAAAAGTTATTTGAAACTTTAAGGGGAGATGATAGCTATTTTCTGCGAGCAGATCCTCTCCGTCACCCTCTCATCTTTTACTTCGGCCACACAGCGGTATTTTATATCAACAAGTTAGTTTTAGCCAGGATCTTGGATAAAAGGATTGATCCAAAATTCGAGTCTATGTTTGCTGTTGGAGTAGATGAAATGAGCTGGGACGATTTAAATAAAGCCCATTACGACTGGCCAATTGTAGAAGCTGTAAGATCATACCGGAATAAAGTTAGAAATACAATAGATCGTCTGATAAAACAACTTCCGCTCACAATGCCTATCGGTTGGGGAAACCCTTTCTGGATTATTATGATGGGAATTGAACACTCTAGAATTCATGTTGAAACATCATCTGTTCTTATTCGCCAACTCCCCAGAGATGAAGTTGTACAAACAGATTTTTGGGACTACTGTCATGAACAGGGAATTTCACCAGAAAATGAACTCTTACCTGTTCCGAGCGGACAAGTAAAATTGGGGAAAGTAAAAGATCATTCTATTTATGGCTGGGATTGTGAGTATGGATCAAGAAAGGTTAATATTAAAGGATTTAATGCTTCAAAATTTCTTGTCTCAAATCATGAATTTCTAAAATTCATTGAAGCAAATGGATATCACAAAAAAGAATTTTGGACTGAAGAAGGATGGAATTGGAAAGAATTTCAACAAGCTGAATTCCCCCGATTCTGGATAAAAGAAGAAGAATGCTGGAAGTTTAGAACTATGGCAAGTATTGTCAATATGCCCTGGAACTGGCCGGTGGAAGTAAATTATTTGGAAGCTAAAGCTTTCTGTAATTGGCTAAGTAAGGAAACGGGGATAAATTTACGTCTTCCAACAGAAGCTGAATGGTATAGATTGCATGATCAATCTAATATTCCGGATCAGCCGGAATGGGAGAAAGCTCCGGGGAATATTAACCTGGAATATAAAGCTTCTCCATGTCCTGTAGATAAATTTAAGTTTGACGATCTCTATGATGTGATCGGCAATGTTTGGCAATGGACTGATATGCCAATTGATGCTTTTCCCGGCTTTGATGTACATCCGCTTTATGATGATTTTTCAACACCGACTTTCGATAACCGGCATAATCTTATCAAAGGCGGCAGCTGGATCTCTACAGGGAATGAATCAACTAAACATGCTCGTTATGCTTTTCGAAGACATTTTTATCAACACGCAGGTTTCCGTTACATAGAAACTGATCAGCCGGTCATACTTCCTGAAAATCTCTACGAAGAAGAACCTGATGTAACACCATATTGTGATATGCACTGGGGAGAGGATAAATTCGGAATACCTAATTATCAAAAAACTTTAGCTGATCTAGCTCTGAATTTTACTGAAAAAAACTCCAGACAACATGCTTTGAGTATTGGATGTAAAGTGGGAAGGACAGCATTTGAGCTTGCCCGAAAATTTAATAAAGTAACAGGTCTGGATTTTACGGTACGACACTTAAAAGCAGGCGTTGCAATGCAGAATAAGGAATATTGCGATATACTCTCAAGGAAGAAGGTAACCTGATAAGCTATCACGAAAAGCATCTGACAGATTTCGGCCTGGCTGAATTTGCCGGCAAAGTGGATTTCCTTCAGGGTGATATTTCTAATCTAATTGCCAAATTCAAAAATTATGATCTAGTACTGGTAGAAAATGCAATTGAACAAACTTATGATCCGATAAAGTTCCTTAAGATGATCCACAAAAGAATGAATAAAAATTCAACTTTGATAATTGCTTCTACTTACAATTGGAAAGAGAATATAATCGAATCTGAGAAAAGAGTTGGCGGCTTCCGTAAAGACGGAGAGTCTTTTACTTCGTTAGATGGTTTAACGGAAATATTATCGAAGTATTTTTTATTGGAAGGACAACAAATTGATATCCCTTTCATTTACCGTGAAAATGCAAGGATGTTTAAACATTATTTTTCGCAGGTAATGATTTGGAGGAAGAAAAGCTAGCTATAAACTGGAAATAGGTCTGCGGGCAGAAGTTTACACTAAACTTGGTAACAACGACGCAAAAGCTTTAATTGAATCAGCGATAGTCTATTTTTACTTCCGTTAAACAAAGATTTGTTTGATCATAAGGATAGATGGAACAGAAGATCGGGATTTTAATAGTGGTTGACAATAAATAATAAATACAAATGAAATGTTATTAAATTTAGATAGAAGAAGATAGTACTGAGAGATTTACTGTTTATAGCACAGCTGTGGAATACATAATTAGTAATTAAATAAACAAGGAGATTATAATGAAAAAAGTACTTTTATTGCTTATTCCTTTTCTTTTAATAGGATGCACTAAGAATTTAATGATGGAACGTTCGACTCTTCAAACAATTATTCAACTAGATAAATCACAATATGATATTGTTGGAGATATTTCTGGTGAAGCTTCGATTTCATATATCTGGATTTTATTTGTTCCTATGCCATTTGGTGTTGAAAATACTTTTGGATCTTTAGAATATCCATCAAGGTATTCTCGATTTAGAAGTGGGGTAGAACAAAATGCTATCTATAATGCAGTTACTAGTGTAGAAGGGATAGATGCGATTATCACTCCAAAATTTGAAACTGAAACAACTGGTTTCCCACCATTATATTGGACAACAAAGGTTAAGGTTACAGGCAAAGGTATTAGACTTATTACAGATTGAATGGGGCGAGCGTGTGTTGCGTGTTATCGGTAGGATATTACAATTATTTAGTTTCCCTTTTCCCCAGCATCGGTCCTTCTTTATAAAGAATTACAAAAACAACTGCCATAAAAATGACTGCCAAAAGTCCTGTATCAACGAAATCATTGATTACTAGAGAATCCGCATTGAAGATTGTTTTAAGTCCGGTCGAATCATTCATCAAACCATGAAAAGCCACACCGATGAGAATACTGCCACCTAACCGGTTGTAGAAATACGTGATAACGATGGAATATAAAATACACATCAGCGTGAAAATGAAATAAAAACTTAAGAAATATGTCCAGGGACTAAAAACCAATTTTACCGGAATATGCCACAATGACCACATAACTCCCAGAATTATACTGGATTTTAAGGGAGTGAATTGTATTTGCAAGCGGGGAAGTGCAAAACCTCGCCAACCGATTTCTTCCATCAATCCGCCACCGTCGAAAAACAAGCTCGTAATGAAAATGAAGATTATTTCCCAACCTGTATAGACCGTGTTAATTTTGAAAAATTCTTGCGGCTCCACATCACTGATATAATTTCTCAGAATTGAATATATAACATTGATACCAACAGCCAGTAAAATTGCCTGCAGCCAAATCTTAATCCCTTTTTTTGCGGATAATTCCGGTGCCCAGAATCTGAATCTTTGGAATAATTCTTTTATCCCTGCTTTTTGTTTCAGGATGAAGGATGTGATAATTCCAGAGATGGAAGCTGTGGCAGGCCAGGCCAGTAGAATGAAAGCAAACTAGACTCCTCCAGACACTTTAAGTGCAATGGGAAGCGAAAAAAGAATGTTGGTGTTGTAACCTTTTCCATCAGTTACGATATCGATATCTTTGCCAAAATCAGGAAATTTCGTAAAAATAATTATAGCAATAGGAATCAAGGCGGTGGCCAGCAGAATAGCTAAAATCCAGTAAACCAGTACAGGGTGTTTTTCTGTGTATTCAGTTAATTTTTTTTTCATTTTTTTTCCTCCATTTTATTTGTAATTCCTAAATAGTTTAAAAAAAGACGTAAACACTCATCATGCAATTCCTGATGATTTAAGGTAGCTTTGTTCTTATTGGTAACTTTTTCAAAGATTATCTTTTCTCCAATAAAAATATCAAGTAAGATCAGGATAAAAGTTAGAGCTTTTTTAGGATTAGGGTGATTTATTTCGTGCATACATGGTTCAAATAAACGTTCTATCTCTTTCTGATAAAGTTCATTTTTTATTAATCGAGTTTCAGGAATTGATTTCAATTTTGTAACATTATAAATATATCTTGCACGTAACATTCCGCTTTCTTGTTGATTAACTTTAATGTATTCTTTGATGAAAAGTGAAGCACGAC
>JAVCCH010000187.1 GCA_030765535.1 Candidatus Tenebribacter davisii
ACATTTGCTATGGCTATAATATTCTCTCGAGCCTGTTATAGCTTTACCACAGTGTTTGCAGAAAAGAACATTCCTGAGTGGTAGTCTTTCGTCATTTAAGGTTTTATTTTTTACATTTCTTTGCTTTTTTTTATCTTTGATAATCTCCTGAACATCATTGAAAAGTTTTTTATCAATAACAACTGGAAATTTTCCTTTTATTGTTTTACCGGTCTTATCATCAATAAGAATTCCTGTATATTTCGGATTTTTTAACCTATGCCTAATTGTACTTTCTGCATTTTTGCTGTATCCTTCTGAGCTAAGTTTTTCACTTATCTCCTTATAGTTATAACCTTTTAATGCTAGAGTGAATATTCTTGTGACTTCATTAACTTCATGTAAGTTACCAAAAATTCCATAAGGTATTCTCCCAGTAAGTTCTCCTGCATCCTTTCTTAATGCAATACTTTCTCGTGTAGCTTTGGCATTTCTCTTCTTCTCCAGTTCACCTTCATAAGCTTTACTTATAAAGTGAATATATATAGCCTCACCAAGTATCTCAGGAGCACTACAGTCAATCAGTTTTACTTTGTTTTCTCTTAATATATCAACAATCTTATATGCCAGACCAACTGAGCGGGATAGCCGTTTAGAATCGGATACTATTAGATAATCAACTTCCTCTGAATGCGCTTTAATATAAGCAAGCATCTGATTCATCTCCAGTCTCTCAGGATCATCTCCTGCAGCTACCTCAGAATAAGTGTTAATCACTTCTAAATTCTCTGCCTTCGCTTTATCATTACAGGTTTCAGATTGCTCCGGTAAAGTGTTATTCCTTTTATGTTGCCTTTTAGTACTAATCCTTGTATATATTATTACACTTTGCATGCTACTCCTTTTTCCATAGTAATAAACGGTTAAGATAATAATAATTACTTATCTTGATACTATCCCATTACTACTCTTAGATAGTGTTTACAGCAATTTACGATTGTAAATTCTTTGTATCTGGTTATCTTGTAAAACCAGTGATGGAAATTATTGCCCAACCCTATCTTATCGTATAGCATAGTGTTACAAGAGTAAGACGTTATTCTTCTCAGCAAGATAGCCTACTTCAGCACCATCATCTTAGGATTAGATAAGAGCAAAATCAAAAGATAATACTTGAGCATTATTTTTCCCTCCTGATGGAGAATTATTTTTCTATTAGTTATAAGAAGAATAATTGATGGTGATGTCAAGAAAATTGGTAGGAGTGGTTTTTATTCTGGATTAGTCCTATGAATTATCCCTTTCTATTGCCTTCATAAGCAAGTAAATTTGCTTCATTTCTTCTAACAAAATAGTTCGAACTGAGGAGGGTTGGGGGTACCAAACAAGTTAACATCTTTCGCAATTATTAATCTAATCCGATACCAGCCAGGGCCTCTGTTGCCATAGTCTTATGCTTCTTAAGAACATGAAGATATTTCATGGTTGATTTTATACTTGTGTGCCCAAGTAACTTGCTTACATGATAAATATCCACTCCCTTTAAAAGCAGTAGGCATGCAAAAGTGTGTCTTGCCACATGCCAAGTGATCACTTTTTCAATCCCTGCATTTCTTACCCATTGCTTGATCTTTATATTACCTGTTGAATTGGACCCTATCCCTTCAAAGATATGAGAATTACCGTATTTCTTCATCTCAACGACTATTTTAATAGCTTGAGGTGGAAGTGTGAATTCTACAAACTCTTCAGTCTTACCTTGTTTTATCTTAATTTCATCACCATGGATATCAGAGAACTCTAGATCTTTTAGATCTTCCCATCGAAATCCAGATAAACAACCAAATATAAATGCTTTGCATACTACGAATGAATTATTGGGTGGTGGTGTTTTCGCCAGGGACATGAACTCCTCTTCTTCTAAATACTGCCTATCAGTGATATTGTTCTTAAAAGAGAATTTCCTAGGTATGGGATTTTCGACAATATGATTGTTCTCAACTAAAAAACCCACGAATTCTTTAAACTTTTGCAAGTAGCTATTTTTTGAGCTATTCAATAAGTCTTGTCTATCTAAGTAGTTCTTAAATTTGAAGCAAAATGGTTTTGTGATATCTTTAATCAAGATATTTGGTTTACCCGCATTAAATTTTATGAGATGTGACAATGCATTAGAAAAGTTTTTTTTTGTATTCTTTTTTTTGTATTTAGCGGTATAATACTCTTTAAATAAAAACATAAAACTAGCTTCTTGAACGATATTATTTTTGTCGTCCTCATCCATAAAGGTCAAATTTTTTTCAGCCTTAAATTGTCTCTCCAAGTCATTTAACTTTTTTTTGGCCTGCATGATGATTTTACTATCGTTACTAATAGCTCCAGCAGTACCTTTGATAGTAAGTGATAATGTTCCTCTTCGTCTATCTAAACCTTTTCGACAAACTTCATAGTTGAGAGAGTATCCGGAAGCAATTTCTCTGAATCTTAGTTTAAAGGTATTTTCGGGTGCATTTTGAGCATGTATTTTAGCATCGGTTCTCTTATCCATAATTACCTCTTTTTTAAGATTCAAGTATAAACGTGGCTAAATATGTGGCAAGATTTTTCAAAAATGATTAAAAAAGAACAAAAAACATAGAGACATTTTATAGGCTTAAATCATTATATTATTATACTTATACATGTCATTACATAAATAACTTGAAAACCTATGATTATTCTGGGTTCAAATCCCAGCGTCTCCGCCATTTATTTTGTGGCTTGCGCAGCAAACATAAAACCGAACGAGATGTATTTTTTACCTTTTTTCTTAGGAAAAATACATCTGTTCGAATTATCGACTTTACAAAACAAAACGATATGAAAGCAAGATGTTGAATTGCGAAGCAAAACACATCGGTCTTATTGGCTTTCTAATAAACGATGTGATATTCCAGTTACTTTGCTCTTTGTCTTTTTATATACCATAGAATCAATAGAAACAATACCACTACTAATATCAGTACCAACCATGGAAAAGATTTGGCAGGAATAATGGTAATCGTCTTGAATCCTTTATAGATAACCGGCGCTTGTGAGAAATTGTAAAATCCAAATTTACCATTCTTATAAGTTTTATCTTTTATTCTCTTACTGAATATGTTCCGCTCTCCATCTTTTATTGTAATTGTAAATGAATCTGGATCATATTTCAGAATGAATCCATATTCCTTTTCGAACTCCCATCCTTCTGTTTCCTCATGAAAGAGAAGCGAAACTTTCCCTTCACTACCTTCTGTGTTCCAGAGATCTTCCCCATCGAACGGTTGTGAAGCTTTCAAATTGCCAAATTCCGGACCGGTATAATCCGCATTAGCAATTTTAATACTTATGCCCTGTTTTGCCAGTCCGCAACCACCATATTTCTGTTCACCTTTTTTCCAATCTACCAGATAGAAATGTCCGGGATCCTGATAACCAAAAACAAAACCAACGAAGTCATCATCGCTGTTAGTTTTCATGAGCCATGATCCCTCGATCGTGCTACCTGTAATATCAATATCACTTACCAGGATCGCAGGATCTCCATTTATATTCTGTGTTGCCCACTGGTTAACATTACTCAGTTCCCATGCTCCGCGTCCCTGTCCATTAGCAGGATATTTATAGATCACTTCCTTCCAGGCACTAAGGTCAACCCAATTTTCAATATATTCCACTTTTTTGCCACAACCCATACAAAGCATGATTGCCATTATCAGACAGATCATAATTACATAACGCATATTTCCCCCTCTTAAAAAACTATTATTATTTCATTTGTGTTTTAAATCCTTTCTCCTTGCTTATTCCAACCACGATTTGGAATCTAAATTTGAGTTTACAAGAATTTAGCAACGAAGTAGCACTGACAAGAAAAATTACAGATCCAGTCTATTCAGATTCTATAACTTCTCCTTTTTCATTTTTTGCAATCCATTGGTTATTTTCTACAGTAAATACTAGCCTTGTACCCTTTTCTCTCAAAACCCACTGGGGAAGACGACCTTTCCAATGAATTAGACCGTCAAGGTCAAATGAATTAGCAAAATCCTTAATTTGAATTTTAAATTTATCATTATTAATGACTTCTTCAACTAGGACATACTCAACTTTTAACAATCTTAAATATTTCTCAACAATATCTGGTTTTAAAACTAAATTGTCTGTATTGGCTTTCAATGCTAGTGTTGGATACAACAAACCAGCAAAAATATTCTGTTGAAAGTGATGTTCTGCAATAGCTATAGAAATTTTGTATAAATATTCACGATCATCAACTATTTTTCTGGCAAATTCTTTGGAGAAAAATTCTTTTATTATTTTATTAGCGGGTGATTGCTTTTTAATTTCATTATCATTCTGCCAATCTGGACATGCTCTAATTGAACTAAGACTAGAAAAAACATCTGGATGATATCCGACATTATTCACTAATAAGGGCTCTGTGGTCTCCCAATGAGAAATTACTAAACACTCTTTTGCTTTAACACCGAGTTCCCAAAATGAGGATTCTCTTGCGGTACTACAGTAAAATAATGACTGTCCTTGCCTTCCAGCTCTATGTAATGTCTTTACATTTTTTTTTGGTGGATAGGATATTTGTGAAATATATTTAGGTTTATCATTCCATATTACACCACGAAATAGTTTACTTCCTTTTGGAATTATAGGAGTTATCTGAATATACCCCTTTGATAATAGACCAATATGCTTCTTGATCTCATCAATTGATTCAGTCAATAAATCTAAATTTTTTATTATTTTGATTTTTTTTCTAATTAGATTTAAATCAATGTGATCAGAAAAAACTGCACTATCAGAAGATTTTATTTTATATTTACCATTTCGAAAAAATTCAACATCACAAGATATTTTAGGAAAAATAGGAGAGTTCTCTAATTTTTTTAAATTATCTAATAATATTGGTGTAATATTAAGGTTATGCTTTTCTGCAGATTCACTATCAATTGAATTCAGAGTATAATGTGCTGACCATATTGAATTATAATTTTGTTTTTCAAAGTGGAAAGTAACTGAATCCCAATTAAGTATGTTTTCAGTCAAAACTTTACTTAATTTTTGTATTGCTTCTTTGTCATAAACCATCTATACTCTTTTAGTTTCATTTTAAAATTAATTTAGTTATTTCCTAATATTTGTTCAATACTACATTTTAATTTATCATCAACATCTTCCATACTTAAAAGTTCTTTGATTTCGTATCGTCATTTTTTATTAACAATCACTCTTCCATATAAGCACGCAAATTCTTAACTGCAAAATTGGGATAATCAGATTCAATGATCAAACTTGAAGAATAGGTGAGCTGCCAGAGAGTGTTTTCACCGGATGCAAGTGAGTAATTAACTGTAGTTCTTGTGCCACCAAACTTAGTAGTAAATGTACTGTCTGCATAAAATTCAGCTTCTATGTACCAAGGTGGATAGAATGTGTCATCACCGTCATTGCTCACAGTTCCTTTTACTATCAATTCTGTGGATGTAAATAAGTATTCTGTAATTTCAAAATTTGCGTCATCCAGTACAGATACATCATCAGCACCAACCACACTACTTTCGTTACAGCTTACTGTAAATATAACGGTTAATATAATTACAGTAATTGTGATAATAGATTTCATAATATACTCCTTTTGTTCAAAATTATATTTGCTTTCATCCCGTACTTCAATTAATCAATTTATTTACAAATTCATCAATTGCTTCATAATCAATCTCACTTACATCAGTGGATCTACCCGATATTTTTTTTATAATTATTTTCTCAATAAAATTCATTTTGTCAAAGATGAATTCTCCTCTAAAATAACCATTCACTATTGATCTATTTCGTAATTCTTGCGGATAAGCATTTTCAAATTGCTCATTACGCTTATCAGTTTTATCCATGCAAACCATGAATAAAGCAGTTCGTTTTGTAAGAAGCACGTCAATATTTTTAGCAATAAATTGTTTTAGCTTTTTCTGCATAGATCCGAAATGAATTGAGCCACCGATAATTATTGTGTCATAATTTTCCAAAACAATCGATGAAGAAGAACTAAGGTTGAACATTGTTGAATTTTCAATTTTATCACTTAATAATTTTGTTATCTTTTCAGTTGTCCCATGTTTTGACATATAAATAATTGCAGTTTTCATTATTATGTCCTTTTTCACTTTTCTATCTCATGTCACACTAAGTTAATCAAAGTGTGAAGGTAGCCTTTCTAAGTTGCCCGGCAAGAGAACTCAATCCTTCGATAAATTCAGGAATTTCACAAGCTCGTGATATAAATATTACTTAATTACTTCTTATGTTACGTCTCTTTTGAGATAGAGATAGCAGGATGAGTTAGCCTACAACACCTGCATTGATAAGGTCATGCATATGCAGCATACCGACAGGTTTATTATTCTTATCAACTATCGGCAGCATGGTTATCTTATTGTCTTCCATTAAATTCAAGGCATCAACGGCTAATTCTTCCGGCTGCATAGATTTTGGATCTACTATCATAACTTCTGTAACTTTCAGATTCAGATCAGTTAAACCTTTTTCCATCATTCTACGCAGATCACCATCAGTAATTATGCCAATAAGTTTACCTTCATCATTTATTACACTGGTACATCCCAAACCTTTAGAGGTCATTTCAATTATCGCTTTATTCATTTTTGCAGAATGGGCAACAATTGGATTATCCTTGCCGGAATGCATTAAATCATTAATTTTACAGATCAGTCTTTTGCCAATTGTTCCACCAGGATGGAATTTAGCGAAATCATTTTCATCGAAATTCCTTTTTTTAAGCAAAGTAACTGCAATTGCGTCACCCACAGCTAAAGCAACCGTTGTACTGGCAGTTGGGACAAGACCGAATTGTTCATATTCTTTCGGGACAAAGCAATCAATTGTAATTGATGCATTATTTGCTAATTGAGATTTCAGATTTCCAGTTAAAGCAATAATTGGAATTTTACGGAATTTAATATATGGTATTATAGAAGTAAGTTCATTAGTATTTCCGCTATTAGAAACAGCGATAACCACGTCATTATCTTCCAGCATACCAAGATCTCCATGAATCCCTTCTGCAGCATGCAAAAAAATTGCTGTAGTACCTGTACTCACCAGAGTTGCTGCAATTTTACGTGCAACTATTCCAGTCTTCCCCATTCCGGTAACAACGACTTTTCCCTTGCAATTGAATAATAGATCTATCGCAGCTTCGATCTTGGAATCAATTCTATCTGCAACTTCGTTTATTGCTTTAGCTTCCAATTTCAGTTCATCTTTAATGAATCTGATAATATCCATTTTTGCTCCTGAGTTATCTTTCGTAGGGGTAGAATATTCTACCTTCTTTTTTAACAGCTCAATGAGCTGTCACTACAATTCAGCCTATTTTTTCCCTTCTACTTCTGAAAGGATCCTCTCTGTAATTTCGTTTATCTGGAAACTGCCCAGATCACCTTCACCATGACGCCTTACAGATACAGAATTTGATTCTTTCTCCCTCTGTCCTGCAATTAACATATAAGGTATTTTCTGCATCTCAGATTCCCGAATTTTGTAACCTATTTTTTCATTTTTAAAATCAACTTCGCTTCTTATCCCACTCTTCTTAAGTTCATCATTAACCTTTTTTGCATATTCAATGTAATGATCGGATATTGGCAGAATTTTAACCTGAATCGGGCACAACCAGACCGGGAAATTACCCGCATGATATTCAATGAGTGTACCAAAGAATCTCTCCATAGAACCAAGTAATGCTCTATGCACCATAAATGGGCGATGCGGCTGATTATCTTCACCGATATATTCCATTTCAAACCTGGTGGGAAGATTAAAATCAAACTGGATAGTGGAACACTGCCAGGAACGATTTAGGGCATCCTTGATCTTAATATCGATCTTCGGACCGTAAAACGCTCCCCCACCTTCATCAACTTCATATTCTATTTCTAATTTCTTTAAGGCTTTTTCCAATGAAGTAGTTGCTTTATCCCAATCCTCTTTTTCACCAACAGCTTTTTCCGGCATTGTTGATAAATATATTTCAAAATCCTTAAAACCAAATGCTTTAAGAATATTCAAACTAAATTCAATTACTTCTTCTATTTCATTATCTAGTTGATCTGGTGTACATATAATATGTGCATCATCCTGAGTAAATCCTCTAACCCTCATTAACCCATGTAATGAACCTGAATTTTCATACCTGTAAACTGTTCCCATTTCTGCATACTTTATGGGAAGTTCACGATAACTTCTTTTTTGTGATTGATAAATCGCAATATGGAATGGACAGTTCATGGGTTTAAGATAATACTGCTGATCATCAACTTCAATGGGACTGTACATACTCTCATTATAAAAACCCAGATGACCGCTTTTTTCCCAAAGTCCAGCCTTGCCTATATGGGGAGTTTTAACAAGTTTATAGTTTTCAGCAAAATGACGTTTTTTCCAGTAATCTTCCACTATTGAACGCATCATTGCTCCATTGGGATGCCATAATACAAGCCCAGGACCAACTTCATCTGAGAATGAGTAAAGATCGAGTTCTTTCCCTATTTTGCGATGATCTCTTTTCTTTGCTTCTTCTAAATAATACAGGAAAGTATTCAGTTCTTTATTGGAAGGGAAACTCACCCCGTAAATTCTCTGCAGCATTTTATTCTTAGCATCTCCACGCCAATAAGCACCGGAAGTCTTGAGAAGCTTTATCGCTTTGATCTTTCCAGTATCCAAAATATGAGGACCGCGGCAAAGATCAGTAAAATTACCTTGTGTATAGGTTGAAATAATTTCATCATCAGGAATAGCTTCCAGCAATTCTAACTTATAATCTTCTTTAAGTCCCGAAAAAAGTCTAACTGCTTCTTTTTTAGTAAGTTCCTGTCTTTTATATTCAGCATTAAGCTTAGATAGTTCTTTCATCTTTTGTTCGATCTTTTCCAGATCTTTATCAGTAAATGGAACAGCTTTATCAAAATCGTAATAGAAACCATTATCTATAGCAGGACCAATGGCAATTTTGATATTCGGAAAAAGTTCTTTAACAGCTTGTGCTAATAGATGTGCAGTACTGTGCCAGTATACTTTCTTACCTTCTTTACTATCAAATTTAAAAAGTTTTACAGCAGCATCATTGGCAATTTTAGACTTAAGATCTACCAATATTCCATTTATTTCAGCTACAATAGTTTGTTTTGCCAGACCATGACTGATGCTTTCCGCAATTTCAAGCGGTGATATATTTTTCGGATATTCTTTTATTGAACCATCCGGAAATTTTATTTTTATATTCATTTTTTCCTCTTAGTCTTCTCTTTTTGCTATTTTCTTTTCTATCATCTCAGCAGCCTTATCAAGGGCTTTTTCCGGGGTTAGCATTCCCCTGATCACCTTTTCAATAACATGCTCTTCCATATATTTTCGTGTTTCAAACCACTCACTGATCTGCGGTTCGTATGTAGCATAATTCAGTTGATCATAGACCGAAGCAATTTCCGGATTACTGGCAATTCTATTTTTTAAAGCATCAACTTTCATTGCACTTTTACGTACCGGCATATAATAGGTCAATTCACTCCATCTAGCCGTTTGCTCAGTATCCGTGAACCATTTCACAAATTCCCAGGCTGCCAGTTCTTTTTTCCTATCTTCCTCATTCTTGAAAATAACTACGTTCGTACCGCTAATGATGTTCTTTTTAGTCTCTTTGATAGGGATTGCAGAAATTCCCATGTTGAAGTTAATTCCTGTTCTCAACATGAAAGCCATTGAAACGCTTGAATCTTCATAGAAAGCTACTTTCTGAGCTGTGAAATCCTTCTGCCCTTCATAACCCGGAGAGAGATAACCTGTCTTATCTTTGTTTAGGATATTTGTGAAGAATTCCAAAGCCTGTACGCCTGCTTTGCTATTGAATAAAGGTTTTGTGTTATCTTCATTCATGATCTCTCCACCAGCTTGCAGCAACAAATTCTCAAATTGCCAGGCACTTATCTTCACAGTGGTACCATACTGGTCTATTTTACCATCACCATCTGTATCCTGTGTTAATTTCTGGCAATAAGTTCTGAATTCTTCCCAGGTCTTTGGTGGTTTATTTGGGTCCATATCATTTTGGAATAATATATCTTTATTGTAATATTGAACTCTAACACTTTTATTGAACGGGAAGGAAACCAGCTTGCCATCCATAGTATTGCTATCAATAAAAACAGGATAAATATCATCCATTTCTTCCTGACCAAAATTGGGATCTTCCTTTATAAAATCTTCAATCGGCGCAATTACTTCTCCTTCCAGCATATTTGCTATCCAGGCTTCATAAGCTTGTGCTACATCCGGTTGATTACCAGTTTGAAAAGAAGCCATTAACTTCTGTGATAATGCTGTATAATTTCCCATATTTACTGACTTCACATGTATCTTTGGATGTGTATCATTAAACTGTTGAACCAGTTCTGCCAGTGCATCGCCAAGTGGCCCACCCATCGCCTGCCAGAAAAGTACTTCAGTAACATCACTATTTACTGTTTCTTTCTTTCCACAACCCAATATTATCAAACTTAACAAAATTATTAATAACGCTATTTTCTTCATTTAGAACTCCTTAAAGAATTTTTGGCAAATTAAATTGCACTATCTCAAAGTCAATATAATTTTATGTTTGAAATCCATTTAAAATTCATTTATGAGATAGTATGATGGTTCATTCATGCTGATTAACCAAAATATTTTTGACGCATCAAAATAATACGTCCGGCATCAAATTTAGCACTCATTATATTTGTTAGTTATATTTTTTAGATTATTTTAGAAGAATTTACTAGAAATAAATCTCGCATTGACAAATGTGGAAAAGGAAAAATTATTAACATAATTAAAATGGAAGAGGATTTTATGAAAAGAGAAATATTTTCTAAAGTACATTCTGCAACAAAACATCCAGCCAGAATTGCCTTGGCAATCGTGAAAGATAAAGATGATAAATATAATATGATCACACTAGAATGGTTTATGAAAACATCTATTAAGCCACCTATGTTTGCCATTTCAATTGGGCATACACGTTATTCACATGAGTGTTTACAGAATTTCAGATTCTTTAATTTATGTCTCCCATCCAAAGAGATGATTGCAGTTTCAAAAATATGCGGTTCATTATCAGGCAGAGATATTGATAAATTCGAAAAAACCAATGTTGAGTGGTTTACAGGTCGACTAGCAAAACTGCCAGTTCTAAAGAATGCTAAAGCAAATTTTGAATGCAAAGTAATAACCCAGGTTAGAAGTGGTGATCACACTATTTTTGTGGGTGAAGTGAAGTATAGCTGGCTGAATGAAGATAAAGAAGTGCAGCTAGTTAAAGATTTACTATAGTACAGTTAAAATAAAATTCTAATACATAAATACATATAAAAAAAGGGTGGAAATTCCACCCTTTTAATTTTTTATAATTTATCCACTTATATTGAGTTCTTTTATCAATACGGATGAGGCACCGTTACTGCTTATATCAAAATTGAAATTGTCGGCAATAGCTTCAACATCACTTAACATCTGAAGAAAATTGCCACTTACTGTAAATGGCTTAAGAGAGTGTTTACGTTTACCATTTTCCCACAAAAATCCCTGTGCTCCAAGCGAAAAATCACCTGATATTGCATTAGCACCTGAATGCATTCCCTGTAAGCTTACGATCTCGATTATGCTATCATGTTTGTTAAATAGATCAGCTTCTTTATGCTCACCCGCTTCGATCATGAAATTTGATGTGCTGATCCCAAGTGTACCTTTGTACCCTCTAGCAGCATTCCCGGTTGATCGCACTCCATCTTTCCTGGCAGTAATTGTGTTATGTAAGTATGTTTTTAATATACCTTTTTCTATAAGAACTGTTTTCTCGGTTGGATATCCTTCACTATCAAAAGCTGAAGTTGAAAATCCTTCTGGATGAAGGCTATCATCAACGATAGTAACTTTTTCATCAGCGATCTTTTGTCCGATCTTGCCCTTGAGTAGAGATCTTCCTTCCTGAACTGACTTAGCATTAAATATACTCGAGAAAGTAGCAAGCATTGTAGCCATCATTTCATTGTTGAATACAACCGGATATTTCCCTGAATTTACAGGTAAACCATTCAATAGATCAGTACTTTTCTTCACACTTACTTCAGCCATCTTCTTCGGATCAAATTTTGAAAAATCTCTAGTTATGAGAAAATCCATTCCCATACGTTTATCATCCTTTTCTGCAGATAGAACTCCTACATAAGAATACGCATAATTCTGTGTATCTTCTCTATCCAAACCTTTACTATTTGCAATTCTACTATAACTTTTCCCATCAGCATACATTGCATAAGGAACATTAAAAACACGTTCATCGGCTTGTTTAGCATATTTTTCCAGATCTTTTGCCAGCTGGATCTTATCACTCACATCAACTTTGTCCAGCTCTTTGGAATATACATTTGGACAATCTTTATTTTCAGGATAATTTTCCATTATTACCAGATCATCGTCTTCTGTATATTTTGCATTCTCAATAGCTTCATCTACAATACGTTTGAAAGTTTCTTCATCAAATTTCTCAGTGTAAGCATAACCAACTTTTCCGCCAGTTATAATTCTTACTCCAATACCTTTTGAATCTGCGTAATTAAATGATTCGACATTCTGTTCATTAATTTTTACAGAAAAGGAATTTCCTGCTGAGAGCAGAATTTCTATATCGTCTGTTTTGTCTTTTGCATAAGCAAATATCGTTTCGAATTCTTTTGAATACATTTCCGCTCCTCCTTTATTTTCTTCCACCAACGATTATCTCGTCTATTTTTATGGCAGGCTGCCCCACATTTGTGGGTACACTTCCACTTACTGAACCACACATTCCCTGAGCCATTTCCATATTATCAGAGATCATGCTGATCTTTAATAACGCATCCGCACCATTCCCAATCAGTGTTGCACCACGTACAGGCTCAGCAATCTTTCCATTTCTTATCATGTATCCTTCACCTATGGAAAAGTTGAAGTTACCAGTTCCTGGGCTAACTGAGCCCCCACCCATTTTAGCAGCATATATTCCTTCATCTATCGAAGCAATCATCTCATTAAAATCGTCATTGCCGTTAGCAATATATGTATTTCTCATACGACTTGCAGGAGCAAATTTATAAGATTGTCTTCTTCCACTTCCAGTTCTGGCAAAACCTGTTTTAAGACTTCCCATCTTATCAACCATATATGATTTCAGGATGCCGTTTTCAATGAGTACGGTTTTCTTTGTTTCCATCCCTTCATCATCAATATTTTCACTACCCCATTCATTAGGCATAGTTCCGTCATCAATCGCGGTAAGTTTATCAAAAGCAATTTTCTTCCCCATTTTACCAACAAATACAGATGCTCCTTTGGCAACTGCTGTAGTTTCTAATGAATGACCACAAGCTTCATGGAAGATAACACCGCCAAAACCATTATCTATAACAACAGGGAATTTACCACTTGGAGCATAATCAGCATTCAGCATGGTTACTGCAACTCTTGCCGTCTCCTTACCAAGTTCAACCGGATCTATTGAGTTGAAGAATTCATAGCCAGCAAATCTTCCAGGTCCTTCTCCTCCAACCTGCTTCTCGGTTCCATTAGAAGCAATAGAAGAAACATAAACCCTTGAATAATTTCTGTTATCTTCTACGTGAAGTCCTTCGCTATTAGCTATCATAACATGTTGATTCTTTTCCATAAATCTTATATCAACCTGGCTTATTTGATTGTTATATCCACGCGAAGCTTCATTCACTTTACGTATGAAGTCGATTTTTTCTTTTTTGGCAATTGTATTATTAGGAATTATAACTTTATGGATATTGGTAATATCCCTTTTTGTAAGGTCGATAGAAGTGACAACATCTCCACCTTTCGCAGCTTTGCTTACTGCATCAGCGGCTTTAAGCAGAGCTTCTTCACTCAGGTCATTTGTAAAAGCATATATGGCTGTATGACCATAAAAGACTCTTACCCCTGCGCCATAGTCATTACCAACTATATTCTGCTTTGTTTTATTGTCGTTAAATGCAATAGATGAATTGAAAGTATTCTCTACAAACAACTCAGCAAAATCAGCACCATTTGAAAGAGCTTTATCTATCACTTTTTCGATGATGTTCTCGTTTAACATTATGCCTCCTAGCTTTATATTATTGTAGTTGAAAAATTTATAATTAGTTAATATGTCAAGTGCTTTCAAATTATAATGAGTACAGTTTTATATATTTAAATTCTATCTATCATTTAATTTGACAGATTAGGCTTTCAGCAAAGATTGACCACTGAAAATTAAAGAACAAAAGGAAAATAAAATATATGAGAAAAAACATAGTAGCAATAGTTGGAAGACCTAATGTAGGGAAATCAACACTATTTAACAGGATTTGCCGCAAGCGTAGTGCTATAGTTGATTTTGAAGAAGGCGTAACTAGAGATCGAAAATACGAAGAGGCTGAATGGAGCGGACACAACTTTGTGGTTGTAGATACTGGTGGAATCATTCCCAAATCCAGCAACAGTATAGATAAAGCTGTGAAATTCCAGGCAGAGGTAGCTATTGAAGAAGCTGATTTCATTCTATTTGTTGTAGATACAAAAACCGGTACAACAGCCATTGATATGGAGGTCGCTAAAATATTATCTCCGCATCGGGAAAAAGTAATGCTGGTAGCTAATAAAACTGATAATGAAAAGGATGAACTTGAAATTTACGAATTTCTGCAATTAGGTTTTGGCGATCCTTTTCCTATTGCCGCTGTTCATGGGCGTAATACTGGTAATTTTCTGGATGAAGTAGTAAAAAATATTGATACTCTTCCAACCGACAATATTATTGAAGAAGATAATATTAAAGTGGCAATCGTTGGAAAGCCAAATGTTGGAAAGTCATCCCTTGTTAATCGCTTATCCGGAAAAGAAGAAAATATTGTTACCGATATTCCCGGTACGACTCGAGATTCAATTGATCTTAATTTAAAATATAAAAATAACAAATTTACCTTCATAGATACAGCAGGATTAAGACGCAAAAAGCGGATCAAATATGGTGTGGAATATTTTAGTACCATGCGCACGATTGAAAGCATTAATCGTGCAGATATAGTTCTTCTACTCTTAGATGCAAATGACGTAATATCCACTCAGGATCAAAGAATAGCCTCCTATGCAGCTAGAAATTACAAAGAATTGATTATCATATATAATAAATGGGATCTGATAGAAAAAGATAACTCTACTTTTGGGCAATATGTCGAAAAATTGAGAAGTGAAATGAAATTTGTTGAATTTGCTCCAGTTATTTTTGTTTCTGCCCTCACAGGTCAACGTACACAAAGAATTTTCGATCTGCTACTTGAAGTTGATGAAGAGAGTAAAAAGCGGATACCAACCAGCCAGTTAAACAAATTTTTACAAAGAGTAACCGCCAAGTTCCCTCCGGCTCATTCCAGCGGAAAGCACTCTATGATATATTATTGCTCACAAGTTAAAACAAAACCTCCAACTTTTATATTTTTCTGTAATAATGCAAAATTGATCACAACACACTATAAACGTTATTTAAATAACCAATTACGTGAAGAATTCAAGTTCAGTGGAGCCTCCATTAAAACGATTTTCAGGAGTAGAGAAAAGTAAGATGGAAATTATTTTATCTCTTTGTGCTGCATATCTACTGGGAAGTATTCCTACAAGTTACATCATGGGAAAACTAACACAAGGAATTGATATACGCAAATTTGGCAGTGGAAACGTAGGAGCAACAAATGCTTTGCGGATTCTTGGTACTAAAATCGGGATTTTTACTTTAATTGTAGATATCGGTAAGGGAGTGTTAGCAGTAAATATCACTCGGTACATTATTAATCAGCCTTCTGATCTTATAGTTATTCTTGCAGGTGTATTAGCAATATTTGGTCATATTTTCACTATCTTTCTCAGGTTTAAAGGTGGAAAAGGAGTAGCAACATCAGCCGGTGTTTTTATTGCTCTTGCTCCTATCCCAACCGTAATCGCTTTTTCTGTCTTCATTGTAACAGTTTGGCTTAGTAAATTTGTATCTCTGGGGTCAATAACGGCTGCAATTGCCTTATTCCTTGCTGAATTAGTAATTAATATTGTAAATTCATTTACTGATCCTGAGATTCTGATCTTCACCTTTTTTATAAGTTTATTCATTATTATCCGACATAGAGCCAATATTCACCGTCTGCTAGAGGGAAATGAAAATAAAATTAGTTTTAAGAAAAAATAATCTGGAGCAATAAATGTGCGGTATTATTGGTATTTTTGGAAATGAGAAAGCAGCCAATATGGCAACTTTAGGGCTTTTTGCAGAACAGCACCGCGGACAGGAAAGCTGCGGTATGGCAGTAAACAATGGTACTACAATAAAGCTTCGAAAAAAAATGGGATTGGTTAAGGATATCTTTACACCTGAAAAGATCATGGAGCTTGAAGGAAAAATTGCAATTGGACATGTTCGTTATCCTACTCGTGGTTCTTCATCAGTTTATAATTCTCAACCACATATTGTAGAAACTTTATCCGGTCCTTCTTATGCTCTTTCCAGTAATGGAGATATCGTAAACTACCGTGAATTAAGAAGCTGGTTAGAGGGGAAGGGAGTCTATTTTGCCAGTGGAAATGATGGTGAACTCATCCTTAAGTTCATTGTTTATCATGTAGAACGAGAAAATTTATCAATCCAAAATGCCATTTTAGAATTGATGAAAAGTGTTAAAGGTGCTTACTCAACGATCCTGGCAACCAAAACTGAAATGTACCTTTTCCGTGATCCATATGCTTTTCGACCTATGAGCTATGGTAAAACTAAAGATGGGACAATTGTTGTTGCTTCCGAAAGCTGTGCTCTGGATATTCTTTACATGGAATGGATAAGAGAAGTTAAACCGGCTGAAATAATTATAGTTAATGATGACGGAATTAATAATATTGAGAATGATCCTAATAAATTTCGAGTTACTAAAACTAATAAACATTGTATTTTTGAACATATCTATTTTTCAAGACCGGATAGTGTAATATTTGAAGAGAGTGTCTATGAAGTAAGAGAAAAGATCGGTGCTATAATAGCAGAAAATGATGATTTAGATCCTGATGTTGTCGTTCCAGTACCAGATTCATCGAATTTTATTGCGCTGGGTTATGCAAAATATAAGAGAAAGCCCTATGAACTTGGCTTGATCCGAAATCATTATGTAGGAAGAACTTTCATCAAACCGGAACAAACAATTCGCGATGAAAGTGTATATCAAAAATTCAATCCACTGCCAAATTTTTTTAAAGGTAAGATAGTAACACTAATTGATGATTCGATCGTTCGTGGTACTACACTTCGTAAAATAGTTAAACTTGTACGTAGGGCTGGTGCAAAAGAGATACACTTACGCATTGGTTCACCGGCAGTAAAAAATCCGTGTTATTATGGTATAGATACTCCAACTCGTGAAGAATTGATCGCCAATAATAAATCTGTAGAAGAGATAAGAGAATATATCGGTTCTGATTCACTAAAATACCTAACTATAGAGCAATTGGAAAGAGCGGTAAGAAAACCTGAGAATTTTTGTTACGCATGTTTTAATGGGAGATATCCGGTAAAATGATGAATAAACTTAAAACCTGGAAAGAAATTTCTGAGCTTGTTTCAGAACTCAAAGCAAAGAATAAAAAAATTGTATTTACAAATGGCTGTTTCGATATTCTTCATGCAGGTCATGTACAGTACCTTGCAGAAGCTAAGAATTTGGGAGATATTCTCATCCTCGGTTTGAATAGTGATTACTCAGTGAAAAGACTAAAGGGTAATGATCGTCCTATCAATTCCGAGAATGAAAGGGCAATCGTATTATCTGCACTTTCATCAGTTTCTTATATAGTTAAATTCAATGAAGATACGCCATATATGTTAATAGATCACATTAAACCTGATATCCTGGTAAAAGGTGGTGATTGGAAGGTTGAAGATATCGTTGGTTCTGATATTGTTAAGTTATATAATGGTGAGGTAAAAAGTCTCTCACTTATTAAAGGTAAATCATCTTCAGATATAATTAATAAAATCAAAGAGAAGTAATAAATGGAAGATATTGCAATTGTTAGAAAAGTTGAAGATAATTTAGTATATGTTGAAATAGAAAGATCAGGTTCATGTGAGGGATGTGCAGTTCACGGTATTTGTAACCTTAATGATAAAACAATAATACATAAAATTAAAACGGATCGTGATCTGAAGGTCGGTGATAGAATTGAAATACACATTAAGCCATCTTTAAAGATATTTTCTTCTTTTGTTGTATTTATAGTCCCCGTTCTATTTATGCTATGTTTTTACGTGATGGGTAAATTTTTATTCAAATTAAGTGAAGATCTGTCAATTGTAGTTTCAATGTTAGGTTTATTATTGAGTGGTCTGATCATATATTTAATCGATAAATTGTATGCAAATAAATTAAATTTCAAAATTATCAAAAAAATTTAACATTATTAATGAGGTAAATAATGAAAATTCATTTACACGAAATGGTTTTTTATGGTTATCACGGAGTTCATCCTGAAGAGAGAAAATTAGGGCAAAGATTTATCGTTAATTTTTCTTATGAAACTGATGCAAAACATGATGCAGAGATCAAATCACTACAAGATACAGTAGATTACACAAAGGTTTTCTCGATTATCAAACATACCATGGAAGAACGTGAATTTTTCCTACTGGAAGTTTGTGCAAACACCATTCTTGATTCTATCTTAATCTCTTTTCCAAATATTATTTATGCTGATGTTAGAATTAAAAAACCATCTGTTCCAATAAATGGTTCTCTTGACTCAGTTGAAGTAGAAATGGAAAGAGATCGTTAAAAGGAAGTTAATGTACTGCTATCTTGGTCTTGGCTCAAATCTGGGTGAAAAACAAAAATATATTAAAAAAGCTATCGAGCAAATATCCAATCTAGAATTTGTTGAAATTATTAGGACAAGTTCAATCATAGAAACTGAACCTTATGGTAAGATCGATCAACCTGTTTTTTTTAATTGTGTTGTTGAACTTCAAACTGCGCTGACACCAGAAAATTTATTGAAAAAGTGTTTAGACATAGAAAACAGACTCGGACGTGTTAGAAAAGAGAAATGGGGACCCAGGACAATAGACATTGATCTATTACTTTATGAAAATGTAGTTATGAATACCAAAACATTAATTCTTCCCCACCCTGAGTTGCATAAAAGAAAGTTTGTATTAGAATCTCTTAATGAATTATGCCCGAATCTCATGCATCCAATAATAAAGAAAAATATAAAAGAAATCTATCTGGAGTCAAAATGAATAAAACTGCCGCGATAATACTTGCTGCCGGTAAAGGTACTCGAATGAAATCTGATAAGCCGAAAGTAATTTTCGAATTAGCAGGCAAGCCAATGATAAACCGAGTTGTAGATACCGCCAATAAAATTGATAGTGACCTTATTGTTGTTGTTGTTGGTTATAAAAAAGAACAGGTTATAAATGTTGTTCCAGAAAATGAAAATATAAGGTTTGTTGAACAGATCGAGCAAAATGGTACAGGACATGCAGTAATGGTTACAAAAGATATTTTTCATGATTATAAAGGAGATGTTTTCATCCTTTGTGGTGATGTACCACTTCTCAGGCATAAAACCCTGGAAAAGATTCAAGATCACCACCGTCTTCATAATGCTTCTTGCACTGTTCTTACAGCGGTTATGGATGATGCCCTTAAATATGGCAGGATTGTGCGTAACTCAGAAGGTGAAGTACAAAGAATTGTAGAATTCAAAGATGCTGCTGAGGAAGAAAAAAAGATTAAAGAGATCAATACTGGAATCTATTGCTTTGACGCTGAAGATCTTTTCAGTGCATTAAAGAACATTAATAACAATAATAAACAAAATGAATATTATTTAACAGATACATTAGAAATTCTTAATAAAAACAATAAACTTGTTACATCTGTGTTGTTAGATGATATGGTTGAAGCTTCCGGCGTAAATTCCAGAGAACAATTGAATATTTTAGAAGCAGAATTTATTAATAGACGTAAACATTTTGAAGAATAAGCATTATGTTTTATCTTAAGTATGAAATAATAAACGATAAAGTTAAAAGAAGGAGCACGATATGAGTAATATATTATATTCACCCTGGCGCCTGGAATACATTTTATCCAATAAAACTAAAAAATGTATCTTTTGTATTAAACCTGCTGAGAATAATGATGAAAAGCATCTGATACTTTATCGTAGTAAGCACAGTTTCGTTATTATGAATGTTTTTCCATACAATAATGGACACCTAATGGTCGTTCCCAATAAACACGTTCCTAATTTGAATGGATTGAATAGAGATGAGATCTCGGACCTTTTTATATCTGTGCAATTATGCGAGAAAATATTACACCGTACCTACTCCCCAGACGGAATTAATATTGGTTTAAATCTTGGAAAAGCTGCGGGAGCTGGCATTGATGAACATCTTCATGTACATATTGTTCCACGTTGGAACGGTGATGTCAATTTCATGACTTCAATTTGTGGGACCAGAGTAATTCCAGAATCTTTTGAACTTGCTTATACTAAACTTAAAGAACAGTTTGACAATGAGAAATCCGAAAAATAATTTGTTCTACAATCATAAACATGCATTACTAATGATAGTTACGTTAATACTATTATTCGGTTCTGTAATGTATATTTTGTTCTTTAAGGAAAAAAAAAGTGAAATTCCAGAAGAAGTTGTGATTGATATTATTTCACTTAAATTATCCATATTAAATGGATGTGGTGTTTTGGGAGCTGCCAGTCAGGTTAAAGATCATTTTATAGATCAAGACCATAGCAACATTGACATCATTTCCTGGGAAAATGTTGAAAGTAATAAATTCATATACGGTAAATCAATTATCGTAGTGAAAAGGAAAGATGAAATTAAGCTAAAATATTTGATGAGAATAACTGGTATAACTAGAAAGATCTATGCTGTAGATGAAAATGCAATAGAAGATTTCCAGATAATTCTTGGAAGAGATTTTAGGTCATATTTTAAATAGGAGATTATGGAACAAAAACAAGTTATTGCCAATATAATTAATTGGATGGAAGAAAAAAAAGCTATCGATATTAAACATATCGATGTTACGGGAAAAACCGATTTTACAGATAACCTGATAATATGCAGTGGTACTGCAAATCTGCATAATAAAGCTATTGCTGAAAATATTGTTCAAAATGCTAAAGAGAATAAAATTGATGTCCTAGCTACGGAAGGTAAGAATTCCAGTACCTGGATATTGATAGATTTTGGTGACATTATTGTTCATATTTTCAGCCAGGATAAACGAGAATATTACAAGATTGAAGATCTTTATAATGTTAGTTCCAGAATTAAAAAGGAAAGTAAAGAATAAAACTTATGAAAACAAAAATTTATAATGATATTATTAATTCACTAATAAAGATCAATTCTAAATTTAACGATAACTTTACAGTTGAAATTCCTAATATCGTTGAACATGGTGATTTTTCTAGTAATGCAGCTTTAATTAATGCTAAAAATCTCAAAATGAAACCAATTGATATTGCTCAGAAGATCGCTGACGATCTCTCCAAAAAGAAAGAATACAAATCCGTTGAGATCGCAGGTCCTGGATTTCTCAATTTTAAATTAGCATATTCCTTGTATTATAAAGAATTACAGGGAATTGTTGAAGCTCATGATAAGTACGGTTCATCTAATTATGGAAAACAAAAGAAAGTACTTATTGAATTTATAAGCGCTAATCCTACCGGCCCCTTAAATGTTGTTAGCGCACGCGCTGGAGCCTATGGTGATTCTCTTTATCGTATAATGAATCACATCGGTTTTGAGCCATTTAGAGAATTCTATGTTAATGATGCTGGAAATCAAGTTGATATTCTTGCTGAATCTCTTGAGATAAGATATCGTGAATTACATGGACATGTAGTTGAAGATTTTCCATTCGAAGCTTATCATGGTGAATATCTAAAAGATCTTGCTTCTGAATTAAGCACTGTAGAAGGCACAAAACTCTTTCATATGACTGAAGAAGACCGTTTGGAGCGAATGAGAATTTTTGCCCTTGATGCGATACACAAAATGCAGGTTAATAGTTTAAATCGATTTGATGTTCATTTTGATAACTGGATGTCAGAAAAGAAGTTGCGGTCAGAAGGAATTCTGGAAGAAGCATTAAGCTATCTGGCTGAAGCTGGTTGCACTTATGATAAGGATGATGCTGTTTTCTTCTCATCAACTAAATTCGGTGATGAAAAAGATCGTGTACTCATCAAAGCTGATGGTAATCCAACCTATCTCGTACCGGATATTGCCTATCATCTAACAAAATATAATCGTGGATTTGATATTATTATTGATGTTCTAGGACCTGACCATCATGGCCATGTTTCCAAACTTAGAGCCGCAATGAAAGCACTTGAGCTTGATGGCTCAAAATTGGAAGTTGTCTACCTTCAGCACATCAATCTTTTGCAGGATGGTGAAGTAGTTAAAATGTCTAAACGTGCTGGTAAAATTGTTTCCATGGATGAACTACTTGATGAAGTCGGAAAAGATGCTGCACGTTATTTCTTTATTAACAGAAAACCATCAGCTCACCTTGATTTTGATCTGGAACTTGCTAAGAAAAAATCAAGTGAAAATCCTGTATTTTACTGTCAGTATGCGTATGCAAGGATAAATAGTATTTTAAAGAAAGCAAAGAAAGCAAAATTATCACTTAAGAAATTCGATGTAAAGAATTTGAAAAAGCTGAAGAAGATTGACGAGATCAATTTAGTTAAAAAAATGATGGATCTATCATCTATTCTCAAACTTTGTGCTGATAATAGAGAACCACATCGATTAGCTGCTTATGTGCATGAACTAGCTGGAATGTTCCATAAATATTATGCAAAATATAAGATTATTGATGAAGAGAAAGCTGAGCTCAGTCTGGCAAGACTATATCTTATCAGCGCTGTACAAAATGTGATCTCAATTTCATTATATCTCATGGGTATATCTTCACCAAAAAAAATGTAAACTTATTACAGCATGAAAAAAATCATTATTCTTTCTGATACTCATAAAAATCAAGAACTAATACAAAAAGTTTTTGCTAATGAACAAGATTTTACGCATGTTATACATTTAGGCGATGTTTACGAAGATCTGAACAATAATTCAAATATAAACATAAAAGTTAAACTTCATCGAGTTCCCGGCATTTTCCATCCCGGCTACAAAGAGGGAACAGTACCTGCTATCTTAAAAATAGATATTGATAACTGGAGGTTTGTTCTAGCTCATAGAATTGAAGATCTGCTCAAGATTAAAAATACTTCTGATATCTATTTATATGGTCATACTCATCATTGGAGTTATGAGTGTATTGATAATAAGTATTTTATAAATCCTGGTCATTTGAAGGCAAAAGAAGACCGCGGCAGAAAAGCATCGTATGTTGTTATGTTCATCGATAAAGAAATAATTGATATTCAGTTTAAATATATTGATGGGAAAATATTCAAACAAAAAAAGATAAAAAAAATGTAACGAAATATTTAATTAACGTTTAGTATTTATAAATAATTTTAAGGGAGGATCAATGAAGATTGAAGAAATTAATCAGAAAGTAATGGAAAAAAGCGAAATAATCAATAAGATACAACAAGAAACTGAAAAAGTTATTGTAGGGCAGAAATATATGATCAAACGTCTTCTTGTAGGACTTCTTGCTGATGGGCATGTTCTGCTTGAAGGAGTTCCAGGTTTAGCAAAAACTCTTGCTGTAAGTACTCTGGCAAACACCATTAAATCTACATTCAAGCGTATCCAATTCACACCTGACCTTTTACCTGCAGACCTTGTGGGAACTTTAATTTACAATCAGAAAACCAGTGAATTTGTTGCTAAGAAAGGTCCTGTTTTTGCAAATTTTATTCTAGCAGATGAGATCAATCGTGCACCGGCTAAAGTGCAATCTGCCTTATTGGAATCTATGCAGGAACGACAGGTTACAATTGGAGATACAACTTATCCTTTACCAAAACCGTTTTTAGTTATGGCAACTCAGAATCCTTTGGAACAGGAAGGTACATATCCTCTTCCCGAAGCTCAAGTTGACCGCTTCATGCTTAAACTAATAATTAATTATCCTACTCGTGAAGAGGAAAAGCTCATCCTTAATAGAATGGTCAGAAAAGATGACATTATCGTGAAATCTGTTGTTGAGCCCAAAGATATCATGGAAATGAGAGAATTGATCAAAGATATATATATGGAAGATAAGATAGCGGAATATATTCTAGATCTTGTTTTTGCTACCCGTGAACCAGGTAAATACAAGAATCTAAATGAACTTTCTGACCTTATAGATTGCGGAGCATCTCCCCGGGCAACCATATATCTTGCACAGGCCGCAAAAGCGCATGCCTTCCTGGAACACCGTGGCTATGTAACTCCAGATGATATAAAAGCAATTGGTAAAGATATTTTAAGACATCGAATAATACTTACCTATGAAGCAGAAGCTGAGCAAATAACTCAGGAAGATATTGTCACCAGAATATTTGATGAAATTGAAGTTCCATAATTATTTTTTGTGGTAAAAAAATAAAAATAGTATGGAAACAAAAGATATAATAAAAAAAGTTCGTAAAATTGAGATAACGACCAGGAATCTGGTTTCTGATCTTTTTTCCGGAGAATATCACAGTTTATTCAAAGGACAAGGATTGGAATTTTCTGAAGTACGCGAATATCAAAGCGGTGACAGTTTTCGTCAAATCGACTGGAATGTTACAGCACGTCAGGGATTCCCCTACATAAAGAAATTTGAGGAAACACGTGAACTCAATGTTATGTTCTTAATTGATAGCAGTGCTTCTACCCTATTTGGAACAAAAAGTTACCTTAAATCGGAATTTATCACAGAGATCACTGCAGTTCTATCTTTCTCCGCATTATCAAACAATGATAAAGTTGGACTGTTGCTGTTCACTGATGAAGTGGAAAAATACATTCCTCCTACAAAAGGGAAAAAATCAGCGCTCAGGATCTTGCGTGATATATTATACTTTAAACCAAAACAAACTGGCACGAATATCAAAAATGCTGTTGAATACATCTATCGTCTTATCAAGAAGCGAAGTATTATTTTTGTAATTTCAGATTTCCTGGATACAAATTATTTAGAGAGCTTAAAAATATTAGCAAAGAAGCATGATGTAATTGCCTTGAGAATTCAGGATAAAGCTGAATTTGAGATGCCTAAAGCAGGATTACTTTATCTCCAGGATCCAGAAACTGGAAAAACATTTGCAGTTAACTCTTCTAATTCTAAATTTAGAGAAAAATATACTCAGGAAATTATGCGACAAGAATCTGAACTCTCTGAACAGTTCAGAAAAATGAAGATCGATCTTGTTACATTGAACACAGATGAACCATATACTCCTGAATTAATGAAGTTCTTTAAATTCCGGGTTAAAATGAGGAATAAGAGGTAACACAAACATCTTGTTTGTGAATGTTAAATGAGAAATTTAAACTTAAAAATTAAGATTATTGCACTATTAATAATAATATTAATTCCACTTTTGGTTTTTTCTGCCGAGTTGGATTATCAACTGGAAAAACCACAAAAGCTTTTTGTAGGTACACCATTTAAACTGCATGTGAATATTTCCTCAGCAGTTTCCGACAGTATATTTTCAACTCAACAGGATACTCTGGATATATTCATTTTAAAAGATATCCAATCATCTGAAGAAATAGATGACAAAATCAAATCTACATTTATAGATCTCACCTATCAGCCTTTTGACACAGGTGAGTTTACCTTTCCTGAACTTGAGTTTGCCTTGAAAACTGCTGATAGCCTGGAAATACTAAAAACTAAAGAATTTATCCTGAATATCTCGTCAGTGATCACGGACAGCACAGAGGTTATCAAAGATATTGCAGCACCGCTGGCTGTTCATTTCAAATTTTTAGATTATTTTATTCCTATATTAATCATATTTTTTATCGTTTTAATTATTAAATATTTAATTAAATTAATTAGTAAATCTAAGTCCAAAGCTAAAGATGAGCCTGTGATATATGATGATAGACCTGCCTACATAATAGCTCTGGAGTTACTGAACAAACTAATAAAGAAAGATCTACTCGGTAAAGGTGATTATTTAAACTATTATTTCAGGATCTCTTTTATTCTGCGTTTTTTCATTGAACTTCAATACAAAATAAATGCAGTTGAAATGACAACCAGCGAGATACGAGATAATCTTAACAATACTGATTTTACAGAAAAATCTGAAATTTTGAAATTTTTGAGACATGCTGATATGGTTAAATTTGCTAAAGCTGTACCGGATAGTATTGAATCCGTTGACGCAATTAACTGGTTAGAAAATTATCTGATTACATTTGAGAAAGTAGATAAAGTTGTGGAGAGTAACAATGCTTGAGTTTGTTAATCAAAAGTGGTTTTGGGCTCTTCTTATTTTAATACCCTATTTATTATATGAATTTTTTATAAACCATAAGAAAAAAGTCAGATTGATCCACAGCCGGGTTGATCTGATCAAATCAATAACAGGTAGAAGCAGTTTATTGCAGTATATTCCCATTATTATCAGAACGCTTACAATCATCTTTCTTATCATAGCTTTGGCAAGACCTCGCATGGCTCATAAAAAACAGCAAATAACCGGGAAAGGTATTGATATCATACTAGCTATTGATGAGAGTGGAAGTATGAAAACTGTAGATTTTAAGCCCACAAATAGACTTGAAGCTGCTAAAAAAGTTGCAGCTGATTTCATTGAAAAACGTAGAAATGATCGAATTGGTCTTGTTGTTTTTTCTGATAACGCCTATACTCAATGTCCCCTTACACTCGATTATAATATTCTTATGTCCATTATGGATAAAGTCTCCATTGATGAAGATGCAAGCGGAACAGCGATAGGAATGGGAATTGCCACATCAGTTGCCAGACTAAAGGATTCTCAGGCAAAATCTAAAGTTATTATCCTCATTACAGATGGAAGAAATAATGCCGGTGAGATCGAGCCATTCGATGCAGCAGGACTTGCTTCAGCATTCGGCGTAAAAGTCTATCCAATTGGAGTTGGGAGAAAAGGACTTGTGGATTATCCTGTTCAAACAGCTTTAGGTGTACGTTATCAGAAAGTAAAGATCGATATTGATATGGATTCACTAAATAAGATAGCTGAAATAACTGGCACAGAGCACGCAAGACTGGCATCAAATACAGAAGAATTATCAATTATTATGGATCACATAGATACAATGGAAAAAACAGAATTGAAAATAAATGATTATTTTCTTTATCAAGAATTATTTTGGAAATACATATTTGCTGCATTTATTTTAATGTTAATTGAGTTTATATTCAGAATTGTGATTAAAAAAGAAATTCCTTAGGAGGAAAAATGAAAAAGATTTTATTACCGCTTTTATTAGTATTAATTGTTGTTAGTTTAGGTGCAATTGAATCTACCATTTCAGCAGTTACCGTGTATGCAGATAGAGCACAAATAACACGTTCTGCTAATACTTATTTTACCAAAGGGGAACATAAGATACTGTTTGATGATCTTCCTCAAACTATTGAACAAAACAGCATACAGGCAAACGGAAAAGGAAACGCAATAATTCGTGATGTAACTTTTAAAACTGAACAATTTGCTGAAATAACAGATGAGACTAAGAAAGCTCTTTCAGATAAACTGCAACAGTTGCAATACACGCAAAAAGAGTTAAATGATAAGACATCGCAAGCAAGCAATCTGAAACAAGTTGTTGTAAATATTCTTGCAAAACTTACAAGTACCAGCGAGGAGACAGAGAATGTTGAACTTGATCCGGAAAAATGGATCAAAATGGTAGAATTCTATCGTACTAAGCAGGCAGCACTCGATCAGGAAATCAGGGAAACAGATAGATCTAAAAGAGAACTTATTGGAGAAATCGATAAAGTTAGCCGAGAACTCCAAGAGCTGGGTCAACTAGCTTATAAATATAAGAATATGGTTGAAATTCTGGTTGATGTAAAAAAAGATGGTAATCTTAAACTTGACCTGTCTTATATTGTTTACGGTCCTTCCTGGACACCTGTTTATGATCTTAGAGTAGATTCCGAATATAAAACAATGCATCTTACCTATAAAAGTAATATTTTTCAAACAACAGGTGAAGACTGGAAGAATGTAGATCTTAAACTATCTACTGCAAAACCGAATATCAGTTCTCAGCCACCTGAATTGTATCCTCAGTATATTTCAATTTACAGTCCACAACCAATGAGAGGTACAAAACAAAAAATGAGTGCCAGGTCTGGAATGAGTAATGAAATGGCTACTTCAATTGAGGGAATGACAGCATCAAGAGTTTATCAAGAAATGGATATGCTTGATATCGAACATTCCGTTTCAACTGTTGAATCCGGTGCAACTTCAGTTGTTTTTGATATTGATGGCAGCAACACAATAAAAAGTGATAACGAACCGCATATGGTTACAATTACAATCCAAGAATTTCCGGCAGGATTCCGATATTCAGCAATCCCAAAAAATTCACAATTTGCTTATCTGAAGGCTAAAGTGAAAAATGATTCTGATTATCCATTCCTACCTGGAGATACAAATGTATTTTTAGACAACAATTTTGTAGCAAATTCATATTTGAAAGCGGTAGCACCAACAGAAGAGTTCTGGACGTTTTTAGGTGTAGATGAATCAATTAAAGTAGAGTACAAATTCGTGAAGAAATATGATGAGACTGGTGGGATATTTGTTGAGAAAAATAAGAAGATATTTGAATATCTCATCAAGATAACAAACAACAAAAAAACACAAGAAGAGATCGTAGTATGGGATCAACTTCCAATCTCACAAAATGAAAAAATTAAAGTAAAATTGATCGAGCCTAACTATAAAGATGACACAGAGATCTTGAAGATCAATGAGCATAAATATGTTGAATGGTTTTTCAATCCTAAACCCGGTGAAAAGTTAAATATCCCATTCAAATTTTCTGTTGAATATCCCATTGGCACACAAATTAAAGGACTATAGTTTTTTGGAGAGTAAATAGATGCATTGGGGAAATCCATATTTGTTGTTCCTGATAATACTGATCCCGGTATTCCTGATACTGGTTGGTGTGGCTAATCATAATAGAAAAAATAATTTCTCAAAATTCGCTGAAGTAAAATTCTTTGATTTCTTTATGCAGCAGTTTTCCGGTTTCCACTGGTCACTGAAAAATTTCATATTTGTTTTTGCTTTTCTGTTCATCATAATTGCTCTGGCCAGACCGCGTTGGAATAAGGAAGTTCAGATCATTAAAAAAGAAGGAATCGATATTGTTGTAGCGATTGATGTATCCAAAAGTATGGATGCAACTGATATTCAACCAAGCAGGATCATGAGAGCCAAAGATCAGATCTCACTTTTTACTGATCAACTCAAAGGTGATAGAATAGCTATAGTTGCTTTTGCAGGTAAAAGCTTTGTGCAATGCCCACTCACAAATGATTATGAAGCTGTAAAATTATTCTTGAATCTTCTGGATACAGAGACAGTTCCGTCCTATGGCACTGATATTGGTGAAGCGATTACCAGCGCATTAGAATTATTTGGAGAGAAGGAAAAACATAAAGTCATTATCATAGTTAGTGATGGAGAAGATCTGGAGAAAAATGCTACAAAAATCGCAGAAGAAGCTGGTAAACAGAATACCATTATATATACTTTGGGTATAGGTTCACCGGAAGGCAGTACAATTCCCATTAAAAAAAGATCTGGTGATATTGTTTATGCTAAGGACGATAAAGGCGATATTGTTTTTACTAAACTCGATATAACAACCCTTACACAGATAGCTAAAAAAGGTAATGGACGCTTCTTCCCTATTACTCCTCAACAATCAGAAATATTTGAAATATTGAAAAATATTAATTCTATTGAGAAAAAGAAATTTGATTCTAAAGAATATGTAAGATTCAAAGAGCAATACAAATACTTTGTCGTTGCTGCCTTGATATTATTACTGATAGAATCTCTAATAATTTACAAAAAGAAAACAAAGTTCAAAAGAGTACTATAATGAAAACAAAATTATTTATTCTATTTCTGATATTAACTTCTTCACTTCTGTATTCTGAAGTTTTAAATTATGATAAAGCAATCAGAAACTTGAAAGGAGTTAAATCATACAGTAATGAAGACTTTGAAAATTCTGAAAAAATATTTGAACAAAATTCAATCAAATATCCTGAAGATCCCAAACTACATTATAATCAGGCAAATAGTCAGGTTAAAAATGGTAAACTGGAAGAAGCTGAACAGAATTACAAACTAGCTTTAAACAACGATAAATTCAAGGCTAGATCAAAGGCTTTGCAAAATATGGGAAATGTAAAATTTCTGCAAAAAGATTACAAGAATGCTATCAAGAACTTCAGAGAATCACTGATCGAAGATCCCCAAAATACCGATGCACGCTATAATTACGAACTTGCAGCTAAAATGCTGCAGCGTCAACAACAACAAAAACAACAACAAGACAAAAACAAAAATGATCAAGATAAAAAAGACGAAGAAAAAAATAAACAAAAGCAAAAACAAGATAAACAGGATGATGAGCAAAAAGAACAAGAGCAAAAGCAAGATGAACAGAAACAAGATGAAAAACAAAAGTCTCAAGAACAAAAAATGAAAGAACAAAAGAAAGAAGATGCTGAAAAGATCTTGAAAGCATTAATGCAAAAAGAGAAAGAAGAGATGCAAAAAGAGAAAGAGAAAATGAATGTTGACAGAACAAAAACTGGTAAATACTGGTAGTTCATAGTTAATTTAAGGAAATAATGAAAAAAATATTTTTTATCAGTTTAATTATAGTTTCTCAGCTTCTGTTGGCCCAAACAATAGAAGTAGATTCATATGTAGATAAAAACAAGATTGGGATATCTGACCTTTTAAAATTTACACTTGAAATATCAGGTGAAGATGTTGGGAATATTTCAACCCCGGGATTACCAGAAATAAAAAACTTTGAAAACCTTGGCTCATCAACTTCTTCTTCATCTTCTTATTCTTTTGTAAATGGTAAAATGAACTCGAAAGTTACTAAAAGCTATAAATATACACTACGCCCTCTTAATACTGGAAACTATCTAATTCCTCCAATCACAATTAAACTAAAACAACAAACATTTACTACTGATCCCGTTCATATAACTGTTATCAAAGGTTCTACTCATCCGGCTCCACCTACCTCTCCTAACTTCAGCCGACAATCCAACGCCTCTGTTGACCTCAGCGATAACCTTTTCATGATCACAGATATTAGTAAAACGAGTGCTTACGAAGGTGAACCATTAATTGTTGAATATAAGCTTTATTCCAGGTATGATATAGCTAATCTGGCATTTGCCGGAGATACAAATTTCGAAGGTTTCTGGAAAGAAGATATTTTTATTCCTAAGAGCATTAGCTTCAAACGGGAAACCTATAAAGGTGTTATGTACAATAAAATGCTTATGCGATCTGTTGCACTATTCCCAACTAAAAGTGGAAATATCAAGATCCCGTCCTTAGAATTAAATGTTGATGTAAGAACTCAATCACAGAGCTTTTTCGATTTTGGTACGACAAAAAAATACAACATTAAAAGTGAACCAAAAACTGTTATAATTCATTCAATTCCACAAAATGATAGACCAGCAACATTTTCAAATGCAGTAGGAAATTTTAATATCTCCAGTAAAATAAGCCAGACTCAGATGAAAGTTGGAGATTCATTTACTTACACAATCACAATAAATGGAATGGGAAATCTTAAACAGTTCGATCTCCCAATAGTTAAGGAAGTTAATAACCTCCGATTTCTAGATCCTGAAATTTCAACAAGCATTAATAATAATAAAATATCAGGCAAGAAAACAATAAAATACCTGATTATAGCACAGGAGAAGGGGAACTACACTCTTTCTTCTGAATCATTTAGCTATTTTGATACCTCTTCAGGCAAATATAAAATATTAAAGACAAAACCATATAATTTAAAAGTTGGCGAAGGTGATCTTACTTATGTTGCCAGTAGTGGTGCACAATCTATTGTGAATAAGGAAGGTTCGGATATTGGTTTTATCATAACTGATAGTTTACTTGTTTCAAAGAAAGTTTACTTTAATACATTTAGGTATTGGTTTATCTGGCTTATTGTTTTGCTTTTTATTCCAGTTTCCGTTTTGTATTCAAAAGAGAAAAGTAAACTAGCGGGTAATATTGATTATACACGCCAGAAGAAAGCTAATAGAATATTAAAGAAATATATGAAAGAAGCAAGCAAATTCGCCAGCAATGATGATCAAAGATTTTATGCTGCTGCACAGCTGGGATTAAGCAGTTACCTGGCAGATAAACTAAAAGAGCCACGCGGAAGTTCGAGCGATGATATTCTTACTGAATTAGCCTTAAAAAAATTCCCGGTTGAGCTTATAGAAAAAATAAAGAAACTCTTTGAGACTTGTGATCAAGCACGATTTATGCCTGGTGGATTTTCTCAAGAGAAAATTGAACTTGATTTCCAACATGTTAAAGAAACCATAAATGATATTATGAAATGTAAATTTTAGTTATATAGGATTAATTTAAATATGAAAAAAATTATGTTACTTTCACTCTTGTGGACTATTTGTACCAGCATCTTTGCCGTAAGTCAAACTGGATTAACATTCAGGGAAGCTATTGAATCATACAATAATAAAGATTATCAAACTTCTCTTACAAAATTCAGCATGATAGAGAATGAAGGGATAATCAACGCTGATCTATATTACAATATTGGCAACTGCTATTTCAGGATTAATGAAGTAGGCAGAGCAATACTCTATTTCAAAAAAGCACTAAAAGTAAGATCAGATCACAAAGCAGCTCGTAGAAACCTGGAGTATGCTTTCACATTTACTAAAGATAAGCAGGAATCTGAAAATGAAAATGTTATCAGATCATTCTGGTTAAAGGCTTTTGACTCAATTTCTATAAACCTGATAGCAATAATTACACTATTAATTTTTATAATTATAATTATGCTCATTTGTTTAATGATAATTCACTATAGAAATCGCGAAAAGACAGTTCCCATATTTCTTACAACTATTTTCATTTTTCTTTTTACTGCATTTCTTATTATCAGTATATTGAAGTGGCAGGAATTCCACAAAACAGACGAAGCTGTTTTACTCAGTACTTCCGCTATTGGTTATAGTGGTCCCAGTGAAGATTTCACCCGTGTATTCACAATTCACGAAGGAATGGTTTTAACAATTGAAAGAATTGAAGGTAACTGGAGTTTGATCAAACTGGAAAATGGACTTGGCGGTTGGATAATAAGCGATACTTATGTTAAGATAGAACTTTAGATATGGAGAATGAAAATCCAATATCCAACAAGGAATGTCCAATAATGAAGTATAAAAAACTTGGATATTCGATATTCCGTGTTCAAAAAGTCGGCTTGCGATAGCAAACGATTTATCTGCTTCGGTTGGTTATTCAATATCTAACAAGGAATTATCAATGTTGAAGTATAAGAAAGTTAAAGATTTTCGCAATGGTTGCTAGGAAAAATATGAATTATAAAAATATATTATTGATCATACTGCTAATGCTCATCACAATTCAACTTACTGCAATAGAGCTTATCTCACTGCAAGGTAATCCAATCCAGGGCGGAATAGTAATTTGCAGAACTGATGATTCAATTGAAAAAATTTTTCTCGACCATACAGAAATCCCAATTTTTGAGAATAGAGCAATCTTTGGTTTTGACCGTGATGAGAAACTTAAACATAAAATTACGGTAGTTTTAGAAAACGGTAGTATGTTTACATCTGTTTTCTACATTTCCAAACGCAATTATCAGATCCAGAGAATTAACGGAATTGAAAAAAAATATATTGAACAACCTCAAGCTTCAGCAACTATTCAAAGAATTACAGTGGAATCTGAAAAGCTTAAAAATAGACGAAGTAAATTACTCAAAAATAATGATATCTATTTTGATAAATTCTGTCTTCCAATTTCCGGCTGCAGGATATCAGGAGTTTTTGGCAGCCAGAGAATTCTTAATGGAATTCCAAACAAACCACATAACGGACTTGATATTGCTGCTCCCAAAGGCACTGATATCAAGGCTATGACAACCGGTGTTGTAACACTTACTGGAGATTATTTTTATAATGGTAAATTCGTTTTACTCGATCATGGCAGTGGATTAAGCTCTATTTATATACACATGAGTACCGTAAATGTTGAAATGGGAGATTATATCCTTGCAGGTGATAAAATTGGAGAGGTTGGTTCTACGGGGCGTTCAACTGGAAATCATCTACATTGGGGTGTTGGCTGGCGATCAAAACGTATTGATCCTGAACTATTACTGCAGAATATGGATGAAGTTTTCTTAAAAATACTAAAGAAGTAAAAATCTATAAAATCTAATTACTAATAACTTATTTGAAATTACTTAAACATATTTGCGTTCTTTATTTTTATAAGAAGTTCACAGCATTTAGTAACATATTAGTCTTAAAATCTTAATGTTTTATTTCTTATATCAATTGATAAATTATTGATTTGATAATATAATTTTATCAATTTATACTTGACACAGATATATTTTAATTATTACATAGCATTAAATACTGACCAGTAAAAAAATATATACTGATTAATTTTTATTATTAAGTATTTTGGAATCTTACTTTCAATAATGAATGATGTCTATAGTAAAAGAATTCTAATTTATTGTTATCTTAAACTCTAACCAGGTGCAAATTATGATCTATTTTTAAAACTTAAACGCTTGATGAATCAATCTTTTATTTTACTTTAAAAGGAGTTATTATGAAAAATCTATTTATCCTATTTCTATTAATTACAACATTGTGCCTGTGGGCACAGAATGTACCGCAAATCATTGATTACCAGGGCAGGCTTGCTGATAGTGACGGCAACTACCTTAACGGTGTATTTACAGTTGATTTTTTGATCTTTCATGTAGAGACTTATGGAACCCCAGTCTGGATTGAAACACAGGATGTTACCACAGACAATGGTATCTTTCATGTATTGCTTGGTTCTGTGACTACATTACCAAGTGATCTTTTTGATAATAATGAATGCTGGTTAGAATTAGCTGTAAGTGAAGAGACACTTTCACCGAGAACAATTATAGCAAGCGTTCCCTATTCCATTAAAGCTGAAAGTGCATATACAGTTGAAGCACCTCTCAATATTAGTGGAAATGCTGATTCTCCAAATAGCGTTATTACTGGTACAAACACCGGTACAGGTTATGGTGTCTATGGTAAAAATGACGACAGTGGAAATTATGGTTACCTGGGAGGTACATACTACGGTGTTTATGGACATAGTTATACAAATCATCCTGGTGTTTACGGTTATAATACATACCTTTCCGGTTGTGGTGTTATTGGGTTTAGTACTGGTGATATGAGCTATGGTGGTAATTTTGAAGGGGGTTCTATTGGTGTTTTTGGTATGGTAATTCCAGGTGGAAGCGGTTCCTATTATGGAATATATGGAAACGTTTACGGTGGTACAGGCACGAATTATGCAGTTTATGGTTACACTGGGGGTAGTAATAGTACTAACTATGCTGGGTATTTTGTTGGTAATTTAGCTTATACTGGAACAATTAGCAATCCTTCCGATGAACGTTTTAAAGAAAATGTACAGCCATTCGGGAATGCTCTATCTAAAATCAAGCTTATGAATGTGCATACGTATAACTACATACAAATGGCAGAAGAAAAACAGTTTGTACTACCAGAAGGTAAACAGATCGGGCTGATAGCCCAAGAACTGGAAGAGGTCATTCCTGAACTGGTAACTGAAAATGTTCATGCTTATGATAAGAATAAAGGCATCGAAGGTGCAGAAAGAGATGTGGAAGAAATTGAATATAAAGGAATAAATTATATTGGTCTTATTCCGGTTCTCATCGAAGCTATCAAAGAACTACAAACTCTGAATGAAGAACAGCAAAGACAAAACGAAGAACAGCAACAACAGTTAAGAGAACAACAAAGTCAGATCGATGAACTTCTAAGAACTGCCGGGAATTAAAGATAGATTCAAAATAAATGTTAAAAGGAGTTATTATGAAAAATCTATTTATCCTATTTCTATTAATTACAACATTGTGCCTGTGGGCACAGAATGTACCGCAGACAATAGACTACCAGGGCAGACTTGCTGATAGTGACGGCAACTACCTGAACAGTGTAATCACAGTTGATTTTTTAATTTTTAGTGTAGAAACAGGTGGAACTTTACTTTGGAATGAAACACAGGATGTTTCATGTGCCAATGGCATCTTTCATGTTCAACTCGGTTCGGTAGCTGCATTCCCCAGTACCCTCTTTGATGGTTCAGACCGCTGGCTGGAACTGGAAGTGGGAGGAGAAACACTTTCACCTAGAACAATTGTAGCAAGCGTTCCTTATGCCATTAAAGCAGAAACTGCCTATAATGTGGAAGTACCCCTAAACCTTAGTGGAAATGTTTCTGACCCCAATAGTGTTATTACTGGCGAAAATACGGGTACAGGCTATGGTGTTTTGGGTATACATAATGAAAGCAGTAATATTGGTTATTTAGGAAATTCAGTAAGTGGTGTTTACGGTTATTGTATTGAGCCTACTACAAAAGGCGTTTATGGTCTGCACTCCAATGGAAATTATGGTTACCTTGGTTCATCCGATTATGGTGTTTATGGACATAATTATTCAAGTTCTGGTGCCGGTGTTTACGGTTATAATACATCAGTTAACGGATATGGTGTTTATGGTAATAGTACTGGTAAATATGGTGGTTACTTTAATGCAAGTTATAATAGCAGCCTAACACACGTAATTCATGCTGAGTACACAGGTACAGGCAATATGCATGCTACAGGGGTTTATGTGATATGCAAACCGACAGATTGGTATGGATATGGCGGACAATTCGAGGGTGGCCGGATTGGGATTATAGGTAGAGTATCACCAATAGGGAATGAACACTATTGGGGAGTGTATGGAGTTGCTAATGGTGGATCAGGTATAAATTATGCAGTTTATGGCTATTCATATGATGGTGGTACAACCTATGCAGGGTATTTCAATGGTAATGTTCATGTTACTGGAACATTCACCAATCCTTCCGATGAACGTTTCAAAGAAAATGTGCAACCATTCAAAAATGCTCTTTCTAAAATTAAATTAATGGATGTGCATACTTTTAATTTTATCCAAATGGCAGAAGAAAAGCAATTAGTACTTCCGGAAGGGAAGCAGATCGGTCTGATAGCACAGGAGCTGGAAGAAATTCTTCCTGAGCTAGTTGTGGATAATGTTCATGCTTATGATAAAAGTGAAGGTATCGAAGGAGCAGAAAGCGATATAGAAAGAATAGAGTATAAAGGAATAAATTATATTGGTCTTATTCCGGTTCTTATCGAAGCTATTAAAGAACTACAAATGCAAAACGAAGAACATCAGCAGAAGTTACAAGCTCAACAAAAACAGATCGATGAACTTCTAAGAGCTGACAGGAAAAAATAATGTAGGGATAGCTCAGAGAGCTGTCCGAATAAATTATAAAAAAGGAGTTATTATGAAAAATCTATTTATTCTATTTCTATTAATTACCTCATTGTGCCTCTGGGCACAGAATGTACCGCAAACAATAGACTACCAGGGCAGACTTGCCGATAGTGATGGCAATTATCTTACTGGTGTTTATTCAGTTGAATTCGATCTGTTTAATTTGGAAACCGGTGGCAGCGAATTATGGATCGAGAATCAGGATGTAAATGTTGCTAATGGTATTTTTCACGTTCTCTTGGGTTCGGTAAATCCATTTCCTGCAGGTCTTTTTGATAACTCTGTTCTCTGGTTGGAATTTCACGTAGGAGCAGAAATTCTATTGCCACGAACCAGAATCGCCAGTGTTCCTTATTCCATCAAAGCAGAAACAGCCTATACGGTAGAAGCACCTCTCAACCTTACTGGAAATGTTGCTTCACCAAATAGTGTTATTACAGGTGAAAATACCGGTACAGGTTACGGTGTTTTGGGAATACATAGCAACAGTAATAACATTGGTTACTTAGGAAATTCAGTCAGTGGTGTTTATGGTTATTGTATTGAAACTACCACAAAAGGCGTTTATGGTTTACACTCCAGTGGAAATTATGGTTATATAGGTTCATCCGATTATGGTGTATATGGGCAGAATTATGTAAGTGCTGGTTCTGGTATTTACGGTTATAATACTGCACTTAATGGATATGGCGTTTACGGTAATAGTACAGGTTATTATGGTGGGTACTTTACTTCAAATTATAATAATAGTCTTACCCATGTAGTACACGCTGAATTCACAGGTACAAGTACTAATGCCATTGCTGTTTATGGTAAAAGCATACCTGAAGATTATCAAGGTTATGGTGGATGGTTTGAAGGCGGTTTTAGAGGTGTTATTGGCATAGTATACCCAACAGGTAGTAACACTTATACTGGAGTGTATGGTTTAGCTAGTGGTGGTTCAGGTACAAATCGTGGAGTCTATGGTTATGCCTCAGGCACAGGAACTAACTATGCTGGGTATTTCAATGGTAATTTAGCTTATACCGGAACACTCAGCAATCCTTCTGATGAACGTTTTAATGAAAATGTACAGCCATTTAAAAATGCTCTTTCTAAAATAAATTTAATGAATGTGCACACCTTTAATTTCAAACAAATGTCAGAAGAAAAACAATTAGGACTTCCAGAAGGTGAACAGATAGGTCTTATCGCCCAGGAATTAGAAAAAATACTTCCTGAACTGGTATCAGATAATGTTCATACTTATGACAAAAATGAAAGCACCGAAGGAGCAGAAAGGGATATGGAAAGAATTGAATATAAAGGAATAAATTATATTGGTCTTATTCCAGTTTTAATAGAAGCTATGAAAGAACAGCAAGAACAGATAGAAACACAACAACAGCAGATTGAAGCACAGCAAAGGCAAAACGAAGAACAACAAAGACAGATATATGAACTTCTAAGAGCTGCCGGGAATTAATGATAGAATCCAAATACATTTAAAAAGGAGGTCGTATGAATAAATTATTTATCACTATTTTACTTTTCACCTCAATGTGCCTGTGGGCACAGAATGTACCGCAGACAATTGACTATCAGGGCAGATTGGCTGATAGTGAAGGCAACTACCTTAACGGTGTAGCCACTATTGATTTTCTCATCTTTCATGTAGAGACTTATGGAACCCCAGTCTGGATTGAAACACAGGATGTTACTGCAGACAATGGTGTCTTTCATGTATTACTTGGTTCTGTGACTACACTACCAAGTGATCTTTTTGATAATAATGAATGCTGGTTAGAATTAGTTGTAAATGGAGAAACACTAGCTCCCAGAACTGCTATTGCCAGCGTCCCTTTTGCTATTAAAGCCGAAACTGCCTACACACTAGAGAACATGGGTTCCGGTTCAGGTTTGGATGCTGACCTATTAGACGGACAGGATTCCAGTGAGTTTATGCCTGCAAATGCTGATAACTGGGTGAATACAACCGGTGATACAATGACGGGCAATCTTGTTGTAAATGCAGATTTCCAGGCTACAGGTGTAACCAGTGACAGCGGTGGAGACGCAGGAACAAATGGGCAGGTACTCTCAAGTACAGGTACAGGTACTAATTGGATAGACACAGCTGCATCTGGTGATATAACAGAAGTGACAGCTGGTACTGGGCTAACTGGTGGTGGAACTGCCGGCGCTGTAACCTTGAATGCAGATCTTGCCGGGAGTGGTGCAGCAACTACTCTCTCACGCAGTGATCATAACCACGATGTGAGTTATGTTAACGAGGGGCAAGAAAGCAGCGTTACATCGAGCATGATAACTGATGGTGAAATATCTGTATCCGATTTACAGGATGGTGCAAGCTTAACAGAGATACTGGACGATGATGGAACAGGTTCTGGTTTGGATGCTGACCTATTAGACGGTCAGGATTCCAGTGAGTTTATGCCTGCCTCTACTACCTGGGGTGATATAACAGCAGTGACAGCCGGAACTGGTTTAACTGGTGGTGGAACTTCCGGTGATGTTACCTTGAATGCAAACCTTTCTGGGAATGGTGCAGCAACTACTATCTCCCGCAGTGATCATAACCATGACAGCTCGTACGCGCCCATCAGTCATGCCCACAGTGGCAGCGACATCACGAGTGGTACCATCGGGAATGGCTTCTTCAGCGCGTATAGCGACCTGGGCACAGAAGGACGCTTGGACAATAATGCCACGACTGACCTGCTCACCCGTACCCAGTCCGATGGTAGATATCTACAGGGGATTTCGACAGCCACCACGAGCGGGCTCAATGGGGGAGGGACATCTGGCACTTTGACCCTCAGCGTCGATCCAACTGATTTCAATGCGGTGCCCATCAACTCGGGGACGGGAAGCCAGATTAACCTTTCCGAAACGCCGCAGACACTTCGGCAAGCTTCCATCAACGTGCCGGTCGCCGGGAGAGTGGTCGTGATGGCAAATCTCGACGTTGCGAAGCACACCACGGCATCCGCATACGCCGGCTTCTGGCTCAGCACCTCTGCGACGTCCACGTCCGGGCAATCACCCACGTCTGTCGGCTGGGGGACGAGTAACACATACGCTGTCGAGTACAGTAATGTCGCGCTATCCACCGTGTATTCGGTTTCTGCAGGAACGACGACCGTGTACCTTCGTGGAACGATGACCGCCGCCGGACAGAGTTTCTACGCGCTTCGAGGCAACATCACGTTGCTGTTCGTGCCCAACTAACGGTCCGCCTGTTCCTGCAACTGCAGGAAAGGGCGAGAAAGTCCCCCTACGTTAAAACTACGGTGGACAAGGAGAAATTACAAGCTCAACAAAGGCAGATAGATGAACTTCTGGGATCAATAGAAAAATAATAATGTAAGGATAGCTCCTGCCTGCCAAGCCGAAGTTGTACGCTCGTTCTACGTAGTAGTGTTACTACGAAGGGTGAAAAAGTTGGAACTGTCCGAATAATTATAAAAAAAGGAGGAATTATGTTGAGTTTCACGAAATCCCGACTTTCGGGGAAAAACTTATTTATTACTATTTTACTTTTTATCTCATTGTGTCTCTGGGCACAGAATGTACCGCAAACCATCGACTACCAAGGCAG
>JAVCCH010000079.1 GCA_030765535.1 Candidatus Tenebribacter davisii
CTTTCATAATGGAGCGAAGCGGAAGGTTGATTAATGGCGGCGTGCCCCTACTAAAAGACTCGCAACCGTATCAAAGCGGAACATCGTTTAACACTACGTCCACGGGAACTCACAAATAAACAACCCTTGACTTTATATTTGCTCGTCTTTTATCATCTCGCTAATCGCATCAGGATTTGAAAATGCAAATCCAATGCTCATGGCAAGATGACGTGGCACGCCGCCATTAGGTGCATTATCAAAAACAAGTAGAAACTCTTTTAAAACCAATCCAACCACCTTTTAAAAAACCTTTTTCTCTTATTTTTAATTTCATAAATTCAGAACAAGTTATAGTGTGTTTACATTGAATAAACTGTATTTTGGGAGAGATATACTCTTGATAAATATTAATTAAGCTTATAGCTATTTTTGCTGTTATTTGTTTTTGAGGAGAATTCACAAAATCAATAATCAACAAAATGAAAAAAACTATTAACATAATTATTAGAATATTATAGTGTTTGTACATATAAAATTCTTCATTTAATTTGAGTTGATATCCTTATTAATAGATTTTCCACAATTTGGACAAAATTTTGGTGACCCTTCATAATATTTGCCACATGCTTGACACAAGGATGAATCTTTCGATTCGATTACATTTTTTGATTTTTTGATTTTTTTACCTGACACAGTATATATAATCAAGGCAGGTCCTGCAATTACAAACCAAAAAATAATCCAAATTCCTAAACCGCATCCCAATCCAATTGCCGCACCAGCACTTTCATAGTCATCAGAACTATCAAATGAATCACCAACATTAGCCATACCGTAAATGATTCCAATTAGACATATGATTGACCAAATTATTGCTACCCATTTTGCAAAAGATCTCATAAATTACTCCTTATTGTTTTTGTTTATAGTGCACCTGTTAGGTGCATTCAATATCATCCGATTTATTTAATATTACTAACACTCGTTATCACATTTTTTTTATTCCTTAATTAATTCAACTCGTCGTTCTTCATCCCTTAATTCATCCAATTTACTATTTAGATCATTCTCTAAAGTAGAAATATTTAATCTACTGTAGCTATGAAGGAGTGCATCCAAGACATCATGCTTAACATTCTGCTTTTTTAAGTTGTCAATTTCAAGTAAAAGAGTCTCTTCTTTCTCTCTAAGAGTCTGTTCAATATTATTCAAGTCTCTTTCAATGCTACGTATTTCATTATGTAAACCCGCGATGGCACTACATTCTTGACAAGCTAAACCTCCATAAACACTTAAAAGCCACATTGTAGACCATTTGTATCCACAATGTCTGCAAAAGTCATTTTCCCAACGCGGAGCTTCTCTTTGGAAGCCTGACTTATGGGAATTATAAAAACTCATATTCTCAGTAAAATCATCTGAGAATATATAGAAAGATTGTAGATAATCTAAATGTCGGTTTCTATACATTAACCACATTTCATAATCTTCATCACTTAGATGAGTTTTGATTGTATCCTCAGCACAATCCATACACACAAGTATTGAATTATTGAATTCATAATCACCAAAAATGTCCTCTACGGGATTTGATTTTACTTTTACTATTTCATCAATACCTAAAATTTTTTTTCCACAACTTTTACAGCTAGGTCCCATTTAATTCTCCACTTTTAATCAATCGTTGTCAAACTTACACATCTATTATAGTTGTCACGCCGGCATTAATCAACCTGGAGCGAAGCGGAAGGTTGATTAACTGTTCGAGCACGCTGCGGAATCAGAAGATTCCACCCAGACAGACCAACCAAACCTTGAATCGGTAGGATTCAGACGAAAGCGGACAGATAACCCAACCGCAGGTGCTTTTGTTATGTACATTTTATTTCTTTTCATGCTTTCTTTTCTAATTCTAATAAAGCATTCTGTGATAAATCTCTCCATTTATTCAAATCAAGAGGTGTAGGTTTTGGGCAATTATCAAAAATATTAATTGATTCTTTCCTATGTTCAATAGCTTTTTCAATCAAATTCAATTTTTTAGCTGCTTCTCCCATAAAACTTAATGACTTACCTTTATCGAGCATAAAACTTGGCATTAATTGAATATTCTGATCATCGCATAACATTGTATATGCAGTTTCAAGATTTGAATAAGCTAGTTTTAATGAATTATCACCATTTAATTTTAGATAAGCAAGTCCAAGATTCATATATTGATTATAGTGATTAGGATCATTTCTAATTGTAAGTGTTAAATAGAATATTGACTTAGCAAGTCTTTCTTCATCGTTAAAACCCCAAGAACTTTGAGGAACTTTAAAATCGTTTAGAGATAGATAAATAGAACCTAATAATAATGATGCAACCCAATTATTAGAGTCTAAATCAAAAGCTTTCTTATAATATTCTAATGATTCAATATAACGTTTCTGATGATAAAGACTATATCCTAATTTTAAGTATTTATTTGATAATTTTATTGTTTCAACTTCAAAATCGCCTACAGGTGTTTGTATGTTATAATTTTTCATAACTTGTACATTATTTTGGTTTACGCTTATAAAGCTTTGAAAAGATGTTTTTAGATCATCAACTGATTTGGATAATTCTTTGAGCTCAACTTTGAAAATACTACCTACGCTAAAACTTTTGAGAAACGGAGTTAGAATCAAACCAATTTGAATTAATATTGCTGGATAAACGGTCTTATTTGTTATGGAAATTAATTTAAAATAAAAACTTGCAGGTAACAATAGAATAGAGATAATCCAACAAAAGAAAAACAATTTACTTCCGATTGATAATTGATTTTTTTCCTTTTCACTCATTATAACTCCCATTAAGCAAATGATTATTTTAACTGGTTAAACAAATAATAAAATATATTCAAATTGAAAATTGCATATATTGAAGCAAATAACCCTAAAATCCAATAAATGACTTGGAAAATTTTGATTAGTACATTTTTACTTTGGAAACCGATATATGTAAAAATGTTTTTAGGAAGAAAAACAATAATCTCGATCCAAAAAATTGGATTAAACGTTTCCAGAAATCTAAGTTTGTAGTATCCAATAGCTGAATAGAAATTACCTGTCATTATGTTTATAACATCTTCATTAAGATAATTGATGTTTTTTAGAACTGAAATTGGTTGAACCTTTAATGTTCCATAACCTACATGTTGTGAAATGCTAACACCTCCATCTTCAATCCCAGCTTCTTTAAATAGTTTTAGGATTTCATGTCTGTGTTTAGAAAACTCCCAATCTGGATTTTTTAAATAAGCATTATATTTTTTTAATAGATATTTAACTCGAAGGTATTTAAAGAAATTAATTATAATCTTTAGCATACAGATTATTAAAAACAATAAAAAAAGTTTTTCACTTTTTTTCATTTCTAACTCCTATAAATGTACATAATGTTTGGAGTGCGCTGCGGAATCGGAAGATTCCGCCCAGACAGACCAACCAAAGTTTGAATCGGTACGATTCAGACAAAACCACCGCGAGACTTAACTGCCGACACGCTTAGTCAACAGAGTTTCCATGCATGGTAAAGCAGGGAAACTCTTATTATGTTATTCCCTATTTTTATCTTTTTTTAACTCTTCTGGAAATTCTGCAAAATATAAATTAAAATAACTTCTCTGATAAGGTAGAGAAACTTGATTAATTCTTTTGTTTTTATGACAGCACAGAAGAACATAAACGCAATTAGCACATTTTTTTGGATTAAGTTTGTCCAGATTAATATTCAAAAATCTTTTTTCATTGAATTTTAATACTAATGAATAAGCATTAAATAAAAAATCTTTAGTTTTTTGTGTTCTATTTATTTTCAATATTTTACATTGTTTAATTTCAAAATCATGTTTATAATCATATAGCCAATATACTAAATATCCATAGTCGATTTTAAATTTGTTAATAAAATAAATGTAAGAAGCTAGCTGAACCTTATGATTTCTAAAAAAGTAGATTTGGTTTGCTTCTTTTAAATTTTTAAATTTTTCTTCAACAATAAAGTTCTTGTCTTCTTTATTTCTAAAAATATAGTCTGGTTGTCCGGTAAAGGCTCTTTCTTTGTTAATAAAATATTTTATATCATTATCGACATCACTATGACCTGAAAAAATTAATTCTGAATTATCAATATCTTTAAAAAAGGATTTGTTGTCATTGGTTATTAACTGTCCAATTTTTTTATATTTTTCATCTGAAATTTTCTTTTCTATGTCAAAGTCTGTTTTAATTTGTCTTTTTTTTATAAATTGTATCAAACGATGTTCTTCATGTTTTTTCGTTCCAATATTTCCAAGAAGAGATTTAGGAGTTAGAAATGTTTTTCCAATGGAATATCCAACAGGACAATAAGTATAATTTGCTAAATCTGTTGCAGAAATATAATTGGATTTGTTTTTGATTATTTTAAAAATATTTCTTTTTTTCAGTTTATATTCCCAGACAAGAAAATCAATTATTGAAAAGTGTTCAGGTAAATATTGTTCACTTTCATGGTCGTATTCGTAATAATCCATATCTTTGTTTTCATTTAAATCTTTCTCCTCTATGGCTGCAATTCCTTTATGAATATATGCAATTTTCTCTAGATGTTCTACATATTCATATGTAAAACTGTTTTCATGGAATCCTAAACGTTTTAATAGATAATCTCTGAATATTTCTTGTTTATCTGTCATTTCTTACATTTAGAATAACGTATGTTTCTTGTATCATTTTATTATCTCCTCAAATTATACTTCTTTAGAAAAATCTTCATTTTTTTGTTTAGAAGTAAATTTTTTCGACTAAACTTTGGACAAGATGTCTCGCGTGTGCTGTGATTATTAACTGACACGCTTGTTATGTTAGCAGAACTATATCAAAAACAGATATTGATGTAGTTATTCTCAATTATCCTTTACACAACGAATAGAAATACCATTATTTTTATCAGAATATGAACTTGTTATTTCCGAATTATCATGTTTTAAATAAAGATATAAACCATCAGAATTATTACTATTACTTGACCAAAAATAACAACGACTTCCAATCCAGCCATAATAACCTAACGGAAATGAATGTGTAGAGCCACTACGATAACCACTAGGAAAAGCAGTTAAACCACTTTCATTAGTTGCACCAGTATTAGGAGAATACCACAAACCGTTTCCTTCTTCAATTGTTCCTGTTGATTTAATTTTACCACCTACTATATGGCTTCCTCCCTCAATATTTCCAATTAATTCTAACCATTCTTCTTCAGACGGAATATGCCAACCTTCTGGAGCAAGGTTATCTGTATCTATAGCAAACCAATTGTATAAATAACCATAAGTGTTACTATTAGATGTAATGTTATCATAAACGCAATATGCTCCATCATTTGTACTTATCCAATCAGTGTTATCTGTTAAATGTGGAATAGGATCTCCGTTACGATAATGCGTAACTTTCAAGTTCTCTGACATCCATTCCTGATTACCAATTATTACCGTTTGATAAACATTACCGTCTATATCTGTGATGGTGCCAGTTCCTCCACTCATAGTCGTAAACTGCCACACATCACCCATAGTGGAATTAGAGTGGTCATCGTGTGCTAATATCTTCCAGTAATAAGTTGTCTCTTCATTCAAGGTTCCAGGATCATAACTTGTTTCACTCTGGCTGGAATTAACTAAAGGTGGGTTGGAAGAAATACCAAAGTATACACCATAGGTTAAGGAATCTCCTTCTGGGTCTGAGCATTCCCAAGAAATTATGGATGTTACAGATACATCATTTGCATTATCCTGTGGATTTGGATTGGAAGGTATCCCTGGTTTTGCATTACCTGGTCCTGTGCTATCTTTACTGCAAGATAAGAAGATAAACGATAACATAATTAACGAAATTAATAATATTTTTGTTTTTTTCACTTCAACCTCCATGGTTTTTGTTTAATTCATTATTTTATTATTGCACTTAACATATATACGCAGCACCAATAAAAAGGTTCGCATAACCAACCTATAGTTATTAAAAAAGGTTCGTCATAACTCTAATATACTTTCTTTCTTTATCTTTATGAGTACAATGTTTATTATAGTTATTTTCTCTCATTTAATAATTTTCATTTCGATAAATATTTTTTCTTTTTTAATTGTCAATAACTTTCACGCTTACGGATCGGCTTTCAAAGAAAACGATCACACGCTTTTACTCTTCTAATGGTTAAAATTCTAATATTTGTTAATTACTTCAAATGAACGCCACCTGGCTCAACACATATGTGTCGGCTTCGCTTTGCGAAACGAACACTTCTCTTTCACCTTCACTATAGCTACTAGTTCAAACGCC
>JAVCCH010000154.1 GCA_030765535.1 Candidatus Tenebribacter davisii
ACGAGTCCAAGGTTGCCAAATTTGAACTGAAGGAGTTGTTGCACAACCTGTTAACATTACAATTAAAATTACTGCAAAAAAATAAATTGAATTATAAAACTTTCTCATCTTTTTTCTCCTATTTTTAATGTTTGGCAGCTGCCACGTTCTTCCTGCTTTTCTTCTTGCTTGACTGTGTAGCTGCTTGTTATGTCCTTCCATCTCAATTCATATCTAAAATTGAGACAATACAGAACAAATTGTTGTAACTTATTTATAAAATACAAAATGTTTACCATTCGAATTATAATTATATTTGTCTTTTATACTCTTTGATTTAAAACTTTTAAGAGAATTAACTGGTAATTCGTTTATTGTTGAACCACCTTTTCTCGAATTGCTTCTAATCCAGTTTTTACTATTTGTAATATTCCCATCAGTTTTAATATTACTTTTAATACTTCTAATTTGTTGTATTTTTGTTGAATTAGGTTTATTAGAGATTATTTTAAACTCTGAAGGCTCAAGATTGATTCCTCCTCCTATTGAAGTTATGTGACTTGAAATTATATCCAGGTTATTTAATTTAAGAATTATTGAATTATAACTATTTATGTATGTCTCTTGTTTCTTCAAGATATTATTGTATTTATCTACAAGATTATTGAACTGATTTACACTTGTTGAGTTGTATCTATCAAGTTTTGATTCATTAAGCTTTATTTTGTTTTCAAGACTGATAATTTCTTTTTCCTTAGAATCAATGAGTTTTTCGTAGTATTGCGATTCAGACAAAATCTTATTGTAACTTGGAGGTGCATGTTCAGACATATCAATATCTGAAAAGGAATTACTCGCAATTTCAAGGAATCTTTTATCCGAAGTAAACATATTATATTTACGGAGTAAATGTGACATAGGATAAACTTTAGAATAATTTCTAACATCTTGTTTTGTTAATTTTGATTTACTTGGATAAGCAATAGCAGTAACTGCGAGCATTTTCTTTGTTTTGATTGGAGTTGTGAAAGATGGGATCATTACTGATAGCAAATCATCAAGTTCTAATCGGTTATCTATGTTCATCCCCTTTAACCAGCTAATTAGTGCCATAAATCTACCAACTGAACTTAATTCCTTAAATGTTAAAAAAGCTCTTTCATATTGGCTATAATTTTGATTTAAGTGATTAATAGTTTTTTTTACAGCATTACCTACACTTATTTTTGCATCCATACGTTCAATATCTGCAAGAAACTGATATTTTTGAACCGCACCAATAGAACCATCTGTAACTGTTACAATAGAATCAGGATAAAACCAATATCTTATTTGCATATGATTATCTCCAAAATTCTCTAATAAATTTCTTTCATCTTCTGTTAGAAAATTTGGAACTTTTTTTGTGATTTTTGATTTTAGGAGTTTATGGGTATTTGGATCAAGCCCTGTACCAAGGGTTTTAAAAAGCTTATCAGCTTCTAATACAACATTTCCAGCGTAGGTATTTTCAAGATGTCCTCCAAAATTTACTTTTGCATATCTATTATCTTCGTGATTATCAAGGCTGATATATGGTGAATTAAAACCATAATGAAAAGTTGACCTGTAAATAACTGCAAAATCTGAAAGGCTAATTCTTTTTCCAGATATTGTTTGCATCTCATCAGTTTTTTTGCCATAAAGATACAAATCATTTTGATTATCTACTTCAATTGCTTCTAATATAACATTCTTATCAAAAAATTCCTTCATACTAACTAAATCCATTGGATTTGATTTTGGTGGTAAGTCAGGTTTTTTGTATTTTGAAATTGGAAGATCATTAGTATCTATTATATATGGGATTGTGTTTAATCTAATCTCATTATTGGAATAATTATTATTAAAAACATATATTTCAATATTCGTAATATCTATATTATTACTATTGATTACATCTCTTATTGGGTGTCTAATAACAGAATAATGTTTTTGATAACTTGCTTCAGGTTTTGAACCTTTAACGAATACTCTTATAAGATGAGAATTGTAGTAAAGTTGATAGTGACCTTCACGAAATAATGCTACCCAAACAGGTTGCTCTGAACCAATTGGATAGTGATTAATAATATTTATTAGTGATATAGTATCAGGTTTTGTTGAAGCTAATAATACATTATGACATAATACTGAATAAGGCTCTAAATATGGTTGAACAAGACCTTTAATATCATTAGTATAATTAGGGATTTTGTTAATTACTTCACCGATAGTTTCACCACTATGCGTTAGAACCGATTTGTCGACCAAACCAGAATATGAAATAGTTACCCAATTTGCTGACTTGAAATGCGAAATAATTGAATCTCCTGATTCTGATTTACTCAAAAACCAAAATAAAGCCACCATTAGAATTAATGAAATTCCAATAAATATATACTTATAATTCTTTTTTTTAAGTGAAGAAATCTCCTTATTATAAAATACTTGATTACATTCTCTACAAGTTACTTTAAGCAATTTGTCAGTTATCGGAATTCGATAAAGCGTTTTACATTTAGGACATTTAATTAGATTATAACCATTCATTTAATAATAACCTTCTATTTGCTTTTTATCCATCCCTCATTTTCAATTTCATAATCTGATAATTCTTTAAGCTTTTTGATAACTTGTATTTTTAAATTTTTAGCGTCAAATTTGACTTGTTTAATTGAAGGTAATAACAGAATTCCAAAAACAGTAGCATTTTCTTTTATCTCAACAATCTTTTTAGGTTGAATATCAGTTATGCCTAATTCATTAACTGAATATACTTTAAACTCATCATTTTCTTTTTTTATAATTTGATGCGGAAATAGTTCTTTTAAACCAAGTTCGTTAACATCAAATATCTCAATTTCACCAGTTCCTTGATTTTGTTCAATTATTGTAGAAGGTAATATATTTTCAAAACCAATCTCATTAACATCATAAATTTCATAATTACCTGTAAATGAATCTTCATGTCCGATATGTTTTGGAATAATTTCTTTTAATCCTAAATCATTTACACGAAAAATTTTTATAGTACAATTGTACTCATCTTTCTCAATGATTTCGCTTGGGAGTATATTTTTAAGACCATATTCATTAACTGAAAAAACTTCATAATACCCATTAATTGTATTTTCATCAATAATGATACTTGGAGTGTAATTTTTTAATCCAATTTCGTTTGTTTCATATATCTCAAAATCTTGAGAGAATAAACTAATTGCATATAATAACAAGGGGATTATTATAAGTTTTAGTAAATCAATTTTCTTCATTTGTGTACCAACCTAATTGGCAGAATTTGAATTCTGTTTTTCATATTTCACTTTAAAAAAATTATATGCTTCATTAATATTTTTCATTTCAAGCTCAGCCACTTTCTGCATTCTAACACCAAGATGAGAAACTTTATCCGGATGATAAGATAATGCTAACCTTCTATATGCTTTTTTTATTTCTTCATAAGAATATTCATCATCTAAACCTAGTATTTTAGCATATTTTTTTTCAATTTCAGATTTTCTTACTTTTTGTTGTTTCTGCTTCGCTTTATACTCATTATAAGCATAACCTGATACATTAAAAATATATATAGCTTCATTTAGAAGAATTTCTTCTTCTGAGCTCAATACACCATCACTAAGGGCTATATTTGTTAGAATAGTACAAACAGCTTCTAAAAGTTCTTTATTATTTTGATGGTAACTCAAAAAATTACGAGCATAAACTTCAAATGCAGTATTATAAGTTCTAGTGTTGTTGAAATATTCAATAGCTAATTTGTATTGATCATCAGTTAATTTTAGAACATTATTGAAAAAAGAATCAATTACTTCTATTTCTTCTTTTGAAATGTGATTATCAGCTTTAGATAGTAAATACAACATTGCAACTAAATCAGAAAATCCTTCGATAATGTTATCTAAATTATTCACAGAATATTCTCTATTATTGGTTTCTCCTTGAAGATTCTTCGGCTCAGTTGGGTAATGTCCTATATCTTTATAAATATTCCTCGCACTATAGAAAAGAGCTTGTCTTCGATTTTCTTTTGGAAGATCTTTAATGCCCTTCATTGGATACCATTGATTGAGTTCAGAAGGTGCAAAAAGTAGTTTTAGATATTTTGCTTCTTGAAAATTAATTTTTGTTCGTAAATTAATTACAACATATAAATAAGTTTGTATAGTATGATAAAACTGTTCAATATACATTGAATGAACAACTAATGAGCCAATAAAAACAACAATTATTAACAAGAGTTCTATAACATTAATAATCGTATTATTGATATTTATCAAATCAAGAAATGATGCAAAACTAAACATACAAAGACCAAGAAACGCTAATCTTGAAATCCAAACAATGGGCACGAAAACTTTAGTCCATATATGTGTAGTTATTACTGTTACTCTCATAATTACTCACTCATTTTATTCATTTTAAATTTTTAAATAAGAACTAAAGGACATAACATATGCACGCTGCGTCAATACAAAAGGTTCGCATAACCAACCGATAGTTATACTAAAAAGTTTCGCAATAACTCTAATATACTTTCTTTCTTTATCTTTATTAGTACAATGTTCATTCTTGTTATTTTCTCTCATGTAATAATTTTCATTTCGATAAATATTTTTTCTTTTTTAATTGTCAATAACTTTCACGCTTACGGATCGGCTTTCAAAGAAAACGATCACACGCTTTTACTCTTCTAATTGTTAAAATTCTAATATTTGTTAATTACTTCAAATGAACGCCACCTGGCTCAACACATATGTGTCGGCTTCGCTTTGCGAAACGAACACTTCTCTTTCACCTTCACTATAGCTACTAGTTCAAACGCC
>JAVCCH010000051.1 GCA_030765535.1 Candidatus Tenebribacter davisii
CAAGGGAATGGGTAAAGGTGGAATGCAAGGTGATGCATCTAATAAAACACAGCAATCGGAACAGGGATTGGATATCTGGACAATTATCCAATTAGTTGAAAATTAGATTCAACATTTTATTGACGCTTAAATATCTAAAATCGCAAAGTAGCTGGAGAAATTTTGGGAATATTGCTGAAGAGAAATGAAGAAAAATGAAGAAAAATAAACTTTTAATCTATATTGTTTTATCGATTATTGTACATATTTTGCTATTGCTTTTATTGCAAATGGATAAAAGTGTATTTTTCAATCCCCAACAATCAAATGATTTGCAGGGAGAAGACCGGTTGACTTTTGAGCTGATTGAAACTCCTGATGTAGAAGATCAGCTTCCTGACGCAGAAAGTGATTTGGTTTCGGACAAAAATAATAAAGCTTCCGACATGAATGAAAGTGATCTGCCCGATAAAGAGTTTCCCTTCCAAACTGGTGATTTAACTCATAAATCATTCCAAGAGAATGAAACAAAACAGACTCAAGAAGCTAAATTGCAATCACAAAATGGAGAAAAAATATCAGATATTCTAGCTGATCTGTACGAGAAGAAACCAACCTTTTTGAAAGATTTTCAAGCCAGGCAAAAATTAAAAAATTTCACAAAAACTACTCCTGATTATGATCAGGAGATCAGTTCTACACGAAACAATGGCGGCATGAAATTTAATACTTATGCCTGGGAATTTGCACCTTACATGCTTCAATTAAAGTATAAGGTACAAAGTAATATTAATCCACCATACGCTTTTACCCGGTTAGGTGCAATCGATGGTAATACTCTAATACGCTTTAAGATAATGCAGGATGGTTCGCTAAAAGATTTGGAAGTAATTGGAAGCGATGCACATTATACACTGGACGATACCAGCACTCGAGCAATAACGTATTCTGCTCCATTTATTCCACTTCCTAAAAATTTTCCTGAACCATATTTGGAAGTGACTGCTCTTTTTTCATACTTGATTAGGAATAAATAGAAATGAAAGAAAACTTAAAAGGTCTAAAGTCACAGAGCTCAATGAAAGAAACCCTTACGAGGTTAAGTAAAAAGGAGAATTATGTTTATAGAAATGTTTGAATTTCTGCAAAAAGGCGGTTATCTGATGATACCAATAGCAATTTGCAGCGTGCTATCACTAGCAGTGATAATAGAAAAACTCATCAATTTGCGATCTAAAAAAATAATCGTGCCCGAAGTGAAAAGTGTGGTGAACAGCCTTACATCAGAAGATGATATCAATCTGGCACTAATCGTTTGTGATCAACATAAAGGCGTACTTTCCAACCTGATGAAAATGGTTTTACAACATAAAGGAACAACCTATCTCGCTGTAAGGGATGAGCTTTCCGATAGCGGACGTCAGGAAGTTAGAGTTTTAGATAAAGGATTGATTATTTTAGAAACTATCGCAGCTGTAACACCAATTCTGGGGCTATTGGGAACTGTTGTGGGCATGATCAAAGTCTTTAATGTTATCTCGGTGCAAGGTGTGGGAGAAGCATCCGCTCTATCAGGTGGAATTTCTGAAGCTCTCATCACAACTGCTGCTGGTCTCACTGTGGGAATCCCTGCTCTAATTTTCTATAACTATTTTTCCAAAAAAACTGAAGATATAATCCTGGACATTGAAAATATTTCCAATAATCTACTCAAGAAAATAATTGCTTTTCGGAGTGTAAAATAAATGCAGCTTCTTACCAAAAAATCTCGAACGGTTGTCATAAGCATTACTTCGCTCATCGATGTAGTATTACTGCTGCTTATCTTCTTCATGCTTACCACTAGTTTTGTGGAACAGCCCGGCATGAAGCTGGATCTACCCGAAACAGAAAGTACAACTGCAGAAAACACTGATGAACTTACAGTAACAATTTCTTCCGAAGGTGAGATCTACCTAGGAAAAGAGTTGATCGAACTGGAAAACCTGGAAGCAAAATTGATGGAATACAAAGAAGAAATCAACACTTCCAGTCTGGTGATAAAAGCTGATAAAACTACTCCACACGGAACTGTGGTTCAAGTGATGGACATTGCCAAGATCAGCGGATTTGAAAAATTGATCATTGCTTCCGAGAAAGTTAAATAACTTAAGGGTTAGTACAGAAAAACTCGAAGGATTTTTTTTAATAGGATAAAATATGCAGTGTTTGTTATTAAATTTTGTCTTATTAGTTATATTTAAGAAACAGGGGAGAAAATGAAAAGATTATTATTCACAACTTTGATGACAATGATCTTCGGTCTGGTTCTGGCTCAAGATTTTTATGACATCAATACGATCAACACGATAGAAATCACTTTCGAAGAATCAAATTGGGAAAATATTCTGAATAATTATTATGCTGCTGGGAATGATGAACGCTTAATGGGAACTGCTCTTATTAACGGCGTTCAATTCGATAGTATTGGGGTGCGATATAAAGGCAATAGTTCCTGCGATCCATCTCATGATAAAAATCCTTTCAATATAAAACTGGATTACATTATCGAGGATCAGCTTCTGGGAGAATACGGCACATTAAAGCTTTCCAATGGATTTAAAGATCCCTCTTTTATTCGTGAAACAATTGGTTATGAAATTGCAGCTAAATATAGTCCTGCGAGCAAAGCAAATTATATTAATGTTTATGTGAATGACGAATTAATAGGTTTATATACAAGTGTTCAATCAGTAGATAAATACTTTGCCAGAAGTTTTTTTAGCAGTGACGAAAACACTCTGATAAAAGGTAATCCGGTTGGGGGAGGTCCTGGTGGCGGATCAGCTACAATCCGATACTTAGGACCGGACAGTACAGATTACTATACCAGTTATGAATTAAAATCTGATTACGGTTGGCAGGAATTGGTAGATTTATGC
>JAVCCH010000137.1 GCA_030765535.1 Candidatus Tenebribacter davisii
ACAATATTGGATTCGGTAACGAAGAATATAATGGCGAACCATTTTTTGAACACGCAGGAGGAAATGAAGGATATGCCTGCTTCCTTACTTTCCATAAAGAAAAGGGTTATGGATTTGCTCTTATGGTAAATAGCTCAAGTCAAATCGATATTCTTTTCCCTTTATTCAGAAGTATAGATAAAGCTTATTCCTGGGATCTTTTTAGTTCAGGAATTTATAACTCAGATAACATTTCATTGCCAGAATTACAAAAATTTACAGGTAAATATAAAGTTTCTTTCGATAGATCAATAAAAATTTATGTTAAGAACAAAAATCTTTTCTACAAAATGTCATTTAATAAAGAATCCGAACTTACCCCAGTCGGAAGTCATACATTAATTTCTTCAGATAGAAATAATAAAATTGAATTTTCAAAGGAATTAAACTCCATAATTTTTAATAACGATACATTCATTAAAATACCAGTTGAATCCATCTTATTAGAAAATTTTATAGCTGAAAATGATATTATTGGAGCCCGAAAATGGTTAGAAGAACAAGAGAGTTTAAAAAAATTAACGGTAAATAAATTAGAAGATTATTTTAATGATATGGGTTATTTTTTGATTTCCAATAATAAATTTAAGGAAGCAACATTTTATCTTGAATTGAATACCGTGTTATTTGATGATTCAGCAAATGCCTGGGACAGCTTAGGTGAAGTATACTTCTTTTCAGGTAAGTATGAATTATCTATTGAAACTATGAAAAAAGCTTTAGAAGTAAATCCTCAAAACCAAAACGCTAAGCAAATTATAATGAAAACACAAAAATTATTAGAAAACGAGTAGTAATAAAATATTCAACTAACATACAGCTTACGTGCTATTATTTCAACCTAACGGTTGTTTGATGCGTAGGATGGTTGATTCCTCCTAAACAGAATGGTAAATTTGCAGCAAGAATGGAAGTTGTACTGGCTGTATTACTTGACTTTTTAATCACTTTAAAATTGATTGATTTTGGTTTAAATATAATAAAAGGAATAGATAAGATGTTTAATATGTATATAGTTTTTGATGAATTTACTACTTATATACTCCAGCTACGCTGTTTAAACCTGCCATATACCAGAAATCAGGAAATTAATTATCAACATGAGACGTAATATTAAAAAAAGAAATGTCTGCTATTGCTGGTGGCACGGGAAATAATACCTCCATTATTTAAATTTGCACTTATCTGAATAAAGGGCTTGTATAACCGTCTAATATGAAAGAATATATTAGCTTCATATTTCTATTAAAATTATACAACCTGAAAATAAAATCAAAAATAAGTAAGTGGAGAAAACATGGATAAATTAAATAATATTATTGCAGAAATGAAATTTGAATTTCTGGCAAAAGGCACCTATAAAACCACCCCAGCAGAATTTCTGTCAGATAATAAAGCAGTGTTCTTAGACATTAGGGCACAGGAAGAAATCGAATCAATCTCAATTAACCTGAAACATCATATGCCAGTTATCAGAATAGCTTTAAACGAATTACCTGATAAAATCCACAACATTCCAAAGCATAAAAGAGTTGGATTATTCTGTTCATCAGGTACTCGAATTGCTATGGCTTATCTATACCTTAGAACAGCCGGATATGAAAATGTAGTTATGATTTCTGGCGGTCTTGATGCCATCGTTAAGGAACTGAAACCCGGGAAAATCTTTAAAGCGGTTAACAGCAGAAAATGATCAGTACTACTCTTTTTGCCGCGGTGATTTTTGTCATTGCAGTAACTATGACAATGACTGGACGCGGAGGTGGAAATTTTTATGTCCTGACTCTGGTTCTCATGGGACAGTCTATGCATCAGGCTGCTACCCTTGGTCAATTCATACTGATATTAACTGCCGTGGCAGGAATGATAGTTTTTCACAAAAATAAAATGATCGACTGGAAACTGGCTCTTATTATTGACCCGCCCACCGATATTATGGCTTTTTTTGGTGGATATCTTTCTGAATATGTCAGCGGAGTTCATCTCAAAATGGTCTTTTCCGGCTTACTCGTGCTTGCTGGATTGATTATGCTAATCAAAGTAAAAGATAAACCAATTACTAAACAGAAAAAATTCGGCTACTGGCATCGTACTTACAACGGATATTCTTATGTTGTCAATCTTTGGCTGGCTATTCCAGTAACTGCCATAGTTGGACTGGCGTCTGGGGCTTTGGGAATCTCTGGCGGTTCTTTTAAAATTCCGCTTATGGTGCTCTTTTGCGGTGTACCTATGCCAGTTGCTATTGGCACTTCCTCGGCTATGGTTGCTGCTACTGCTCTAATGGGATTTTTTGGACATCTTACAAAAGGTCACTTTAATCCAGATTTAGCTTTGCCACTGGTCATTGCGGCTGTACTCGGCGGCTTTATTGGTGGTAAATTTGCCTTGAAAACTAAACCTGCTAATCTGAAAAAAATATTTGCTATTACTACTATTGTCGCAGCTGGATTTATGATGGCAAATGCTCTAATCAGTTAAAGTTTTTAACAGACGGTCCTCCATTGTTTAATTACATGATTTTTTCTTTATGCGGATAAAGAAAGACAATTTTGTATTATTCAAAGGAGAATCGTTCTTCTTTTTCAGATAACCCACTTTATGTAACACTTTCAATCGGAAATACTACAAGCTAATCATTCCACAGGTATCTTTGAGCATTGTAATTAATAAAAAGTTCAAGCCTTTTTTATCTGACATTAAAATATCAAGATAAATCTTCTATTATCAGATATATACAGAAAGACGTTATCTTAATATTTTTTGAGTAAGTAATAAGCAATATGCATTACTTAGACCTAACCCGGCTAAACTGAAGCCAGTAGTCATCCATCCAAAACTTATGCCGTTGGGAACGGGCAGCTCCAGCTCCTCGAACTTTTCCATTTTCAATTCTGTGGCTCTTACAAGTATCTACGAGCTGGAGTTCGTAGTTCCCAGAGAAACAAAAACAGGGGATACCAGTTCAGGACAACGCACAATTGCATTTAAATTGCTAATCCTTCAGCCAAATCTTATTTAGGTGTATATTTATTTCTCTTTGATTCCTGAATGACATAAGTTTTTTATACAAATCAGATACATGGATGACATATTCGATTAAAAAAAGTAATGTCTACCTGAGTTTGACCCTATTTTTCTATTTTTTACCCTAAAACCAAACTACTATCCCAATATCAGGTCCATTCAGATATTCCTTATCATATGTTGCCCATCGATAACCCAGACTAAATTCCAACCGTTTATAAAAATAGCCAATATTCGTCCTAAAATCATTATTATATTGAAATTTAGCAGTATTTGTAGAGGAAAAACCAGTTAGTATGTAATCCATTTTAAATGCAGATTCTTGCGATAGATGTTTGCTTCATATTCCCAGTTAATTCCATCGTGTTTGAACTGATTTTCAAAGTGGTTGTAACCAAAGCCTGAACGGAAACAGAATAGATGATTCTGGGCAAAGGTCAATAAAACCTGCCCTCCATAGCTTAAATAATCAGAACTATCATCATCCTTTTGATAAAGCTGGTAATAAGGCTCAACTGTTAACCTTAAATAACTGATTGAACTCTTAAATAGCAAACCTCTTTCATCCTTTTTGATATATTGGGTAGATAGACTGTAATTCATCATCCAGGTCCGTCCAGATTCAGATAGAAAACTATCATTTTTCTCAAAAGGATAATTCTGGTAGCGGAATGATCCATCATCAATA
>JAVCCH010000058.1 GCA_030765535.1 Candidatus Tenebribacter davisii
AAGATGACAAAGCGAAACTCAAAATATCGAAGTAACTGTCAAGCAGTTTCTATTACCTGTTAATAGCTAACAAACTATAAAAATAAAAAGAAATAATTTGCTTGACCTTGTTAACAAATTAAACTAAATTGAATAATAATAAAAAGGTGTTAAGAGGTATGATTATGCGTAATATTGATCTTAATAATCAAATAGAATTAATTATTGAATTTATACGAAAACAACTTTCTCAGGCTGGATTTAATAAAATTGTTGTAGGATTATCTGGTGGAATTGATTCATCTGTAACTGCAGCACTGAGCGTTAGGGCAATTGGTAAAGAAAATGTTTTTGCAGTAATGCTGCCCTATCATTCAAGCCATCCGGATAGCTTGATTCATGCAATAGAAGTTGCTGAATCATTAGATATTAAATACGAGATCGTGAATATCTCGCCGATGGTTGATGCCTATTTTAAAAATTTTGCGCCAGAAGCTGATATTCTAAGGAAAGGTAACCGAATGGCACGAGAAAGAATGTGCGTATTATATGATCGATCAGCTAAAAATAAGGCATTGGTTGCCGGGACTGGGAATTTATCTGAAATAATGATTGGTTATTGTACGCAATATGGAGACAGTGCATGTGCTTTTGAACCAATAGGGCACCTATATAAAACTGAAATATATAAATTAGCTGAGATATTAGAATTACCAGAAAGCGTAATTACAAAGAAACCTACAGCTGATCTTTGGGAAGGACAAACAGATGAAGAAGAAATGGGAATTACTTATGCAGAATTGGATGAAATTCTTTATCAATTATTAGATGAGAAAAGTAGTGAGAAAGAATTGATTTCAACCTTTGGTGAAGATAAAATTCACAAAGTTAAGGGGATGATCCAATCATCTGAATTTAAAAGAATTATGCCGCCAATATTAAAGTGATAGGAGAGATAGATGAAATCGAAAAAAGCAGTTAAAGGATGTTTGTTTACTTTTGTTGGATTTATCGTTTTGATTATAGCTATTTTAGTTTTAACTCCATTGTTATTTAAAGGTAAGATCCTGGATAAAGTACAAACAGAAATAAATAAAAATGTGAATGCAGAAGTAACTTTTGAAGATTTCAAGATTTCATTCTTTAAAAGCTTCCCGAATTTATCCCTTGAACTCACGAATTTGAATGTGAACGGTATTGATGAGTTTAAAGAACAGAAGCTGATATCTGTAAAATCAATTTATGCCAGTGTTAATGTTGTCTCAGCCATTAAAGGTAAGATTGACATAAATGCAGTTGTTGTCGAAAATCCTGAGATCACAGCTAAAGTGTTGGCAAATGGAATGGCAAATTGGGATGTAGCTAAAGAAGTGCAAAAGCAGCCTGAAGAGAAGACTGCCAAAGAAATACCAGACTTCAATATTGGATTGAATAGATTTGAAGTTAAAAATGCAATAGTATCATTTATAGATCAGCAAAACCATCTAGAAGCAAATATTCAAGGCTTGAATTTCTTGATGAAAGGTGGAATAACTCAGGATTTCTCAAGCATCGATATAAAGACATCCATAGATATGATCACGGTAATATCCAAAGCAGAAAATGCTGAACTGGAAGCTGTGATCAAAAATCAGAATGTGATAATAGCAGGTGATGTGTCGCAAGATTTCGTTGATCTCAACGTTCAATCTGTGCTGCAAGGTATTGATGTTACATTTGCTAAAATTAAATATCTAAAGAACACTAAAGTAGAGATCAAAGCAGGCATTGGAATGGACGTTCCCAACATGAAGTTCACTTTTAAAGATAATGAAGTAAAGATCAATCAGCTTGTACTGGGTTTTGAAGGTGATGTGCAGACAATGGATAAAGACATGATATTAGATATAAAGTTTGATGCCAAGAAAACTGATTTCAAGAACATACTCTCATTTATTCCAGCAATCTATATGACTGATTTCCAAGATATAAAAACTTCTGGAAAGTTGGCTGTGAATGGTTTTGCTAAAGGAACTGTCAGTGAGAATAGTATTCCTGCCTTTGGTGTTAATTTGCTGGTGGAAAATGCGATGTTCCAATATCCGGATTTGCCGGAATCTGTCGATAATATCAACGTAAAAGTGAATGTTAGTAATGATGGCGGTGGCGAAGATAACACTAAAGTTAATGTTAATAAATTCCATGTGGAGCTGGCAGGAAATCCATTCGATGCAAAATTAAGCATCAAGAATCCGATTAGTGATCCATACATCTCTGGGAATTTTAATGGTAAGATCGATTTAGGAAGTCTGAAAGATGCTCTTCCCATCAAGGATATCAGCTTGAATGGCTTGATCAGCACCAACATTGATATTGGTGGTAGAATGTCAGCTATAGAAAAACAACAATTCGAAAAATTCAAGGTGGATGGTAATGTGACTCTATCTGATTTCAAATTCACAAGCAAGGATCTTCCACAGGAAGTTACTATTCGCAAATCATCTCTGAATTTTACTCCGCGTTATGTGGAGCTGGCTTCATTTGATTCGAAAATCGGTAGAAGTGATCTTAAACTGGTTGGCAGGATAGAGAATTTCTTACCATTTATTTTCAAAGATGAAACGATCAAAGGGAATTTTACGTTTACTTCTAATGTACTGGATATGAACGAGTTAATTGTTAAAGAAGAACAACCAGAACAGAAAGAAGGGGAGGAGATTACATTGGAAGCAATTGAAATCCCCTCCAACATAGATTTTAAGCTGACTTCAAATCTTAAACAGATCTATTTTGATAAAATAGATATCAAGAATACAAAAGGTGTGATAAGAGTAAGGAATGGCAAGGCATCACTGGAAAATTTGAAGATGGATATGCTGGATGGGAATATAATACTAAATGGTAGCTATGATTCTAAAAACATCCAGAAACCAGCTGTTGATTTCACTATGAAGATCACTAATTTCGATGTTGAATCCGCTGTAGAAACTTTCAACACAATGGAAAAACTTGCACCGATAATGAAGGATTGCAAAGGAAAATTTAATACGGATCTAACTTTTGTCAGCAACTTGGATAGTGCTATGCAGCCTGTATTGAAATCCATAAATGGAAGAGGAAAGATCACTTCGCAATCTATTCAAGTGGTGAATCCAAAATCTATGCAGAAGCTGGCTGAAGCTTTAAAAATGAACAAATATAAGAAATTTACACTTAAAAATCTTAATTTGAATTTCACGATTGTAAATGGTGTGATGACAGTGAAACCTTTCACTAACAAGATCCATAACTCCAGAGCTACAATTGGTGGAACACTGAAGACAGATCAGTCAGTGAATTTTGATATTAACCTTATAGTACCACGTTCTGAGTTTGCTTCCGGTATCAATAATACCTATGATGATCTGATCAAACAGGCCAATACTGCTGGTTTGAATTTAACGGCTACTAAAACAGTTGAGGTGGATGTTAAAATAACTGGTAATGTTACTGATCCTAAAGTAAAGCTTGATACAAGCAAGAGTGTGAATAAATTGAAAGCAGAGATCAAGAAGCAGGTTGCTGCAAAATTGGAGAAAGAAAAAGATAAACTGGAAGAAAAAGCTTTGGATGAACTGGAAAAGCTAAAAAAGAAATTCAAATGGTAAAATAAATGAAGATTTTTAAAAAGAAAAAATGCAAGATCTGTAAAGATAAAACCGGAACAAGATTCTGCCTGAGAAAAGGATTTAACATTTGCTGGGAAGACTGTAATATTTTAAGGGTAGATGAAAAATGTCCGGACGAATGTGATTACCATTTGCAAAATTCTGATATTATGCAGTTAAAAGGTAAATCAGATTCCCAAATGGAATACATAGATCTTCTGAAAAAACAAATGGATATTTGGGTAAAGAAGCCGCAAAGTATTTTCCAGGATAAGATACCGGTTACAATGGCAGAATCAAGTGATGGAAGAAAAAAGATCGTAGACTTTCTAAGTCAGTTTAAGATAAATCCGATGGTACCGTTATCTTATTTAAAAGAAAGACTATCCCTCGATGATCTTAAAGTAGTTTCTAACCCACAAACTTATGAAGATATTGCTTTTGAATTTATGCAAAATCTATATACAAATGAATGGGTAAAAGTAGCATCATTTATGACTAATCACAATTACTGGGTTGCACATGAAATGGAAGATGAATTTATTAAAATAATATCAAATAATATGGTAATCAAGAAAATCAATAATTTTGATCTCATTTCATCTGCTTTAACTAAAGAGAAAGATCAGGCACTTGTCTATTTTGATATAAATAACAAATTTGATCTTACCATAAGTCTGAAATTAACAAATGATCATTGGAATATACGATCACTAATTATTGGAAAACCGGAGTTATTCAACAGCGAAAGTGAAGCAATTCAACAAATTGCGATCCTGCTTTCAAAAAATGAGACTACCAAGGCGTTTGAATTACTCTCAAAATATTCCAGTATTTATATAATGTCTTCTGACTTTGAATATTACTGGGGATTGTATTATACATTTACAAAAAATCAGGATAAAGCGGAAAAACACTTCCTGCAGGCTATGATCTTAGATCCTGCCTTTGTAGAAGTGAAATATAATTATGCCTTTATTCTGCATTCGAAAGGGGAAATAGAAAGTGCTAAAAGCTTGTATAAAGAGATTTTGCAGGAAGCGCCAAATGAACCTAAAACATTAAATAACTTTGCCTCCATTTTAATAGATGAAAAAGAATATAAAGAAGCTGAGAAATTGCTGAACAAATGTATTAAAAGCAATCCTGAATTTGAAATAGCAAAACAGAATTTGGAACGATTAGAAAAATTGATGAATTAACAAGTTCGTGAATTGTTAGGTTAATAATGAAAGAAACCGGTATGGATCTTACCAGCGGTAATATATCCAAGAACATGATGAAATTGGCATTGCCTATCATGCTGTCTAATTTCCTGCAGATGTTCTATAATCTTACGGATGCTTTCTGGCTGGGTAAACTGGGAGAGAATGCCCGGGGAGCGGTATCTGCTGCTGGCATTGCATTTCCGATTATCTTCTTCTTATCATCATTCGGATTTGGATTTGTAGTAGCTGGGACAGCTCTGATCGCTCAATACAGGGGTGCTGGTAAATTTGAAATGATGCGGAAAGTTGTGGGTCAGTTTGCCTTCATTCTCGTAATTTTCTGTACTCTATTCATCACTGGTAGTTTTATTTTCCTGGATAAAATTCTTGCTCTGCTCCAGGTTCCAGACGAGATATTTGTTGTTACAACCCAATATATTTCAGTTATCCTGGTAGGTGTTGTGTTCATGTTCACATTTATCTCTTACCAGAGTTTTGCTCAGGGACTGGGAGATACAGTATCTCCTATGAAGATACAGATCATATCTGTTTTCATTAATTTGATGCTTGATCCAATTCTAATTTTCGGAGTGTGGTTTTTCCCCAGACTTGAAGCTGTGGGAGCTGCGTATGCCACATTAATTGCCAGGGTCATAGCTGCTATTATGGCTATCATTTATTTGAAAAGAAAATCTCCTATTATTTTCCCCAAATTAAAAGATTTGATCCCGGAAAAAGAAATGTTGAAGAAAATTTTGAAAATAAGTATTCCAGCTTCTCTTGGCCAATCAATTACCAGTTTTGGCTTCTTATTACTGCAGGGATTTGTTAATAGTTTTGGTACTGTTGTAATAACGGTATTCTCCATAGGTAATCGCTTAACCAGCTTCTTTATGATGCCGGCAATGGGGATTAGCAATGCTTTAGCAACTGTAGTAGGGCAGAACCTGGGAGCGGGAAAAGTTACTCGTGCAGTAAAAAGTGTGAAGAAAGCATTCATCTTAATAATGAGCATTATGCTGGTTGGTTGTACAATTTTATTCTTCTTTGGTTCCTTCTTGACCCGATTCTTTATTAATGATCCGGATGTAATAAATATTGGATTGAGGATGTTTCGGGTAACATCTCTGGCAACTTTGATCTTTGGAATAGTATTTATTTTCATGGGAGTATTCAATGGTTCCGGTCACACCAAACCAACAATGCTGCTGAATATCGTACGGCTCTGGGGTTTGCGTATTCCATTTGTCTTGATGTTATCAGGATTGGCCTTGAAATATGTAAAAATAGATTTCTTAAATTCTTTTCTGCAGTTCATGGCGAAACCTTTAGCTGAACATCCTTACGACGCTCTCTGGTGGTCGATGGTTATCTCTAATACCATTATTGCAATATGGGCTTTCTTAATTTATAGAAAAGGAAGGTGGAAAGTTGGGAGTATATAAAACTATGGAAAAGAAAAATTCAAAATTAGTATTGGAAGGTAATAGCAATAAAGTACTGGAAGTGTTTTTTGAAATACAATCATTAAAAAATCTATTCAGACAGGGTTGGTTGAAAAAAGGGATAAAAAAAAATATATGTGAAAGTGTTGCTGATCATAGTTTTTCTGCTACAATGCTTGCCTGGCTACTTGCAGAAGAATATTTTCCTGAATTCAATCTAACTAAAGTTCTTCAATATTCTCTTATTCATGAAATAGGTGAGATTTATGCAGGTGATATAACTCCAGTTGATAATATTACGGATGCTAAAAAATATGATCTTGAGAGTAAAGCTGTCAGGAAAGTATTCAATAAACTAAAAAATGGTGATAAATATATAAAACTATGGGAAGAATTTGAACTTGCTGAGAATCAAGAGGCAAAATTCATAAAACAAATTGATAAGCTTGAAATGGCACTACAAGCACATTATTATGAACATAAGTTAAATCTGGATCTACAAGATTTCAAAGACTCAGCAAAGAAAGTCTTAACTGAGAAAATTTTAAAGGAATTATTAGAGAGTATTAAATAGTATTCTTAATCTCATTTAAAACAGTTCTGCCTTCCGGAATATTAGTTAAAAGTGCATCTAGTTTATCGCAACAATAATCAGGACAATGAGCACAATTCTCATAACCTTTTTCTAAACAGCATAATCTTACTTCACACTCTTTACAATGATTGAATTTTACACCCTCAGTCAAGCATCCGTTACAATTGATGTCCTCGGGTTTAATATCAGCTCCATATATTGTTGACCAGAACTCTGCTGTTTTAGCTCTGAGAATATCATCATCTTTCAAAGTAGCTTTATGTGCAAAACATCCACTACAAACTAAACCGCAGGCTGCTACAATTTTTTCCATTTTATCTCCTTACTGGTTATTGCGAGATTTCTACCTTTGGAATTCTTGCGAAGATATCTGAAACAATACCAAATAAAAATAATAGAGCTCAATGCAATTGATATGTAGAAAAATCAATTATATGATGCTTTAGTTAATCACATAAAATTTCAATTATTTCATTTTTACTAAGATTGTCCAGATCACTATAAACACCTCTATACACTTCAGGGAGTAATTCAGCAATTCTATACATCAATTGATCTGTAAAATATTGTCGTTTATCCTGATCTGGTTTACGACATGGATGAAGAATGATTGGAGTTCCAACCTTAAAAATGAATTTTGTTCTTTTAAATGATTTCAAGTTTTTAAATATATCTTCTCCACCATAATGAACAATTGGAATTATGGGAACTTTAGAACGTAAGGCAATACTGATAACTCCTGGTTTTCCCTGGAGAAGTTTCCCATCAATATTACGTGTTCCTTCCGGGGCAATAATAAGGAAATAACCATCATTAAGTACTTTTCTCGAACGACGGAATGTTTCAATAGTGAGACCTTCACGATCAATTGGAATTGCTTCCCATTTTGTGGCTAACCACTTTCGGATTCCTCCCTTCCAGGTCTCCTTTTTAGCAATCCCGATAGTTTTTCTTGGTAACAGATGAGTAAATATCATTGGCACTTCTAAAAAATTTGTATGATTAATTGCCACGATATAAGGACCTTTTAACGGTATCTTTCTTAATTCATGAGAATCTACTTTGCAAATTGTACGTAAAATTATGTGAATTATACTTGCCGAAATTTTGCCGGAAAGCTTCAAATTAATTAACCTTTATGATATGTATAGCATTAGGAATGCAGCTGATCTCCAGCAATTTGCCTTTCTCACATATCGTTTCACCATCTGCATGTACAGCCATTTCACCTTTGAGAGCTGTGAGTGTAATTGATGATATTAGAGCTGTTTTTGTATTTTCCAACTGATTCTGTGTCCCTTTAGTGTAATGGAACATGGTTTTTAAAAGTTTTCTTCTAGTTCCCTGTTTAGTCATACATAAATTAAGCAGACCATCATTATTTTTCCCGTCAGGAGCCATAAAGAAAGTTCCACCCATTCTTCTACCATTCATTATGGAAACAAGGGCAGGAGTATAAATATTTTTTTCCCCGTTGATCTCCATTTCTATTTCTGGAGCAGCAGGATAAGTGATAAGAGTTTTAATAGCACCGAGCATATAACCTGCAGCACCATGAATATGTTTCATCTTTGCTGCTTCTAATCCTACTATAGTATCAAAGCCTACACCTATACCATTGCCGAAATATCTTCCAGAAGGATAATCTCCACCTTTGATTAATCCGACATCCATTGCTTGGAAATTTCCTTCTAATATTGCCTTCAAACAGATATCAAGGGAATGAGGAATGTCAGCACCATAAGCAAAATCATTTCCACGTCCGATTGGTAAAATACCAAAAATGGGGAATAATTCAGAATTTTTACTTTTTGCCTGCATGATTCCATTTATCACTTCATTGACCGTTCCATCTCCACCTGCTGCTATAATTGCAGTTTCTTTCTCAGTGCATAACTCTTCTGCTAAACTTATAGCATGCCCGATCCGTTCAGTTATATGAATATCATAATTTAATTTATGTTCCTTAAGGAATTTTCTAATTTCAGGAAGTTTTTTCAAAGCGTTCCCTTTTCCTGCAATTGGATTGAAGATCACGGAAATATGTGTTATTTTATTTAATTTCATTTTTATCCTTTATTTTGATATTCAATTATGGTTTTTGTGGATCCCGGAAGGCCATTCAATCCCTCATATCTTAGGAATAAGCCATCTGATGTACGAAACCAGTAATAACCGTGCCAGAACTTAGACCGCAGTCCAGAAGCGCTGATTTTAATTTTTATGGCGTCATATAACTTATTGTCTATCACAATATCTTCAGTTACATCTTTTATTGCCTGCATTTTCTCACCTTTGAATTTATCTAGGCGTATGATCCAGAACTGGGTTTTATCAGCATTTGATAAAGCAAATTCAGATAATGAATAAGACATAGATTGTTGCCAGGGACTTTTATCCAAAGAAACTATTGTATCAGTAACTTTCGTACCTGTGTTTTCCGTTATAATAATTTTTTCACCTTCTCTCACAGCAGAGAGGTTGATATTCTTTGTACTATCCTGGAAAGTGAATTTCTTTGTAGTACCATCAAGTGTATAATAATTTACCTGTTCTTCAGGCCCATGTTGGTATATATACCGGATCTCAGAATCTCTATTGTCTATAGAGAATGAAGAATAATAAATTTCATCACCGCTTGATATTTTATATTCGTGAGTAACTTCACAATAAAGAAAAATTGGAAGTAATAGAATAAATGTTAGAACCTTTTTCATTAATTAACCGGTATTAGTTCAGTAAGGGGCAGTTTGATAAGTTCCATTTGTTCACTGGTGATAATAAGATCATCACCGTCAAAACAGACGGCTTCGCATTGATTTGCTTTTATTGGAAGCCAACTTATCTTGCCATGGAAATAATCATCACCATTTTGAACTTCAAATACCCAGACATTGGAATATGTTAGAATCGCCAGTTTTTCCCCGTCAGGAGATGCATCTGCTGCTGTTACCATACCACCAATCTCAAAAGTTCCGATCCTGTTTATTGGATTAATTGTTAATTGATCCATACTGTCAAATCTGTATAGATGTGTTTGTGTATCAGCACGATGTTTGGTGAGAAGATACAGGTTCCCGTTAGCACAAAAAACAGCTTCACAATCGTAATTATTAGGATCAGCAGGAAATTCTTTTTGCTCAGGATAATAGAATTTAATAGTCTGAAAAGCGGTTGTGTTACCGGTTGCAAAGGGATAAGGATCTTTAACTACATAAATTGCCAGATCTTTACGAGTATTAAAATTATTGCCAGTATCACAAATATACAGGTTATCGTCATTATCAACAGCCATTTCTTCCCAGTCAATATTGATAGCATTTCCAATGAATATGCCACCATCATTTTCTTCGTACCATTCTGCTCTATATAATTCACCTTTACTATTGAATGGAAAAATACGATTATTACAGCCTGAATCGTTCAAAGTCCAATAAACATCATCCCAAACCCTACTTTTAACGATCGCGGAGGATTCATTTATATCTGCGAAATCAAAATGTGCGTATGGTTCAAGTTTTACAACTTCTTTTTTGGGAAGTGTAACGGATATAACTTCAGCGGATAAAATAGTTATTAATAGAATTAGCATGGTGAAAATAACAATTTTTTTCATTTTTTACTCCTTTTAGTAAGTCAAATGCAATCCAACAACAATTTTTCATCTGGGATCTATTTAGTTATAAATTGAATTGCTTTATTTGTTTTTTCTTTAATTAATTTAATATTTCTCTTTTTTAATTCCTTAATTACATTTATAATAATATTTCCAAATGAATAAGAACAGCTTCTCATTATAAAATATATTTTGATAGGTCTTCATTCTTTATGATCTTATCTAATTTGTCATTTACTTTAGATTTCGTGATAGTGACTGACTTGATCTCTGCATCAGGCATATTAAATAAATGGTCATCTAAAAGAGAATTCATAATCGTATGTAGTCTACGTGCACCGATATCTTCCATCTTTACGTTGGCTTTTGCAGCAAATTCTGCTATATCCTGTACTGCATCATCATTAAATTTCAATTTAACATTCTCTGATTTGAATAAAGCAACATACTGCTTTGTTAGAGAATTTCTCGGGTAAATCAGGATTTTATACAGATCATCTTTTGACAGGCTGTTCAATTCTTCACGAATTGGGAAGCGTCCTTGTAGTTCAGGGATAAGATCAGAAGGTTTTGATGTAGTAAAAGCACCGGCAGCGATAAATAAAATATGAGAAGTATCAATAATCCCAAATTTAGTAGGAACATTGGAACCTTCAACGATAGGGAGGAGGTCACGTTGAACTCCACTACGTGATACATCTGCACCTGTGCGGTTCTCATTTCCAGCAATTTTATCTATCTCATCAATAAATATTATTCCATTATCTTCAACCCGTTTTTTAGCTTCAGTTTTAACTAATTCAGGTTTTACAAGCTTCCTGGCTTCTTCATTAATTAAAATTTTATAAGCCTCATCAACTCGGACTCTTTTTTTCTTATCATTTCTCTTTAAAGGCATAATTCCAGCCATTATCTCACCGATAGGAAGTTCAAAACTTTCATTTCCACTATGTGAAAAAAGATCTATTTGCGGAGTTCTTCGTTCAGAGGATATTTCTACTTCTCTGCTATTCAATTCTCCACTGTCAAACAGCAATTCCATCTTTTTACGGATACGCTGGTATCTATCTTCTTTCTTTTTTATGTCTTCTTCAGTATCTTGTGGATTGAGAGGATTTTTTGGATAAAGAATATCAATAATGCGTTTACGGGCATTTAATGTTGCCTGTGCCTGAACTCGTTTCGTCATTTCTGTGCGAACATCATTCAAAGCTATATTCATTAACTCACGGATCATTGATTCTACATCTCTTCCCACATATCCCACTTCGGTAAATTTTGAAGCTTCTACTTTGATAAATGGAGCTTTGGCAAGTTTGGATAGTCGTCGTGCAATTTCTGTTTTACCTACACCGGTAGGTCCAATAAGTATTATATTATTTGGCATGATCTCTTCCTGGAGTTCACCTTCTACCTGCTGTCTTCTCCATCGGTTACGTAGAGCAATAGCTACAGCACGTTTAGCTTTATCCTGACCGATAATATATTTATCCAGTTCTTCAACAATTTTTATTGGTGTGAATCTTTTCATTATAATTCCTCGATCATAATATTATTGTTTGTGTAAATGCAAATTTCAGAAGCTATGTTTAATGAGCGTTCAACAATTTGTGAGGCTGAAAGATTCTTATTATCTGTCAATGCTTTGGCTGCTGCCAGGGCGTAATTACCTCCAGAACCGATAGCAATGATACCTGCGTCAGGCTCCAGAACATCTCCAGTACCGGAAATGAGAAGAAGGGTATTTTTATCAGCAACAATTATCATTGCTTCCAATCTGCGCAAAATTTTATCGGAGCGCCAGTCTTTTGCCAGTTCAACTGCTGCACGTTTTAAATTTCCCTTATACTTTTCCAATTTACCTTCAAACTTTTCAAATAAAGTGAAGGCATCCGCTGTAGCTCCGGCAAAACCGGCAATAACTTTTTTACCATATAAAGTTCTAATTTTTTGGGCAGTGGCTTTCATTACTGTATTGCCTAAAGTTACTTGTCCATCACCGCCAATAGCAACTTTATCTTTTAATTTAACACCGAGAATAGTTGTGCCGTGCATATTTTCCATAAATTGATCCTTGTTATTTCTTTTCAGTCGCTTTAGCAGATTTATCTTCAGAATCATTCTTTTTTTTATTTAGATCTAAAGATTCATTTGATTTAGCTGCTTCAGCTTCCATCTTTGCTTTTTCTGCTTCACGTTTTTTCTTTGCTTCAGCTCTTTTTTTCTTAGCCTCTTCTTTTTTAGCCTGCTTTTTAGCTTCTTCAATTTCTTGATTTATTGCTTTTATCTTTTTAAATTGGTTTTCCACTATTTCTCTGTCTTTACCGCTTATATGAGGAAGACTTAATTCAAAGATTTGTTCAGCTTCAAGGGTTTCTTTCACAAGTAATTCTTCTGCTAACACTTCAAGAAGATCACGCTTTGCGGTTAGTATATCCCTACACTTATTGTGTGCTTCAGTTATCATTCGTTTAACTTCTGAATCTATTAGATTAGCAGTAGACTCACTAATTTGATCATGCTGGGAAATATCTCTACCAAGAAATACCTGTGTCTGTTTTTTTACTAAGGTTATTGGACCTATCTTGTCACTCATACCCCAATTACAGATCATTTGTTTAACAATATCTGTTGATCTTTCAATATCATTAGACGCTCCTGTCGAAACATCACCGAAAATTATCTCTTCGGCGGTACGTCCACCTAATAAACCTATCAAAGTTTGTTCCATGTAGCTTTTTGAATAATAGGTTTTATCAGTTTGCAGGAAATGAGTTGCTCCACCGGTAAAACCTCTTGGAATAATTGTTACTTTATAAATCGGTTCAACTTTATCTAAAAACATTGAGCAAAGAACATGACCTATTTCATGATATGCCGTGATCTTTTTGTCTTCTTCTGTAATTACCCTGCTTTTTCTTGCTTTACCTAAAGTTACCTTATCCTTTGCTTCCTCAAAATCATCCATCTCGATTTTTTTCTTACCGGTTCTGGCTGCTAATAAGGCAGCTTCATTTACAAGATTTGCTAGATCTGCACCACTGAATCCCGGAGTAACACGTGCTATTATATTTAATCTAACCCCAAGTGAGATAGGCAACTTTCTTGTGTGAACTTTTAAGATCGCCTCTCTACCTTTGATATCAGGTAGATCTACTATTATCTGTCTATCAAATCTTCCTGGCCTCAATAAAGCTGGATCAAGTACATCCGGTCTATTAGTTGCAGCAATTATAATAACGGAATCATTGGGATCAAATCCATCCATTTCTACCAGTAGTTGATTTAAAGTTTGTTCTCTTTCGTCATGACCTCCGCCAAGTCCAGAACCACGATGTCTACCTACAGCGTCAATCTCATCTATGAAGGCGATACAGGGAGCTGTCTTCTTTGCATTGGCGAACATATCACGTACACGAGATGCTCCTACACCGACGAACATTTCAACAAAGTCTGAGCCACTGATGCTATAGAATGGAACTTCTGCTTCACCAGCTACTGCTTTGGCTAAAAGTGTTTTTCCTGTTCCTGGTCTTCCCAGAAGTAAAACTCCACGCGGTATTCTTCCACCAAGTCTTTGGAATTTTTTTGGATCTTTTAAAAATTCAACGATCTCTTCTAATTCTTCCTTAGCTTCTTCAACTCCTGCTACATCATCAAAGGTTACTTTAGTATCCCCATTAGTATTCAGTTTTGCTTTACTTTTGCCAAAACTGAAAGCCTGGTTAGCTCCTCCTCTCATTCCACGCATCAGGAATATCCAAATTCCAATAAATATCAGGAAAGGGAACCATGAGAGCAGAAGTGCTATTAATTTGGATGGTTTCACAGCATAAACTACTATATTTGCATCTGTGAGATTTTGGATTAAATTTGGATTTGGAATAGGAGGTAGATAAGAAGAATATTTTTTTTCATCTACTGTTGTAATTGTAATAATTTTTTCATCAAATCCAACTTTTGCCACATTACCTTGTTTAAACATTTGAATAAAATCACTGTAGGCTATTTCGGTTATATTTTTTGTTCCCATTTTTGAAACCTGGAACATTACAACGACTAAGAGAACAAGTACAATCCAAAAAGTAATTGTCTGTGATCTTTTCATTTTGGGGAATTGGCTCTGTTTTTTATTATTGTTCTGTTTTTGCTTCATTATGAATAAATCTCCTTTTTGAGAACTCCAATATATGGCAGGTTTCTATATTTCTGTGCAAAATCAAGTCCGTAGCCAACAACGAATTCATTGCCTACTTCAAATCCGACATAATCTATTTTTATATTTATTTTATGAGCATTTGGTTTATCAAGTAAAGCACAGATCTTAATTGAAGATGGTTTGTGTTTTACAAAGTATGAATTAATATAATCTAATGTTAATCCGCTATCTACAATGTCCTCAACAATAATGACATCACGACCACTGATGTCAACATCGATATCTTTTTTGATTTTCACAACTCCGGATGATTTTGTACTGTCTCCATAACTGGAAAGTGACATAAAATCGACCTCCACATTAGTGGAAATGTTTCTAACAAGGTCAGATAGGAAAATAAAACCACCTTTCAGAATACAAATCATTACCGGGGTTCTGCCAATATAATCATTTGATATCTGTTCACCAAGTTTTTTGATCATATTTTTTATTTCTTGTTCGGACATCAGCATTTTTTCAATGTCTTTAATCATATTATATTTGTAGAATAAGTCTACTCCCCCTATTTTTTATTAATTCTTTCAGCTGCTCTCATTTTCTTTTGAGCAATTTTTTCTATCTTTATATACAGGATATTCTGTGTATCATCCATCGTAACAACTCTATCATCAATTCTATGACCTGCCAGCCAAATAATTTTTTCATGATCGCAGAATATTAACACTTTATCTCTGTCAAATTTTGGCACTTTTTCGTCAATTAAAAAATCCTTTATTTTTTTACTGTGTTTCATTCCAAGCGGGTGGAATCTATCACCTTGTTTTCTATGGCGAATTCTAAGGGGAAAATTAGTTTTATCAAGATCAATATAAGCAATATTTTTATTTTCAAATATACTGCGGCCAGTAGGCATTTTTTTTAATTTTTTCATGATAATTCGCTTGTCTTCAAAGGTGAATCGACTCCTAAGTGATGTGATCTCTTTCTCATTCTCGCTATTCTCAAATTTTGAGATGTCAATATTGGTAAAAATAAACTCATTATATTCTTTGAAAACAAAAATATTATTTGGTAAAAAGATTTGCTTTGAACCATTGGAAGATAGCAAATTTTCAATTTCAATAAAATTATTATGATAGAAATCTTTTGAATCTCCATTTATTCTGGAATATGCTTCTTTATAGACATAGTATCGCAAAACTGGTTTTGTTTTTTTGATTACCCTTACAGATAGTCGGCACTCATTTTTTGATTGCTTGATGAGTGCTTTCAACAATCTTCTGGAAGCAAGTGAAGTAAGGATATCATCTGTTTCAGAGAATATTTCAGCTGCTTCAAATAATTTATTTACTACATTGGGATTCAAATGTTCTTTTATCCATGGTATCATGTTATGACGAATTTTATTTCTTGTAAATGTGGTTTCTTCATTAGAAAGGTCTTCACGCCACTGGATATTTTCAGATTTAAGGTAAGTAACTATTTCTTCTCTGGAAAAACTAAGTAAAGGATGTACAATATCATCAGTAATTGGTGAAATCCCTCTAATGCCTGTATACCCAGATCCCCTGAACATGCGAAATAAAAGTGTTTCAGCTTGATCTTCCCGGTTATGACCTAAAGCAATTTTTTGGATCTTGTAAACAGTTCGAAGACTATTAAAATAATCAAAACGTAATTCCCTGGCATGGTTTTCAATATTTGAATTTGGAGTAATGTTTACATTTTTTATAACAAGAGAAATATTCCGATCAAAACAGAATTTTCTTACAAATTCTTCGTCAAGTTTAGAGTCATTTTCCCGTAAGTTGTAATTTACATGAGAGGCAAGAATTGAGTAACCATATTTGGATTTTAAGTGCCAAAGGGCTAACATAAGTGCTGTGGAATCAGCACCACCGGAAAAACCAATTAGGATCTTTTCTCCACTATTAAAAAGTTTATGTTTAATTGAGTATTTTTCAAATTTTTCAATGAAACCATTGTTTCTCATTTCCGCATCCTTTATATATAAATATATTATATAATCAATTACTTTTCAAGTTTTAATTAAGAATTCAAAGTGTCAAATAAAAAGCTTGTAAGAAATTGCGTACTTAGTTTTGTTGCAGTAAATAATATTAATAAATAACTAAGGAGCTTATTATGAAGAAGTTATTACTTTTAGGTAATGAAGCAGTAGGACAAGGTGTTTTAGATGCCGGATTATCTGGTGCCTATGGATATCCTGGAACTCCTTCTACAGAGATCATTGAGTACATTCAAAGAAATCCTGAAGCAGAAGAAAGAGGTGTTCATAAAACCTGGTCGACAAATGAAAAAACAGCAATGGAATCTGCTCTTGGGATGTCTTATGTGGGTAAAAGAACGATTGTCACAATGAAGCATGTCGGACTTAATGTTGCCGCAGATGCCTATATGAATTCTGCTTTAACTGGAGCAAATGGAGGGCTTATAGTTGCAGTTGCTGATGACCCTTCAATGCACTCTTCTCAAAATGAACAAGATTCTCGTTTCTATGCAAAATTTGCTTTACTTCCTGCTTTTGAACCTTCAAATCAGCAAGAAGCATATGATATGTGTTTCAGCGCATACGAGATCTCTGAAAAGTATAAGATACCTGCTATGATGAGGTTAACTACTCGTCTTTCACACTCGCGTGCCGGTGTAGTGAAAAAAGAAGCTATAAAAGAAAATGAAATGCATTTACCGGAAAAGAGAGATCAATTTATGCTATTACCTGCTTTTGCCAGAAAGAAATATCAACACCTTCTTGCCATCCAGAATGATCTTAACAAAGAATCAGAAAATTCACAATATAATGTTTATACAGACGGGAAAGACAAGTCTCTTGGCATTATCGTCTGCGGACTTGCATATAATTATTTAATGGAGAACATTAAAGATGCTCCAATCAAACATCCAATTTTAAAAATTAGTCAGTATCCTCTACCAAAAAAACAAATTGAGAAACTGGTTTCTGAATGCGATAAGATCCTAGTAATTGAGGAAGGTATGCCATTTGTAGAAGAGATGTTGAAAGGATTTCTTGGAAAGGGTATTAACATAAAGGGACGTCTTGATGGAACATTGCCAAGGGCTGGTGAATTAAATCCAAAATTAGTTCGTAATGCTTTAGGATTACAAGAACTTAGAAGTGAAAGTATTCCTGAGGTCGTTTCTGGGAGACCTCCAGCACTTTGTACAGGCTGTCCTCATATTGATACTTATAAAATGATAAATGCTGTAACTGCAAAATATGGTAAAGGACATGTTTTCTCTGATATAGGATGTTATACACTCGGGTATATGCCGCCATATAACGCAATTAATACATGTGTGGATATGGGAGCATCTATTACAATGGCAATTGGTGCAGCGGATGCTGGATTCTTTCCCTCTATAGCCACGATTGGAGACTCCACATTCGGTCATTCAGGAATGACCGGTTTACTTGATGCTGTAGATTGTAATGCAAACGTTGTGATTGTAATTATGGATAATGATACTACAGCAATGACGGGCATGCAGGATTCTCAAGTTAATGGAAAGATCGAGAAGATATGTATGGGACTTGGAGTTGAAAAAGAACATATAAGAATAGTAGTTCCATTATCACGAAATCATGAAGAAAATGTTAAAATTTTCCAAGAAGAAATTGATTACAAAGGTGTATCAGTAGTAATTCCAAGAAGACCATGTATTCATGTTTATAAAAAAAGCATGCGTAAATAGAGGAGATGATTATGAAAAAAGATATAATTTTAGCTGGAGTTGGTGGTCAGGGGATATTGTCAATTGCCACGATTATTGGATATGCAGCAATCGAATCAGGTTTAAATTTGAAACAAGCTGAAGTTCATGGGATGAGCCAAAGAGGTGGTGATGTTCAATCACATTTAAGGATTTCAGATAAAGAGATCAATTCAGACCTTATTCCGCAAGGTGGGGCAGATGTAATTCTATCAGTTGAACCGATGGAAGCATTACGTTACAAACCATATTTATCTTCTGAAGGATGGTTTATAACTAATAGTACTCCTTTTGTTAATATACCTGATTATCCTGACATGGAAGTAATAATTTCTGAAATAGATAAATTTAAGAATAAGGTCTTACTGGATGGAGATAAGATCGCAAAAGAACTGGGATCAGCGAGATCGATGAATGTAGTTATTTTAGGGGCAGCATCCAGTTTTTTAGATATTCCTTATGAAAAACTTGAAGAAGGGATCAAATTTATTTTTGCCAGAAAAGGTGAAGCTGTGATAAATGCAAATTTAAATGCTATGAAAGCAGGAAGAGAAATGGCTGAAAAAAGCAAATAATCTTTATTTAAAAATAGAAAAGGGGGCTATGAATAGCCCCCTTTTAACAAACATTATTTATATTACAAAATATCCTTACGTGAGAACATTTTAGTATAATTTTTTGGATCGTGTGATCGCCTGCCACCAATACGACCACTTTTTCTTCTATCTGATTCACTCTTCCTGGCTTTGTGAACATTGATTTTTATCCCGTTAATATCATTATTATTAAGGTTCATGATCGCTAATGTTGCTTCATTTTCATATGGCATTTCTACAAAAGCACTTTTTTCAACTATTTCAATAGTTTCAACCTTTCCATATTTTTCAAGTTCTTTCCTTAAATAATCCTGATTAATAGCACTATAAACGTTACCAATGAATATTTGCATAATACACCCTATTATTGTTTCTTAATTAGTTAATTCTGGCAGATCTGAATGACGTCTGCCGCCAAATCTTCTATTGTCTCTTCGGTCATTGTTTTGAAAACGAGCTTGATGAACACAAAGCACATGGCCAAAATGCTCCTTACTATCCAAAGCTGAAATAGCTTCCCACGCCTCATTTTCATTAGGCATTTCAACAAACGCAAAGGCTTTCCATTCACCATTAATTCTATCTATTAGTACAGTTACATCCTCTACTGTTCCATAATCTGAAAAAAGGGTCAGTAATGTATCTTTACCAATATCTCTAGTCATATTACCAACAAATATTTTCATCATTTCAACTCCATTTCAGTTCCAATATTTAGACTATAATTAATTTCTAACTTTAAATTTTTTTTGTTTTATTGTTATGTCAAGAATAAAATTTTTCTTTACATATTAAATATTAATGGTCAAATCGCACAAATAAAAAAAGGAATAGAAAAATGAAAAAAATAGCAACTATATTAGTGTTAGTTATAATATTGAGTGCTTGTTCGAAACAATCTGATCTCTCTGTATATAATGACACGGGTAAATCAATCAAGGTGATCCTAGGAAGTACAATTCATCAATTAATGCCGAATGATCCTCCAGCTGTGGAAACATGTTATCTTAATTCTTTTATTTTATTTGGTGAAACAAAAAAAGTTTCAGTTATTGTAGAAGGACAGGTATTCCTGAAGCACAAAGATTTTAGTGTAGAGATGAAACCTGGTAAAGATAGATCTTATCATGTAGAACTTGATAGAGCTGGGCTTCAGATTAGTAATCCCACAGTTTTTACCATAACAGCTGTAGATCTTAAAAGAGAAGATGATAATGAGTGGGTTTTTAGTGTATTAAGTGCTCCGGATGTAATTTATTCAGAGGAATTAAGTGCGATCATATCAGTTTTAGAGTATTATGACAATATTAGGATTGAATATCAAATTGGAATTGATCAATATGCCTACAAAGAAGATTTAGTAGAATTAAATATTGGTGAAACAACTACATATGTTTTTTTATTAGACTAAAGAATTTCTCTCATTAACTCTCTATTTTGTAAGATATGTGGATGTGTTTTTGTTTTACCGAACTTTTTCCTGCGGTAATCGAATTTCTCAATAATTTCAGGTAAGATCATCTGCCATTCCAGCGGATTAATTATTTTTTTTTGTCTATAGGTATTTATAACTTGTTCAAAAACAAATTTGAATTTTGTATATTCATATTCAGAAGCCCAAAATAGAAGAAAATGAATTATATCTGACTCAGGATAATCATAGTCCCACTCGCTAAAATCAAGCATGAAGTAATCTCCATTAGAATAAAGATAATTTTTAGGATTATTATCAGAATGGCATAAACATTTATCACCTTTAGATTCAAGTGCATGGAACTTCAACATTAATTCTGTGATTTTTTCAAAATTTGGTTGAGCAAGATCTATAATTGGTATACCATCTATATATTCCAAAATTAAAGTATTTTTTCCATCATGGTCGATCAATCTTGGAATAAAGGGTAATTTTTTTTTATAAATGAATAATTCCTTTTTGAACATTTTTGGAGAATTGCATATTTTGATAACTTGATTATTTTGTTTATTAATTATTATTTCTGATTTCATAATTATTTTCTAATTTTAATATCAATACTGTCTCCATCGTTATATCCCTTTAAGTTATTAAAATAAGCTTTAATAACGTCTTTTAAAGTGTTTTGGACATAGGGTACAATATTAATATTCTTACCATCAATTTTTATTTCTATATCTAGATTACGATCTGTTTTACAGTCTTCACGGGTATTTCTTCCAGCTAGAATTCCAGCTACCATTTCTCTACAGTTCATGCCACATTCTCCACAGCATTCTAATTTTGGTAGTGGAAGCACAGGGAAAACTTTTTCTATTACCAGATCTGTTAAACCTTTAATGTCTTCCTTTGATTTAAAAACTTTTAATTTATTAAATTTATCATGATCATTAGCATATATGCCTGAAATTGCGAAAACAGTTCCATCAACCAGCTCATCTAGTTGCACCTCGTTCTCAGCACAAATAATACGGGGAAGAGCTACACTTTTCATTCCTTCCACAACAACATAATCACTATCTAAATGTGAGAGCATCTCATTTAAGGTGAGTTGCCTGTTCCAAATTTGATAAGTTTCAGATAATCCCCTGGCGATAACAGTGTCATTACTAGCTTGAGCATGCTTCCAACTATTACTACCAATTTTTTCCATAGTAAATTTATCGCTATGAATATCTTTTATAGAAGTTACTTTATAACCTCTTTTTTTTAGTTCTTTTATAAGTTCTATAACTACAGTGGTCTTGCCTGTATGGTGATATCCAGCCACACTAAAAACTTTCATAAATTATCCTATTAAGTCATCTTCATGAACAACAACTTTATTTTTCCCGGACTTTTTACCTACATAAAGTGCTTTATCTGCTTTAGCAATGCATTCATCTGGATCAATATTTTCTGAGAAGGTACAGATGCCGAATGTCATTGAGATGGAAATGTTAGTCTCTTTATATTTTACTGTTTCATTTTCAATTTTCTTTCTTATTTTTTCTGATATTATTTTACCGCCCTTAGAATCAGTTTCTGGAAGTAAAAATAAAAATTCTTCACCACCCCAGCGAGCACAAATATCTTGTTTACGGATTGAATTCTTGATAAGCTCTGAGATCCTAATAAGTACTTTATCACCTGCTTCGTGTCCGTAAGTATCATTAACTTTTTTAAAATCGTCAATATCACTAATAATTATTGTAAAAGGTAAATCACTTCTTTTAAATCGTGCTGTTTCATAACTTATATTTTCTATAACAGCGCGTCTATTAGGCAATTGAGTTAATGGATCAGTTTTTGCTATTGTTTCTAACTCATCTGTGTGTTTCTTCCTCATTTTGTATTTGCTCATGTACACAGTACCAATACTAAATATTAAAAGAGCAAAGAGAACAAAAATTACAGTTAGAGCTATGCGCTGACTCTTTTCTCTAGATATTTTCTGTTCACTAATTACACGTTCATGTTGCAATTTTCCAATTTGTTCATTTTTCTTATCAGTTTCGAGTTTCGAGATTCTTTCTTTTAACTCAGTCTCAACAACTAGTTCATCAATCTTTTTTTGTTTTTCTTCAGCTGTTTTGGAAATAACTTCTATCTCTTTTTTTGCAGTTTTTGTTACTTCTTCTAATTCTTTATGTTTTTCGATTTCATGTTTGATTTCAATATCAGTTATGAGTGTTTCAACATGTTCTTGATTAAGTGCTAATTGTAAAGAATCTTGCTTAGCAGTATATAATTTATAATATTTAAGTGCTTTGTCTTTATTACCAACGATACTAAAATATTCATAACTATATAAAAATTCATTGTTTTTCATTTGTAAATTAAGTTGTTCATTTGCTTCGGCAAATTTTTGAATATAAGAAATTGCCTTTTCTTTTTCACCATATTCTTTATAAATCTTGCCGAGAGCTTGATAGGTCCGAACCAGGCTTTCAAGGTTATCTATTTCATTATAATTATCTGCGGCTGTTTTGTAATGTAATTCAGCAAAATAATAGTCTTTATTGTAGATATCGATCTCACCTAGCTTTTCACATGTTAATGCTAAAGATGTTTTATCGTCAAAGTTATAATGTTGATCTAGTGATTGTTCATAATTGCTATAGGCTCCCTTAATATCTCCTAATTCATAATAAATTTTAGCTATAATAAAATGACATTTAGCTAAACCTTTATAATTTTCTTGTTTTTCACTTAGGTCAAGTGCTTGGACAGCAAAATCAAAGGCGACAGAATTATGACCAATTGCATTTTTGTACTCAGCAATTCTATAAAGTGCTATAATCTGTAAATCATAATTATCTATTTTTTTAGCTGATCTCAGAGACAAATTCATATACTCAAATGCTTTTTCGTAATTACCTAAATGTTTATAAGAAATAGCAATATTTTGTAGTTGCTGAGCTTGTTGTAACATATTCTTTGATTTTGTTGACATTTTAAGCGCATCTACACCAAATTCTAAACTTGCTTGAGGATATATTTTCCAATAAGATTTTTGTAGTTCATCTAATATCAGTAATCTCTTGTTACCTTTAGCAGTTTTTAGCTCTAATTTCAAATTGTCTAATCTTGTCAGGCATATTGCCTGAAAGGTTAATCCTAATAATAATAAAATAAAAATTAATTTTTTCAAAATATTCCTCTTTGATTTTTATGGATGAATTATTCCCAGCCAGTCTCCCAATAGGAATTGTAATCTGCCTATTAGAAGGGAAATACGAGCCATTGCTGTATACCCAAATGCAGCACCAAAACTGACCATAAGAAAATAAATACCAATCTTTGCTGAAACTCCTAAAGCACCTTCATGTTTCTTACTAAAATAAAAATATATAACACCACAAATAGTGCCAACAATAAGCATCAATTCACCAATTATTATGACCCAATTATCACTCAAAAATGGATTTATCATTGTAGCAGTTAACTGATTCAATACATCAGATTTTAGATAACGTAGAAAGAAAACGCCTGATGTAGTTCCTATTACTATGGATATTGGAAAACGACTTACCCATTCTGTTTTGGGGATTAAACGCATCAACATCATAATTCCCAATACTGCTGGAATTAATTTGATCCAGTTAGCACTAAAATCTTGTGTAATGGGATTGTATAAATTTGGAATGAGAATGAAGAAGATAGTATAAACAAACCAGTAACCGGCTGAAAGACCAACAAATATTTGTTCAGCAGTTTTATAAAAGGGATTATCTTTATAAAGGAAACTAAATATAGCAAATGTAAATAAAGCACCAAGCCAGGTACCCAGGATAGTAAAAAATTAGTTCCATTATCTATCTCCCTTCTTATCTGATTTTTTATTTCTTCCAGTAATTGATATTACCAATAATGATAAAAATAATAATAATCAAATGTGCCATTGATTGAGCATCCATGCCGCTTGTAGCAGTTCCCGGTGCCTGCAATAAATTTTCATATTCAGCTGCAGCTTTTAAACCAGCCAGAAGACCTGTTAGTTGTTTTTGCTCGTTTACATACGGTAACATCGCAGGTGCACTTACACCGGTACATCCGCCTGATGTTGGTCTGCCATAAGCATCATGAGAAATTTGTACCCATTCTTTGATGCCTGGAGCTCCAGCCGATAGAGAAAAAACAAAATTAATATTATTAAAATTATTTATTCCATCCATAATTGGAAGTTCATCTATTTTATTTCCGTTCGTGTCTTCTGGAAATACTTTCCTAAAATTTTTCCCCATTGACTGGATAGTGATCATACCTCCGGCTTTAAAACCTAAATTTACATAATCAACGCCATATTGTAGATTAGGATACTGATCTTGGAGTTGTGATATGATATCTTCAGCCATTTGTACACCCATGGGCCAGAGGGCTGTAAAAATAACATTAATATCTTTATCAAAGCAATGTTTGAGAAGTGCTTTTGCCATAGGATGTAATTCCGGCATACTGGCAGGATCATAATCAAAAGAGATAAGTGCTTTAGAATCTTTTGGCATACTCTCTACCAGATCATAAACTATTTGAACGTTTTTGGAAGTTTCTATCGGTAACCCAATAGTAAAGATCAATGGAAGTGCAACTCCTACAAAGATCAATAAGAATAACCAACGTCTGTCAATTTGCTTTGATTTACCCATTATTCACCTCCCAGATAGGATCTTTCAATTCCCAGAATGATCCTCAAGGAACTTCCAATAATTCCTAAACCTGCCCCTATCATAATAGCACGTTGACCGGCAGTTGTGGGATATGTCATAATAAATTCTGACACATTTGGAAGGTGAAGAAAACTTAATGAATTTGGTAGCCAGCTAGTGAGAAAAACACCCAGGCTTGTATTACCAAGCATAACAAGAACTGCTGCGATAAGAAGTAGATTTGATTCCAGTGTTCTTCCAATAAATGCTCTATATGCTGCTGAAGCTATAAAAAAAGCCAATAGTGAGAACATGGTTGCCTGCAGATGTTGATATACATTGAAAAAAAGGTAATCAAAAGGTTTATATCCCATCACACTAGATATTGATTCACCATGACCAAGAATACCGGGGCTTTTCCCAGTTCCCCATAAAAAGCCAATTGTAACCATTGTAATAAAACTAAGTAGTGTTATTATATAAAATTGCCAATCACGTTGTTTAAATTGGATTTTTAAAATATTTACTTTAAATAAGCTTAATTGACCTAATAATATAGCAAAACCAGAAATTATCAGGAACCATATTTCCAGTTCTCCCGAAAGTTGACCAAATGGTTTATGAGGGATGAATTCTGAAATTATTAATATAATTCCTACCGTGAATGTAATAAATAATGGTAATTTTCTTTTCATGTTCTGCTCCTTAATGTATCGTTAAGAAATCTTTGAGGAAGTGAATACCTGAAATCTCAAGAATTATACCAATAGTTAGAATAACAACAAATATTGCTTTACCAAAATCTTGTCCTTTCAAGCTTCCAAGTTGGTGTGGATCTTTTGATAGATAAGCTGAAGCAGCAAATAATTCTTCACCGATCAACGTAAAATCACAGGCGACAACAAAGAACGGAAGTTGGCTTGGCATAGCTGTACCTGCAGTTTGAATTGCACCGCTGGAGAATCCGGTCTCAGCTAATATTAATGATTCTGCATAAAAAGCTCCAAGGAAGAAATTAGCTGCTGGTTTCTCTCGTACTATAATGCCGTCAACTCCAGCAACGTAACCAAATTGATCATCCGTAAGATAAAATACAGAATCAGGATCATAGGCATCAGGGCGTCCTGCTTTCATATAAGCTTCTTTTACGATCTCTTTGGCTGTAGAAAGTACCATTGAACGACAAACAGGAACAATTAATTTGGAATCATATTCAGCAGCTTTTTGGGCTAATCTTCTTAAAATCGTTAGTCCAGCTATCGTCTGCATATCATCAAGGTCTAATGTGCCGGGGATAAAAAGGATTGGTCTTCCCATCTCGGTTGCACGTCCAACCGACTCATCCATTGATTCCAAACCGCCGATCTTTCTTATAAAAAGTTCTTTGCCGCTTTTTGCAGAAAAAATATAATAAAGAATTGCAAGTGTTATTAGAGATGCCAATATTAATAAGGATATTTTGTCTTTATCAAACCATTGAGCAGAAGTTTTTGCCTTTGATTTACTAATATGAATTATTTCACCTATATTATTATAAGCAGTTATGCGATATGTATAAATATTTTTTGGATCAATGTTTGTACCGTCTTCATATGAGCCGGTAATTTCTTCTGATTTTAAAATTTTAACAAACTCTCCATTAGGTGTTTCTCTCTCAATTATTATATTTGCAGGTTGAATTTGAGTAGTATCCCAAGACAATATTAAAGCTGAACCATCATCATTAGGCTTATCTTTTATATTAAGTATACCTTCTTGAGAGTATAAGAAACATGCACAGAAAATGAAAAGACAAAGAAATGTTTTTTTCATTTTAACTCCAAATTAAACTTATTTACAAAACTCATTTAATAAAATGTAATTTATCATTGTTTGTCAAACTAAAAAATTATTCGAATTAAAAATATATAATTACTATTATAAATATTATGAAAGAACAAATCTGTACAACTAGATCATACCACTTCAATTTTGCCTGATAAATGAATGTCCTATCAGGATATAATCTAAAAGCACGAAGTTCTAAAGAAATGGAACGATATTTCACATCTGAAATTGCTCTGGCAATGATGGGGAAAACTAAAGCTGCATAGATTTTAAATCGCTTTAATATTGAAGGTTTAGAAATTTCAATTCCCCGCAGATTCAGGGCTTCTCTGCTTGAGATAAATTGTTTATGAAAAATGGGGATGAAATGAATGACCGAAGCTATCAAAAAGGAAATTTCGTAAGGAATTTTCCAACTACGAAATGCTAGAATATAGTCATAGTAAGGAATATCCAGGAGCAGCCCGGCTATAAGAACAATTAGCATTAGACGTAGGGAAGAAGAGACACCATAGCTAACACCTATAGTTGTGATCTTGAGAATTCCATACTGCCAGATAACCTCTCCGCCATGTCTAAACAATATCTGAAAAATCATTAACGTGACAACTATCTTCAGAATCATTTTCATTCTATGCATCAATCTATGAAATCTATGTTTTGAGGGCTGAATTATTAGAAGAAGAAGAATTGAAAATAGTAGTAGAGAGAACTGCATTAATATTGTATTATGAACAACCGAAAGAGTGGTAATTGCAGACACTATTATTATTATCGTCCGCAAGTTCAAAAGTGTGGAACTATCATTTGTTTTAGTTTCTCTTACTTGTGTTTTCAATTTCATATCCTGAACCTTATAAGAATTCACCTTCTAAGCTTAAAATAAAATTTATGCCTTCTCCGGGATATCCATATTTTTCCTGGAAATTAACATCAAAAATGTTTTCAACTCCAAACATGAATTTATATCTACTTAACTTCTTATTAAAGTAGACAGAATGAAGCAAATAAGCAGGGAGCATAATATTTTCTTCTGTATGGCGAACATCGTTCCAAATTGTTTTATACTCCATATTTATAGTATAAGGAAGTTCAACTCTTTCAGTTAGGCTGGCCGAATGTTTTGGAACCTCCAGTAACTTAGAATTGCTGCTGTCTGAATACTTTAAAAATGAATAATCAATTTGATGTTCCCATAAAAAGAAAATTTTTGCAGAAGCTTCATAACCATATGAGTCAATTTTATTTATATTTAAGTATGTACCACTTACTTTTTCTATCAATCCTGATATATGATTATAATAAACTGATTGATTTAAAGAACCTGATAAGAAGCCGGATGAGTAGGGAATAAGTAAATTAAATTCCCCTTTTTGAGCACGTTCTTCTGTTAGGCTACTGTTACCGCTGCTGGAGCTGAATAGATGATGCATAGTAGGGTATTTAGTATTAGAAGAAAATGCTAATGACAATTTCCAATTGGACGGATTGGCATAGTATATCCCAGCTGACGGTTCAAAATGAGAGATCCAATTTTCTCTATCATTTTGTTTAAAAAATGAGAATCCGCTGCCGGCGGTAAGATTAAATAATTTATATTCAAATTCAGTTTGATAAAAGATGTTATGCTTTAATTGCTGATTTCCATACCAGTCAGGGTAATTTCCATCATCTTTTCTCTGATAAGCCTCTTTCTCAAAGCGGTAGCCAAAGGATGAGTTTAAACTTCCGGTAATTTCCCAATCAAATTTTTGATGTGCACCAAAGATCCAGCTTTTAATATTTGAAGGCCATATTGAATACATTTCACCGGTATTGGGATTGTATTCTGCATAGGTATCATCATATCTATCGAAGTAGATATTCACATTGGAAGTAAGGTTGTATCTAAGCTGGAAGGAACCAAGAGTTGAAATTTGATATCGTTTCCAATCAGTAAATTTACGTAAACTGTTTTCATAGATGCTACTTGGTATCTCTTTTTTATTCATGAAAGTATACCCGGTTTGAAATCCGATCGAATGAAAATCAAATACTGTAAAATTTAGTTTGGATTGAAAATTCCATTGATCTCTGTCGCAGTTATTTCTTTCACCACCATTCTCATTACTGGTAGGTTCGAAGCTTTTTGAAAGCATAAAACCATCAGTTTGATAGTGAGAAGCATAGAGCCAATAATCCCATAAACCTAGATCACGAGCTGAAGAGATAAACGATTTATTAGTATTATTGCGTTTGAATTCAGTTCCCATTTTTAACCAGGATGTATTGGAAGGTGATTCAGTAATGATATTTACAACTCCTCCCATTGTGTCCGAACCATATAGAGATGAAACCGGACCTTTGAGAATCTGGATCTCTTTAATATCCGAAACTGGAATTGTATTAAGATCAACATTACCAAAATATCCACCGCCTAGTGGTCTGCCATCAAGCATTATCTTTATCTGATCATTGGCAAAACCCCTAATACTTAATGAACTCCCGGATTTACCTCCGGTAGAGACATGTAATCCATTTACATTATCCACTAAAGCAGCTATATTTGTTTCAGGGAGCGACAATATTGGATCAAACTCCAATACTTCTATTGCTCCAATCGTTTCTTCCGGTCTATCTGCAATTACCCTGATACCTTCTAAATTATAATGTCGTTTATGTGTTTTAAGTGTATCGTCTTCAGAAGCGAATAAAAAATTTGCAAAAATTAATAAAATAAAAATAACTAATAATTTATTTTTCAATTGTTCCTCAAAATTTCTTCAATGCTTTTATCTTTGATAGTATAATATTTATCAATAAGGTTTTTGAATTGTTCTTCTTTATGAGAAATTATAAGACATCCTTTTCCTAAAAGTTTTCTCTTCTCTAAGATCTCAATAAAAATATCTGTTAACTTAGTATCAAGGCCAGAGATCGGTTCATCAAGGATCCAGTACTTATCGTAATGTATGAGTAATGCAGCAAGACCTATTCTCTTAATTTGTCCTCCGCTTAATTCCCAAAAGGGTTGATCTTTAAGATCCTTGATCTTTAGTTTATCCATAACTCTTTCCCTGAGTATAGAAGAGGATTCGTCTAGATCTTTATCAAACCCATGTTGCCATATAGCAAGATCTTCATCAGGTGTTGTTGCAACAACATTTGCCTGAGGTTCCTGTTTAAGATAAATAATAGATTTTGAACGTTCTGAAAATGAAATTGTATTCATCTCAAGATAATTCATAATTAAAGAGCCGGTATAGTTCTTCTCTAATCCACTGAGAATTCGGCATAATGTTGTCTTGCCTGAACCGTTAGCACCATTTAAAAAAGTAATTTCATTAAATGAGAGATTAAATGAAGTATCTATAAAAATTTTATTTTGATCATTGTAGGCAAATGACAGATCTTTAGTTTTAATACCTTTCATTTAAATTTTCCATTTCAATTGTTTTATTAGCAAATTCATTGATATTAATATTATGACCAGCAATAAAAATAATTTTACCATTTTCTGCTTGAGTTTTAATTTCTGTTGAAATTACTTTAATATATTCGTTAGAAAGGCCTGCAAAGGGTTCATCTAAGAGAAAAATATCCGGTGACAAAGTAATTATAGAGGCTAGAGAAACTAATTTTTTCTGACCAAAAGATAGAGCTGAAGTTTCTTTGAGTCTCAGGTCTTTAATGTTCAATCTGTTAAGAACTTCATCTATTCTTTTGATAATATCATTTGTTGGTATTTTCAGGTTTTCAGGACCAAAGGCAAGTTCCTGTTCAACTGTGGGGAAAAAGAGCTGGTTATCCGGATGCTGCATTAAAAGGCTTATCCGTGGCGCTATTTCGGGAAGTGTAAGATTAGAGATATCTACTTCGTTGTGAATAATATTACCACTAAGATCTCCATTAAATATTTTTGGGATCACTCCACAAATTATATTTAAGAGGGTAGTTTTACCAGAACCGCTATCACCTTGGATAGCTATTATATCCTTATTATCAGCAGAGAATGTAAAATTATTGATCAAATTAACTGAAGTTTCATGATAGCGAAAAGATACATTCTTTATTTCTAACATTATTTTATTTCGATCTCTGAGATATATTTCATCCAGCGTTGACTAAACTCATCAGAGGGGATTACAAGGCGTATATAATCATCTTGAAATATTAGATATAAGAATTCACTTTCCTCTTTATTAACGTTAAGAGTACCACCATCATTTGAGTGGAAAGAGTATGTCGTCTTACTATCTGCAGGTATTTTTTTTGAATTTAAAATAGCTGTAAGATCATATCCACTGAACTTATCACCACGTGCAGTAGTAAAGCTAATTTTCTCAAAAGAATTTAACTTAGAAAATGTTAAAATTTCAACTTTATTGTTGTGAATTATCTTAATACCAGTTTCGTCAGTTTTTTTACTTTTTTGGAAATATAATAGTAAGAAAAGTATCACAATCAGAATTCCAAGAATTATTAATATTTTTTTCATAATTACTTTCCAGGGAGTTCTTTATATTTCCTTGAATAAAATCCGTTTTTACTGCTTTGACCTAGAAAATCAAACTCATCTAATCGCTTAGAGAATCGATTTTCCTTACTTGATGTTTTAGTATATACACAGATCTCTTCTATGTTTTTTATATTACAAACTGTAGGTAGTTTCTCTGTTTTAGAATTCCATTTGCCATTCTCTTTTATTATCATGATCTCTGGAAAACTGCGTGATGTAATTAATGCTGCTGTTCCATCGGAACCTATCAAGATCGTATATTTAATGGCAGGAGATATATCTTTGAGGATATTGCCTAATCTTCCGGCTTTGATAATTTCAGTTCCTTCTTTTACATTACCTGTAATACTAAGATTGTTTGATGAACATGCGAACAGCAATAGGATTATCAGTCCCAGAAAAATTCGCTTTACCATTCTAACCATTTTGCTTTACTCCAAGTTGTACTGTTAAAGTAAGTTACAGAACTCTGCATTATTTTAGTTTCATCATAATGCAGGATCACATTTGATGGAAATGTTTTCCAATTCAGCAATTCATTTACATGTGAAAGTGACTCAAAATGATCTTTAAAAACAACGGCAATATCAAATATCTGAATATATGCAATATCTTTGATCCACATTCCGGCTGGCATATCGGGGCTGCGAAGGTCATAGGAGTCGTTGGTTTTAATTAATACAGCATTTTTAAGATACTTGGCAAAGTTTAAATTATGTTTTACACCATCCTTACCAACAACAAGAACTTCATCTTTAAGGAACGGAAAAGCTTGAACCATGATCTCAGGAAAAGTGTAGCCTGTTACTTCAACAAATGGTGGAAGCTCAGTTTTTATTTGTGTATTTTGGATGATTGGTTCTGCAAAATAGATAGTGTGGGGGAAAGGAATATTGGCAATAGTTTCTGTTCTTATATTACTGATTCCCTGGATCCAGAACATATCACGCATATGAGGAACAACAAGCCTTATTTGATCTGCATCAAGGATCTTGTTATTCCTTTCCAGAGCTAAAATACTAGTACTATTCAATAACTCTTTTTTATAAACTCGTACCAGATAATTATCGGAAGAAGCGAAACTTAATTTATCAAAATCTGTTATGTTGTATTCAGTTAAAATATCTATAAGTTTAACACCAACCCAATTATCATTTATATTTTCACCATCCTTATTGCGATGTGTAGCTATTTCAACTTTTTCAAATTTGTTTAGATCTGATAATTCTAAGTTTATTACTCTTTCATTATCTGTAATTTCTATTGAAAAAAGCAATGAATTTAGAAAAAGTATGATACTGATTAACTTTATGTTCATTTTTCTCCTATACGATTCTGAATTTTTGTAATTTTTTGTATATGGAATAAGAAATAATTCCACCAACTATCCCTGATATTGAAGCAGCTACCAATGAAATTATGAATGGAATTGTAGAAAGACGCATTACAATTATAGTTACTATGATCGCACCAGTGAGGTTGGCAGCAATTACAACTATAACATGAAAAATTAATATTTTTTTATTTTTGAAAAGTAGAGATATTATTTCTGCTATCAAACCAGGCATCGAGTAACTTATCAGTGATACTGCGCCGTGATTTCCAAAATAGCCCATACTTAGCATTACTATCCCCTGTGTGATACCTACCAGTAATCCTGCTCCGGGTTTATTCACAATAGCTATCGCAAGAGATATCCACATCATGTATAAGCCTCCGGCAAGTGAACCTCCCGGAATCATTAAAGGTGCTGAAATAAGATGGATAAGCGGGGTGACGATCGGTTTGACTGCCAGCCCTAAAGCACTCAGAATAGCTATATATAATAGATCCTGAGAAGAATATTTACGTAACCAGCTCACAATTATTGTATCTCTAACAGATCAATTTGCAAAAGTTTTTTAAAACTACTATGAATTTCTGTTCCGTCATCACTTAAGAAAACAGCTTTATTTTGTGTTATCAGCCAATATCCAGTTTGAATATCATCCCATGTGAAAACAATTTCATCATCATCAGCAGAAGTAAATCTGTACTCGTAATTATTTGGACTCTCAGTTACATAATCAGATATTAAGTTAGTTAGTGCAAATCCTGGATCAGTATAGAAATTCCCATTTCCTGCTTGATGAAAAATCCCTTCAGTTGTGAATGCACCTGTTTCAAAAATGGTAGTGCTTCCATCCAGGGCTATATCGATCTTCCTGTATAACCGTAAGTAATAAGTCTCTTTCACATTATAACCGTTAGGAATATTTTCATCTGGAAAATATGTTCTTCCTTTCTCATCAGGTAGAAGAAAGCCAGTTATGAGATCTGTCCATGCCAGGTCATAGTAATCATGGTCACGTGGTGAAAAATTACCATCATCATCATTAGAAACGATCTCAATGGCAAATAATTTCCTGCCATCAAATCCATCTTCATCAATATAGGAATTAACATAATCCATATCAACGAATTGATCAAGAGAATAACCCGTTACTGGCAAATCATTGTAAATAACTTGTTCTGATGTGAAATTAAGTAGTTCTGTAGAATCTGGAATTGTGAATTCAATGTCTACAACCTCAGCTAATGCTGGTGGTGTTGGATCATCAGTTTCATTACCTGCAGGATTATCATCGCAGGCAGCAAAAGTGAATAAAATGATAATTCCAAATAATAGTAATTTTGTAAATTTGTTCATAAAACCTCCAAAAAATAATTTTGAAGGCAAGAGGATGAGTTTACTTATTTCCTACTCGCCTTTCCAAACACGGGAGATATTTCCGTTTCCAAAAATACCCTGTCGGTAAAGTATCATGACTAAAGAATCAGCTTTAGATTTCTTTACTTCAGCGCAAAGACAAAAGTTAAAACGGCGATCTAAATGTCAAGAGTTTGATGTAGACAGTTATTTAAGACTTAAAATGTTTAAAATAAATGCATATTCTAAACTGATCTCGTGTAAATAATCATATCTTCCAGAAGAACCTGAATGACCTGCATTCATATTCGTCCATAGTAAAAGTTGATTATCATTTGTTTTATTAGCTCTGAGCTTTGCTACCCATTTTGCAGGTTCCCAGTAATTCACACGGGTATCATAAAAACCCGCTAAAATAAGGATATGAGGATAATCTTGTCTGGTTACATTATCATAAGGGGAATAGGAGCGCATATAGTCGAAATAAACCGGATCGTTAGGATCACCCCATTCCTGGTATTCACTTACAACTGCAGAAAGACTCGGATCTAGCATAGTATTAAGAATATCTACAAAAGGTACATCAGCAACTACACCAAAAAAAAGATCAGGACGCATATTTGTTACGGCTCCCACCAGAAGTCCTCCGGCACTTCCTCCATTAATGATAATTTTATCAGCATATTGTTCTTTTTTTAAATATTCTGCGCAGGTAATAAAATCAGTAAATGTGTTTTTCTTATTAAGCATTTTACCTTGTTCATACCAGTATTCACCCATCTCCGTTCCACCGCGAACATGAGCTATTGAATAAATAATACCTCTATCCAAAAGACTCAATCTAAGCGAGGAAAAATATGGATCAAAGTCATCGCCATAAGCACCGTAAGCCGTAAGGTAGACAGGATTCATACCATTTTTATAGAACAGATCTTTTTTATAGACAAGAGAAATTGGGATCTTCGAACCATCTTCAGCTTCAGCATAGATCCTTTCAGAGAAATAATCGGATTTATCAAAATTACCCAGGATTTGCTGCTGCTTCAAAATGGTTCTCTCTTTTGTATCCATATTATAATCGTATATTACATAAGGAGTAACAAGAGATTCATAAGTGTAGCGCAGTATATTTGAATCATATTCTGAGCTTCCCCAAGTATAGAATGTATAAATTGGTTCTTCGAAATCAACATAATATTCAGTATTGCTGTTCAAATTCATTATCTTTAATTTTTCAACACCATTTTTCTGTTCTGTTAGAATGAGATGATCTTGAAAAACCTCTGCATAGAGAAGCACATCAGAACGACCAGCTATCACTTCCTGCCAGTTATCTTTAGATGGATGATCAACTGAAGTGACCATTAATTTATTATTTTCAGCTTTATAATTTGTAACGATATAGAAATCATTTTCATGTGAAAGTACGTAATAATCATGGTTTTCGCTTCGTGGCTCAATTAATTTAAACTCGCCACTGGGGTTATTTGTGTTTAGGAACCATCGTTCAGTTGAGGTTTTACTAGCTGTCCCGAGGATTATATATTTTTTATTTCTTGTTTTACTAAGCCAAACCCAGAAATGTTCATCATTTTCTGTAAAAATAAGTTTATCATTTTTTTGTTCGGTACCTATAATATGTCTATATATCTTATTTGTTCTTCCAGCATAATCTGTAGTTGAATAGAATAAGGTCTTGTTATCATTAGCCCAGTCGATATCACTTATCAGAGGAATTTTATCTTTTAGATATTTACTTGTTTCCAGATCTTTAATAACCAACAGATAATCTTCTGCGCCGGTTGTATCCACTCCATAAGCTAATAGGTTATTATCAGGGCTGACTTTAAGATCTATTATCGAATAGAATTTTTTATCTTTTGCCATCTCGTTTACATCGAGATAAATTTCTTCATCTGCTTCAAGACTGTCTTTTTTTCTACAATAAATTGAATATTGTTTATTATTCTCTTTTCGTGAATAATAATAGTAGCTCCCCTTTTTTACCGGAACACTCATATCATCTTCTATAATACGTTCTTTAAATTCCTTAAACAGATTTTGCTGTAGTCTTTTTGTCTTTTTCATTACAGATGAAGTATAATTATTTTCTGCTTCAATATACTTTAGGATATCTGGTCTTTCTCTTGTTTTATCTTTAAGCCAGGCATAATTATCAATTAGTTCTACACCATTTATATGTGTTGTATCAGGAATAACCCGAGCAACTGGCTGTTGAAGATTTTGCTTACATCCGGAAAATAATAGTAAAATAATTGTGAGATATATATAATTTTTCATTAATACTCCAGTTTTGTGTTATTAATAAAGTTTAATTTAACTCTTTTAGCAGTTCTTCTGCAACGTCAGCATCCTTCCCTTGAACGAAAAAATCTACTTTACCTATCTCAGCACCCAAACCAAAGCTGAAACGGCCACCGAACATACTTTGCATATGTTCACCCTCTACAACAAATTTAATGTCAGCATTGATAAGTATGGATTTGATGATTGCAGTTAAACCAATATTGTAACTTTCAAATATTCTTACATATTCATTTTGCTTATTATCAGCAGGATCAATTGGAAGTAAGGGAGTATTACAGTGAGGGCAATTCTCACTTTCAGTATCTATAGTTATCTTGCACTTAGGGCAATACATTTGTTTCCGTTAGAAGTGGAGAGATACTTTCATTATTATCAAATTTGAATTTTTTATTTTTGAATAGGTCAACACAGGCAGTAACTACATCAGGGTCATATAAAATTCCACTGTTCTGTATTATTTCTCCCAAGGCTCTCTTTATTCCAAAAGCAGCTCTATAAGGCCTATGAGAAGCCATTGCTTCAACAACATCGGCAACCATTATTACTTTTGCTTCCAGCATAATATCCTTTTCCGTTAACCTATTCGGATAGCCAGTTCCATCTAAACGTTCATGATGCTGTAAAACAATATCTGCAATTGGCCAGGGGAAATCAATTGTATGTAAAATGTCATATCCTGATTGCGGATGATTTTTTATAAGATTAAATTCAGCAGGAGTAAGCCTGCGAGGCATGCTGAGTATTTCTGCAGGAATAGATATTTTACCAAGATCATGTATCATTCCTACCATATAAATACCTTCAACCTGACGTTTTGGTAAATTCATATTTATGGCAATTTCCTGAGATAAATTGGCCACTCTTCTTTGATGACCGGCTGTGTACGGGTCCCGCGTTTCTATTATTAATTCTGTAGCAAATATTATACCCTTTAATGTTTTCTCTAACTTTATCATAGTATTTTTAAAGTTTTCTTCAGATTTTTTATGCTGTGTAATGTCAATTCCAACTCCTAATATACCAATAACTTTACCTTTTTCATTTAAGCGTGGTGATAAGGTCATTTGACTCCAGAGTTTTTTACCACTTTTTGTTATTTGTTTCAGTTCACACATTGTACTCTGTTTTGTAGATAAAATCAGTTTTTTTGCTTTTAATGCACTATTTACAGATTCAGTTCCATCGTAAATTATTGTGATTTTTTTCTTTCCTACTACTTCTAAGGCACTGTATCCAAAAATATTTTCAGATCCCTTATTCCAATACTGAATATTCTGATCAATATCTGTAGAAATTATAGATACAGATGTGGAACTTTCCAGTATATTTGATAAGAGTTTACTGTCCCTGTTATCTTCTATGTTATTATTGAGTTCAAGAGTACTTTTTTCATCTTGCTGATCTAATTTCACAATACACCTCTAATTATTCTTTTGAATCTCAACCCTATTTCTTCCTAAACGCTTAGCTTTGTAAAGGATTTTATCAGCTGCTTTGAGAACTTTTTCCGGTTTTGTTTGATTTGCACCATATCCGGCTATGCCAATACTAACAGTAACTACCACTTTACTATTATCCTTAGATGCTGCTTTACCTCGGTTTTGTGACGATGAAGTTTTTCTTTTAGGAGAGCGGACAACGAATTCAGAAGTTTCCAGTTTATTTCTATATTCTTCCATATAAGGCTTAGCATTACTGGCTGATTTTCCTGGGAAAATAGCAGTGAATTCTTCACCTCCATACCGATAAACTTTTGCACCGCCGCTAACTTCCGATAAAATTGATGCAACCATTTTTAAAACTTGATCACCTGTCTTATGACCATATTTATCATTGAATTTTTTAAAAAAATCTATGTCAATCATTGCTATAGCATAATTTTTATTCAGAGCCTCCAGGGTTTCTTCTAAACTTCTTCGACCATGTAAACCTGTAAGCTCATCAATATAGGCCATTGAGAATGATGTCTCAATAGTAGTAATAAGAAGAATTAATCCGCAAGCAGTAAAAAACACCATTATTTCAGGATATAGTTTATCGGAACATGAGGCAAGGAATAAAGCTACTATGATGAATATATAACCACCAATTTTTTCGTTACGGGTATATACAAATCTAAAGGTCATGATAATAATAATAGTTACAAAAGATATCATCGAAATTATCGTAACATTATCAATTATAGATGTTTTTAGAAAAATTGAGCGGAGATATTGCATTAAACTGTAAAGTGAAGAAGCAAACTCAGGGAACTCTGTATTAAACTGAACAATGATTTTTGATCCCGGGAATTCGACCAGTTTAATAAGAAACTGAACTAGTAATACTTCGCAGAATATAATAACAAAATATAATAATATCGTTCTATATCTTTTCTTACCTATGATAGAGAAGATAAAAATATTGATTGGCAGTAGAAAAGACAATAATGCAGGAATAATAGAAGCTGAATGCATCGATAGATCACCTGACAAATTATTATAAATATAATAACCATAAGAAAGTATGAAGGAAATTATAATAAGATCAGTATTATTAGAACGAATACCCAGAATTGCTATTATAGCAAACAGGAGATAGGGAATAAGTGGGAAAATAATAATAAAAGCTCTTATTTCTGTATCTGATGAAATATTAACCAGCATTTTATCCCATTGCCATCCGATAACCATTGATAAAATAATAAGAATGAAAGGAATAACAAGTGGAACAAAAAGTCTTTTAACTTTAAAATACAAAGATACTCCTAACTGTTTTTTTTTAAGATTATTGTTTTTTTAGTTTTTGTTAATGAATTAAAAACCAGAGCATAAGAATTATCTATCATTTCTTTAATCACTTTCCCCGGTATTGAATTATCCAGGATGATAGTATTCCAGTGTCTTTTATTCATGTGGTATCCGGGAATAACTGATGTATATCTTTTTCTCAAGTCTTGGGCAAGAAATGGATCGCATTTTAGATTTATCTGTAGTGGAACTTTTTCTAATGTTATCAGGATAAATATCTTATCACCAACTTTGATAACCATTGTTACATCATCAAACGGAAAATCTACTACTGTACTTTTTTTCTGCAAACAATAAATACGGATCTCATCTAAAGTCATTCCTTTATCTCTCTATTGAATATCTTGAATAAATATATTCTGGATGTTGCCCCAGATATGATATAGGATAAAGCTATTGCTATGAATATTCCTGTCAATCCAAATAATTTTGATCCTAATAAAGCTAGGGGAATACACAGCACAAACATTTGCATAATTGTGAGACCAGCAGCATGAAAAGGCTTATGCATGACATTTAGTGCAGTGGTACTTAAAACATATACACCCTCAAGTGAATAGCTCAAGGGAACTATAATAAGATATAGTGATATCGTTGCTATTACATCTGCATCATTATTGAAGATACCAGCTATTGAATTGCGAAAAATAAACAGTAACGTAAAAATCGCTAAACCCCAAATTAATGAAAATCTATGACTGATGTTAATTGAAGATTGTACACGATCAAATTTCTTTGCACCTAGATTCTGTCCTACGAAGGGTCCAAAAACTGCTGCTAAAGAATTGATTACAGAAAGGGAAAAGAACTCAATTCTGGAAGCAACACCATAACCCGCAACGGCTGTTATCCCATAAGAAGAAACAATTCTTGTGATAATTCCGATAGAAATTGGGACAATTATTCGCGCACCTGCTATAGGTATTCCAATAAATAATACTTTTTTCCAGGAATCCACTAATTCTGATATTTTAAGTTTGCTGAACGATATCATCTTTTCGCGTTTTGCCAAAACCCACGAAGCTAAAAGGAAAGTAAAGAATCTGCCAATTACAGTTGCAATTGCTGCTCCTTTTATACCTAATTCCGGAAATGGACCTATTCCAAAAATCAGCAAAGGATCAAGTACAATATTCATCGTTACAGCAAAAAGCATCAGCAAACTAGGGGTTATAGCGTCTCCAGTTGCACGGATAGCATTATTTCCTACCATAGGGACAACAACAAAAGGCATTCCAAGATACCATGTCTTCATATATACTTTTATATAAGGTATGATCTTAGGAGTAGCGCCTAAGGCTTTAAATAATGGATCTATTGTAAATAATCCGAGGATAATAAAAACTAATACTACGATAAATGCTAAGAGTAAACTATCTGTTGTAAGTCTTTGAACTTTATGAAGATCGCCTTCACCTATAGCTCGCGAAATTACAGCAGAAGCACCAAAACCTAAACCTAATGCAATACTGGTAACTGCCATAATGACTGGGAACGTAAAACTAAGTGCTGCTAATTGATCGATGCCAAGTTTTCCTACAAAAAAAGTATCAGCTAAGTTGAAGGCAACCATTCCAATAAAGCCAAATGTCATCGCAATGGTCATTTTTGTGAGAATTGTACCTATTGGACCTTCAATTAATTTAGCAGTATTTCCTTTATTGCGCATGTAATAGATTAATTAGATCTTGCCTTTTTCTTTCATTTTCTTATATTGATCCGGATAATATTTTTTTAAACAATCAGGGCAAATTCCATGACTGAAATTAACATTTGAGTGTTTAGCTATATATTGTTCCACATTACCCCAGTAACCGGAGTCATCCCTGATCTTTTTACAGTGAGAACAAATAGGGATCAAGCCTTCTAGAGTCTTAACTTCTTCAAGTGTTTTCTGTAATTCTTTGATTAAGTTTTCCCGCTCTTCTTCAATTTTCTTTCTTTCCCTGATATCTTTATATATTACAAATGCACCCTTGATATTACCATTTAAAACGATTGGAGCAGCTGATATTGCAACCGGTAAAATTTCTCCTTTTTTACTCTTTCTTACAGTATCAGTAAAAACTGAGCCGGAAAGTGATTCAATACTAAGTTTATTAGCTTCATGCTTATGCCCGGGTGGAATGATCAAATCATCGATCTTTTTAGCTTTGCATTCCTCTAATGTAAAACCGAAAAATTTTTTAAATCTTGGATTTATATCTTTGATCTTGAAATCATTGTCAACGTATACACAAGGTTCGGGATTGCCAATGAACATACTCTCATATTGTGCCTTACTTTTGAGTAGTTCTAATTCTGATTTATGCTTGATGAGAGTTATCTCAATTGCTGCATGTAATTCTTTCTCATCATATGGTTTAAGGATAAAGCCGTAGGGCGTTATCTTGGTTGCAGATTCAACTGTTGATGAATCAGCATAAGCAGTAAGGAAAATGATTGGTATATCATGCTTCGCCAAAATTCGCTTACCTGTTTCGATTCCATCTAAATCACCATCCAGCATTATATCCATCAGGATAATATCAGGATTTAATTTGCCTACATTCTTTATTACATCATTCCCATTACTAAAAATTCCAACTACATTGTATTTGAATTGTTCAAGGGTGTATTTAATATCTATTGATATCAGATGTTCATCTTCAACTAATAAAATATTTACCATTTTATTATCCTTATAAATTAAATATAAGTTTATGCTTTGCCAACTTGATTTTTAGTCAAGAAATTAATATATACAGCATAATATACTTTACAAATAATATGCCAAAATAAATTTATCAAAAAAAAATTAAAATATAAGGAGATTTTATGAAAAAAATTGGATTTGATTTTCCTGATTCACCGCGTTATACAGCACTTTACGAGGCAGAGATTTGGTATCAGAAATTATTAGCCGATAAGCTTGGTAGAGAATTTGAACCAATAAAGTTAAGTAATTTTGGTGAATATAACATGGCGGTTAATTATCTTACATCAGTATTAGAAGAAGCGAAGGCAATAGAAAAAGTTGCGATCTTTAATATTGATCATATGGCTCAAATACAATTCACTGGTTCGGAAGCTGCTAAACTTCTTGATCGTGTACTGCCTGCAGATGTAGAGAATATGAAGATCGGACAATGTAAATATACGCTTTTGCTAACGGAAAAAGGAACCGTTCTTGATGACTTGATAATAATGCGAGTGAAAGAAGATAACTTCATTCTTGTTATTAACGCAGGTCATGATATTACTGATGAATCAAAAGATAAGATCGCTGATGCAGATTTCATCTGTAAATATATTAAAGATGATGAAGATGTACAGGTAAAAGATATTTCAGATGAACTGGTTAAGATAGATATCCAAGGACCATTATCTTATAAACTTGTCACCAAGCTTTTTGGTGACCAGGTAGTAAAAAACAGGAATAAACCTGCTAAGAACATGAAGTTTTTTACATTTAATGAATTTGATTTTGAAGGACATCATTATTACATAAGCAGAACAGGTTACACTAATCGCTGGGGATGGGAACTGTATGTTCCTGTAAATGTTGCTGAAGATCAGTTTAAATGTATTGCGCTTGAAGCCTTGGAACTTGGTGGTCTTGTTGTTGGCTTAGGAGGAAGAGATGAGAATAGGATCTCAGCCGGGAATTTCGGTTTACCGTTGAATGGAAGTGAATATGACAGGGAACATACTCCTGTGAATGCTCCACTCTTCAATGCAGCCTTTGATATGAACAAAACTACATTTGTTGGTAAAGAAGTTATTCGGAAAGATATAGATTCCGGTACTGATAAGAGAATGGTTCTATTTATTTCAGAAGGAATTGTATCAGGAAGAGATATCTACAAAAATGGTAAAAAAATTGGAACAGTAACTTCCAGTATAAATTCTCCAAATATCTCCCAGGATAAACGTGAATTCATTGGTTCAGAAAGAAAGAATGTGAATGGAGAAGAGGGAACAGCAGCTATTGGATTGGGTTGGCTTGAACATAATCCATTCCAAATTGACCAAGAGGGGAAAGATATCCTTACTGAAAATAAAAAGGCAGTTCGAATCCCTGTGGAATTCTTTCGAGTTGATAAGGATGGCATTATTAAAGGTAAATCGGTTATAGGATATATCTCAGGAGATGGGGTAACACCTGCGACTGCATCAAAGGCATTGAAGAATATTCAAAATCTGTAATTATTTGCAGAATATAAAGATAAGTTTTGATCTCGTTAGGATGGAATATTTATTTATATGAATTAATAAAAAATCTTTGACACATAAACTTGTAATTTTAAAAGTGCTCAAGTGAATTTAGTGAAATTAATGGGGGCGTAGTTCAGTTGGTTAGAACGTCTGCCTGTCACGCAGAAGGTCGCGAGTTCGAGTCCCGTCGCTCCCGCCATTATAAAAACCGATCAGAGAAATCTGGTCGGTGTTTTTTATGAGGGTTAAAATGTTTTATACATATATTCTATATTCAAAATACATAAAAAACAAATTTCGACTTAAGGTTTAACATATACGCTTTTACTTTAATGAATTATGATGAAAAAATATTTAAAGAGTTATAATATGCTAAGAATCTAGAAATATTAATTGCTTTACATTGAAAAAGTTATTTTTTTTTATGTTATATAAAATTATGATTCACACTGGAGGAAAAATGATAAAAAGATTTCTGTTAATTACAACCGTGATCCTTTTTGTGCAACTTGCGCTCGCAGATGAACCGACAGAGACAGAGCAAAAGCTAATAGAAAATCAAGAACAAATGCTTCAGAACCAAGAAGAGATATTACAGAGAATAGACAGCAGAAGAGGATTTAAAGATAGAGATATTCTCAATGTAATGGGAATGCCTACAGCTTTTGCTTTAAAGAAGAATGAATTTATTATAGGACTCGGTTCTGTATATTATGGAATTTCTGATCATTTACAGGTGGGAACAAATTTGTTATTCTTCTTACTTCAAGATAGAAATGTTCAGATAAAAACCAATTTCTATAAAACATCAAAATATTCTGTTGCAACGGGTTTAAGATTTGATCATTTTGCTTTGAAAACGTTTGGAAGTGATATGAACTATTCATTCTTATCTCCTTATGGTGCTGTTTCACTATCAACAAGCGAGAATGTTAATCTTCATTTTTCCGGTCAGTATGCAATGTATTGGAACAGTGAAAATGCGGATATTAAAGATGCTGAACCAATTTGGTTTGTTCAAGGTTCATATACTGCAATTGGAATGGAGATAAGCGCATCTCACCGTACGAAATTCGTTGGTGAATTTGCCTATGATTATACGTATGAAGGAACCAGAGTAGGAGGAGCTATCCTTTGGGGTTGGGAAAAACTAAGATTAAAAGTTGGTTTAAATTCTTACTTATATGAGAATGATTACACCATCATAGTACCTTCATTTAATATATGGTGGAGATTTGATGGGTAGAATAAATGCATTCATGATGTAATTTTTCTATAAACCATTTTTAAGTCGAAAGAAAATCCCAAAATAAAATAATTTGCGAAATTTTAATATCAATGATTAATGATATACTCATAATTCCAAATACGAACTCGGTAAGTATGAACTATTTATCAAGTTCTTTTTGAGCCCAGCTAAGGGCTGCAGCAACATTGGGAAATCCTATTGTACTGGTTAGTGAAATGAGTGTATGATAGATATCTTTATCACTTGCTCCCGCCTCTAGTGCTCTTCTCACATGGCTATGCACTGAACCCTCTGAACGAATTGCAGCTGCGGCACTAAGTTGAATTAGATGTACAACCTTTTCCGATAGAGGACCGGCTTTACGGGTAATTTTTCCTAAATCTTCCACAGCATTCATATAAACAGGCTGGGTTTCTTGCAAGTACTTATACCAATTAGGAATATTGCGATCTGACATATGACCTCCTAGTTTTATTATAATGATAATATAACAAATTTATATTAACAGTAAACAATTTAATTAAGTACTGTAAAATACTATATTTCTTGGGACTAAATTAATACAACGTAATTAATTCTTATGGTTTAATCAGTTATAATATAAAAAGTAATAATGATATATTAACAACAATTTGTTTTAATGACATTATTTACTTCAATACTCTTAATACGATAATATGGGAATTTTTTATTTACAAATTAATCCTGTAAACCGAAATGTCTCAAAATAGGGAAGTGAATATTGGATAGAATAATCAGAGGGATAACCCGGGATAAAAGCATACGATTCTTTGCTATTGATGCAACGCAGACAGTTCAGAAAGCTGTTGATATTCATCATTTATCAATGACTAACTCTGTTATAATGGGAAGAATGATAAGTGCAGCGCTAATGATGGCAGCCGATTTGAAGTCAGATAAAAATGTAATTACCTTGAAAATTGATGGTGATGGTCCTTGCGGAAATGCATTAGTTACTGCAAGAAAAAATGGGAATGTGAAGGGTTACGCCAAACATCCTGAAGTTGAGCTTCCGTTAAATGAGATAACAAAAACATTTGAGATTAAGCAGGCAATTGGCAAGGGAACTTTCACAATCATCAAAGATCTGGGCTTGAAAAATCCATACATCGGACAAATTGAATTGAAATATTCAACTATTGCTAAAGATCTTACTTATTACTTTGCTCAGTCGGAACAGATTCCTTCTTCGGTTGGTCTTGGAGTTTTGGTAATGCCAAATGGATCAATAAAAAAGGCTGGCGGATTTATAATACAGGTTTTACCGCAAACTTTTGAAGTAGTAATTTCCCAGATTGAAGAGAACCTGGCAAAATTCCCTAATTTGACCGATATGATGGATCTGGGGCATTCCATAGAAGATCTAATATCTAAATTCATTCTAAAAGGATTAGAGCCTCAGATAAAAGAAACAGCACCTGCTCAATACAAATGCGATTGTTCTAAAGAAAAATTCGAAAATGGAATTAAATTACTTTCAAAGAAGGAATTACAGGAAGCAATTGATACAAATGAGACGCTAACGATCCATTGTCATTTTTGTAATACCAAATATAATTTTGATAAGAAGAAGATTGAGCATATATTGGAGAAGATGTAAATGAAAAAATTCAGACATAAAAAGAGTCTTGGCCAGCATTTTTTGAAAGATAAAAATATAGTTAAGAAAATTGCAGATCTTGCTGAAATAGAAGAAAATGAAGCTGTGTGGGAAGTGGGCCCGGGCAAGGGCATACTCACACAAGAATTACTCATGAAGAAATGCAATTTAACCTGTTTCGAAATTGATGAATCTCTTTATCCAATATTATTCAAGAAATTTGGAACAAGTATTAATCTGGTTAACAAAGATATTCTTAAAATTAATTGGAAAGAATATCTGAAAGAAAAACAATTGAAAATAGTGGCAAATCTGCCGTATCAGATAACATCACCCTTTTTATTTAAAGTTACTGAGAATGCCGATAATTTTAAAAAAGTTGTTATAATGATCCAGAAGGAAGTTGCAGAACGAATTAATGCAGGTGTCGGCACCAAGGATTATGGGAAGCTCTCATTAAAGATCCAATTCTATTTCAAGGTGGATTATGGTTTCACTGTAAAACCGCATCTTTTTTTTCCTCCACCTAAAGTTGATTCTGCTGTTATAGTACTTACACCCAGAAAAGATAAACCCTGTTTGGAAGATGAAAAATTTTTCTGGAAGGTTGTTGAAGTTGCTTTTCAGAATAGAAGAAAAATGTTACGTAGAAATTTACGTATGATTCTATCCAAAGAAAAGGTGGAAGAATTAGGTGTTAATTGCAAAATAGATTTAGCAAGAAGAGGGGAGACGCTTACAGAGAAAGATTTTATAGAATTGTATGAAAATGTAAGAACGTTAATAAATTGATTTTGCTTTTACTTTGTCTTTGGACATTTCTTTTTGGTTATTGGATATTCATTCAGTCTCTGTGTTGATTTCCTACACTTATCCTAACCAAATAGGATTTGTAAATGCCATTCCACCATTTTTGGTTGTTAAACTCATGCGAATGTAACCTGTCTTGGGAAGATCAAGCTCAATATTATTTGCTGGTTGAGTAATTTCAATTTCCTTAGCTGTTTTGCAGTTTCCAATGTGAACATAAATATTATTGATCTCACCAAATTCAATTGAAGTTTCGCATTCAAATATGAGTCCTGCCTTTCCTGTTTTACAGGTTGATCCAATAGGATAAAGATCAGCTCCAACTTTAAGGTTAAATGATAAAAAAGGACCATTGCTGATAATTACTTCACCATTTTTTATTCCTGCAACAGGTTCGTTTTCATGATATTTAAAAGCTGTGAAGAAATTACCAAAAATCTGTTTCTTTGATGCAAATAGTTTCCAGAAGGGAGATTTTATCTGACGCATTACATTGAAGTTCCCGTGAGCATCATTACCAGCGAGTAAATAATATCTATCTCCTGTTAGAAGTAGTTTCGTCCAGCTTTTAATAGATCTTTGTACATTTTCAATTTCAGCACTATTTATTACCTGAAGAAAAGAAATTCCGCTATTTTTATAATCTATCTTACTCCAGTTGCCGCGTCTCAGTGTTAGTTTCTGCATGAAGGGAATATTCTCGATCGGATGAGCCGCGATAAAAAGGTTAGCATACTTGTGTAATTCCCTGATCTCAGTTAATGATCTTTGCGGCTTATTCCTAAACCATTTTTCCGCACTGTCTCCATATCCTTCAATAAAATCATTATGACAAATTGCCAGCAAATGAACATTTTCACCTTTAGAATTTCCGATTGAGACTTCTTCACCATGGATAATCCGGAACTTGTTAGAATCATTTATTTTTACATCTTGCTGCATTTGTTTCCAAATGGGAAGATCAGCATCATTTTTTGTACAGGAATCCTCTGAGTCATCAAGATCGTAGGAATGATCTGTAACAAATAACCAGGAAAGTCCCATCGCCTTTGCCAGTATTGCAGTAGAGCGTATATCTGCCCCAAATTCAACCTGATCTGAAGTGTGAATACTATGATAATGCGACTCGCCAGCATACCAACCTTTTGGCATTGGTAATGATCCTTTTGCATAAAATGTTTTATATGACATTGTATTGATATCAGGATAATTATCATTAGTTATTATCTTGAATTTACCGTTTATTTCAACATCAAGTTTAGCGGTTATCTTTAAAAACTGTTCAGATTCCAATTCTGAAACTTTAATATCAAGGATTTGAGAGAAATATTTAGAATTAATTTGTTTTCCGAACTTGAACTCATGAGAAATTGTTTTATTTTTTCCTTCTATGTTAATGACAGCTGAATTGAGATTAACAGGGAAGAGGTTTGCATCTTTCACAATTAACAGTAAGGGGATTGTTAGATTCTGGTTTTTTATAACTCTGATCGGGATATCAGTAATGATTTCAGGTTCTTTCCTGTAGTACTTTGGAAATAAAAATCTAAGATGATAGTGGATCTCAGCATATGAGATGAGGAATGGTATTGCTGTAAAAAAACCTTCAGGTATATTGTAACCCTGAAGGTTATTAAAAATACTCATTTATTATATTTATGGTAACCAGTTTGGGTCAATTATGCTTTCAGATATCTTGTCTTTTCTAACGCCCCATGGTCCATTTGGAAGATAATAAAATATAGAGGCACCGGTTTTCCCGAAATTCCTATTTGTTACTGCCACAACCGTAGTATCCGTAACAGAGTAATCAAACAGGAAAGCATTGTCTGTTTTTTGCAGGTCATCTTTAATATATAATAGATCTTCTCCGGTATAGTTTCCTTCTTCATCAAGTTTTACAACAGTATGTTCAAAAATGAAATATCCATTACTTGGATCAACTTTGAAAGCAACATCTGACCGGGCAATAACCTGCATATTGTGAACTGCTTCTTTAAGTTTTTTGTGGTTTAATTTGTCAGTGTTTAAAGGAATGATCAGTGTGAAAACAATTCCAACTAACATTATTATCATGATTAATTCAATTAAAGTAAACTTTTTTGACTTCTCAATTTTTGTATTTTCTGCCATTTCTCCTCCAAATTCTTCTGACACAGAATCTGAGTAACATTCTCTTTGTCAAATCTTTTTTATTTCACATTGAGTAAGCTGAGATTATGATTTTTTCCCATTTGTATCCATTACGATAAATTAATAGAAAAATTCTTTACAACTACAGGATAGAATTTTTTTTTACAAATGTAATAAAATTAATATATTACTCTGAATAAAAGAGGGAAAGATAAAATATGAAAAAATTGTTATTATTATTTTTGTTGATGCTCTGCATAATGCCGTTATTTGCAGCAAAAGTAGACATAAATACTGCTACATTGAGTGAGTTAAGATCATTACTTCCTATTACCGAAGAACAGGCAACTGACATATACAACTATCGATTTTACATAAGTTTTTTTCAAAGTATATATCAGCTTCTCGAAATAGAATCTATTGATCAGGAAACTTTAAATAAGCTAAAACCCTTGGTCTCCGTTTCTCATTATGATGAACAGGATGAATCTGCTCAACGCCGGGATGATATTTATTATCTCATTGAGCGATTGGGCAGCAGTGAAGGATTGCAGGAAGGTATGAGTGATATCTGGGAAGATTATCTCATTACACCCAGGAATATTAACAAACTTGATTTCTCAGATATTTTGAACCTTCCTAATACTTCTCCCATAGATGTTGCTGCAATTTTGAATAGAGTTACTGTCGGAGATTCAATAGCCAGTTATCGTGATCTACGTAAATCACCTGGAATATCATATTACGGCGCCAAAAACTTACAGCATTACATTTATTACACAGAACAACCGGATGTTCGCGATCTCTATTTTGACTACCAGATGAAATACAATGATAGTCCTTATGGAGATAGTGAAAAAGAGATGTACATGGAATCGATGATTGGTGGTGCCATTAAAGACAAATCTTACTGGGGCTATTTCAATATGGAATCGCATAGAGCTTCTGTGATTAATAAGATCAGGATGCGTGATAATAACATATTTAAAGCAGGTTTTATTTATGAATCACCAAAGGGTGCACAAAAATTATTCGATAATGACCATTCAGATTATTTAAAGAATGGAAAATTTTATTTTGGATTCGAAGTAGATAAAGATTCATTAAATGGAAATTTCGTTAAAATATATACTGGAAATTTCCGTGCAACTTTTGGAGAAGGATTGGTTATGGAGAATACTGATTCATATAGTCCTCGAAAAACCGGATATGGCTTTAACAAAAGAATTACGGGAATTATTGGTGACATCTCTCGAACACAGGAGTACGCACTTCGCGGAGTAGCCTTAGATTGGAAAAGAAGTAATATGAATGTCGTAGTATTTCTATCTTCTGATAAAAAAGATGCTGTGGTTTATGACAGTAATGAGAATGGTGAATTAGACGATGATGACAATGTTCTTGGATATATTAATTTAACAAATCGTTTCTCTAACGATGAACTGGAAGAAGCAGAAGACTTCTTTAATAGCTTAAGTTCCACACAAATTAGTATAGCTCCCCGGCTTGATGCTATGCAGGAAAATATCATTGGTGGTCACCTGGAATATTCTCCCTTCATCGGTACGCATCTTGGTGTAACCGGCTACGAAGCAACGTATAATAGAGAAATATTTGTGCCGGAAGGAGATGATCTTAAAGATATACTAATTAATAATACAAGTTACTATGATAAATGGAAAATTACTGATAACGAAATCGAAAGTATGTATTCTACAGTTTCAGATGAATACGGTGACAGAGATTTTCGTCGTGTTGTTGGTTTTGATTGGAGAACTGTTCTGAATAATACTTCCATTCAGGGTGAATACGCTGAACTTCAAACTGATGGAGAACTATATAAGATCGGAGATGATCCGGGTGCACTCTTAGTTAGTGCTTATACGCAATTTGATAATTTATATTTGCTTTCTATATATCGTGATTATGATCTAGATTTTGATAATCCTTATCAGCGCAGTTTTTCGGAAAGCGAAAGATATGATGATACAGTCTTTGAAAAAATGACTTATGGTTTGAATAACACATTATTAACTGATATGTATCTCAATTCTGCACAACCTTCTGCAGAAAAAGGAATCTATTTCGAAACCAGGTATCAATTCCATAAAATGCTAACACTTAATAAAGCTTATCTTGATATTTGGGAAAGAAAATCGGATGCACGACATGGTGTTCGAGCAGAAATTAAATTAGAATTCAAACCTATCCATCAATTACGTTTTAGAATTAGACATAAGCATCAAGTCAAAAGATATGATGATGATATGGAACGCGGAAAATCACAAGCAGATGAAACAGAATTTAAACTTATAACATATTTATCAAATTTCGATAAATTGCAATTGGGATATATTTATGCAAGAGTCTTGCAACCTCCCTACTTATCTATTCTTTCTAATCCCGCCGAACCGGGTGCACCAGATATGGCACAAGCTCAAACTCTCACAGATGGTGATATGATCTATCTTGATTACACACACAACTTTAATAAGAATCTCAAATTGATCGGAGCTTTCGCAATGTGGTATGCACATGGTGCTTCATTCTGGGATTTTGAGGATATAGAATTAGATTTTGATCATAGTGATCGTGGTTTTAAAACATGGTTCAATATCCATAGCAGAATTGCAAATAACGTATATTTGTCACTAAAATATAAATACAAAAAATATCAAACAAGAGAGCTGGAATTCAGAGATTACAATGATATTCCTGAAGAAGGAGAATATTATTTCCAACGTGTAGAACGTGAAGAAAATATTGTCCGAATGCAGCTTGATTGGAAATTTTAAGATAAGATATCTGGAGGATAGATGAAAAGAGTTTTTTTAACATTAATATTTATAACTATTATTTCGGTGTTATGTTCGTATTCTATACTGGAAAAAGAGACAGGCAATATTGTTGGTAATTTAGATCCGCACTCTGCAGCAATGGGTTCTGCGGTTGGAGCAGGTGGTTTTAGATTATTAGATTCTGGTGTAAATCCCGCTTATTTAACAAGCTTGGAAAACGGATTTGGTTTTCAAGGAACTGGCAGCTTCTTCATAGATTCAGATAATAGATCGCTGCCAATGTACAATTCGTTTGATGGGTATAGTGGGGATGCAGTATATGTTAGTAATTTTAATTTTTTCACAGACTTTGCCGGTGGAATATATTACAAGTATTTGATATCAGATTATAAACTTGCAGCTTCATTTCAATACCGACCACAGGTAAGTTTCAAAGCTGATTATTTTGAGCAAGTCAGGAATAACAGGAATTCTGATGATAATGGTTATCCACACAAAATTGCTCAGAACTCAATTGAAAGTAAAGGCGGCATCAATGCCATCGCATTTCAAACCGCGTTTGAATATAAAAATATTGCATCTTTAGGTTTGGAAGTTGCTAAACTTATTGGTGATTCTGACTTGGAAAGAAGCGTGATATGGACACCTGAAGCACAAGATATTATGAATGATACATTGAATGACACTATAAATACTCTGGAAAGAGAGTTTTCAGCAATTCAATTCAAGATTGGTACTAAAGTTAATATCTCTCCAAGATTTGATCTGGGCTTGAGCTTTACACCAAAAGTAGAATTAGAAGTAACTGGAGACAGAGATGGGGTAGATGTGGAAGACGCAGTATTTGTTTACACTATATATGATTCCACAACAGTTATTGATTCACTTACTTATGCTGATTATATATTGCCGATGAATGCACGTTTAGGTTTCTCTTATAAACCAAGAAACATTATGAGAACTGTAATGAATTGCGATTTTGAATACGTTAAATGGTCTGATACAAATCCACTTTATGATGATGCAATAAACTATTATATTGGTGTTGAACATATGCTTAGAAATAGCATTCCTTTCCGTTTTGGATTTAATTACACAACAACTTACGGTTTATATGAAAATTCCGGTTTTATCTTTGCCAATGAGATCACGACCCCTACTTTTACAGCAGGAACCGGTTTCACAATATTGGATAAATTTACATTCGATATTTCATTGGAATACTCAAACAGAAAATATGAAACTTTAGATCTTTTCATGGATTCGTATTATGATCATGAGGATCTTTGGGAAAATTATTACTATTTGAATCTACAGGATCGTGGTTGGGAAAATCCTGATACAGTTAATGAAAATTTTATCAATCTAAAATCAGCTATTAGTTTTTCCTGGTAGGATAAAATGAAGATTAAAATAATTTTTGGAATAATCCTGATCTTCGGTAGCTTTCTTTTTGCTGAAGATTTGCTGTTGGATATTATGTTTACCAATGATATCCATGGTGGGATCGACAGATACCCGGCTACTTTCATGAATCCAGATTTTCCTCCAATTCTGGGTGGTGGAGGAACAGCTGCAACTTATATAAAACAAGTACGAAAACTTTCAAATGAAAAAGAACGTGATAATCTATTGATCGATGCAGGTGATTTTTTTCAGGGTCATCCTGTGGGAACAATAAGTGAAGGTAGATCTATTATTACATATATGAATATGATAGGATATGAATTTATGACTATTGGCAATCACGAATTTGACCTTGGTGAAGATGTCCTGATAAAAACACTTGAACTGGCAGATTTTACGATCCTTTCTTGTAATATTGTTAAAAAGGGAACAAACGAATTAGTAGATTATGCCGAACCGTATAAAATAATTGAAAAGTTGGGTTTGCGGATAGGAGTGGTTGGGGTAACAACAACTGATACAGAACAGATGAGTTTTCCTGATAATATTAAAAATGTTGATTTCCTACCTGCTAATGTTCAAGTTCAGAAATATGTAGATATCGTGAAAGAGAAGAATGTCGATCTAGTTATCGTTGTCGGTCACATGGGTTTACCATATGATCCGCAACCTGCCTATGATGCTCGTTATTCAGAGCCAGATAAAGAGAAAGAAGAGCGTCGTTGGGGCTATGATGCACAGGAATTAGCGCATGAAGTAGAAGGAATTGATATACTTTTTGGCGGGCATATGCATAAAGGTTTTGCTAAGCCTTGGGAAGATCCTGATACACACACCCTTGTTTTCCAGGGATATGCATATGGAAGCAATGTAGGTCATGTCACAATTAAAATTAATAAAGCTACAAAAACAATTTCAGGTTACAACTCTCCGGCAATTAATGAAGGTGTGCTCGTAACTTTATTTGAAGATGAATTTGCTCCTGATGATGAGATAGCAGACACGATATTAGTGATGCAGAAAATTGCTGAAGCCGGCATGGATGAAATAATCGGAGAAGCCAGCATGAACATTACTAAATTTGGAACAGGTACACAAAACCTTATAGGTAATCTTGTTTGTGAGGCAATGAAAGATTATACAGAAGCTGATTTCGCCTTTATGAATCTTGGTGGAATTAGAGATGAGATTCTATCTGGTCCAATTGCATATCGTGATGTATTTAATGTAATGCCTTTTGATAATCAAATTGTCTTGATTGAAGTTGATGGAAAATTTCTAAAGGAAATAATAGAAACCAGAGTATCAGGAAGTAGACACGGCTTAAGAACAGCAGGAATTAAGGTAGTTATCAATAGAAAGAGAAAAGATTTCAATCGGATCTCTAAGCTAACTATTGATGGTGAACCATGGGAATACGATAAAATATATAAGATCGCTACTTCAGATTTTCTGCTGCAGGGAAATGCAGGGCTAGCACTATTAACAAAGATACCGGAATCAAAAATAACCCGCTACGAACAAGGACTGCGTGATGTTATTGTGGAATATATTAAGGGACATTCTCCTGTACAATCTATCATTGATGATAGATGGAAAAGAGATGATAATTCTTCTCTCGATATAAATATAAAAAATGAATTAAAACAATAACTAAATAAAATTTTAATAAAAATCGTTGACGTATAACGCATTAAAAAATAAATGTTTTTTTGGTTAAGCGATTTTTGTGAATAAAATATTTTTCACTTTCATTTGCCTGTTAAAGGCACACAAAATTCAGATTGAATTTTTTAACGCTTAATCTGTTTTAAGGAGAAACAATTGAACGAAATTGGTAGATTAGATGGTGATGATCGTAAAGAGTTAAATGAAATCCTGGATAAAATTTTCACTTACCTCGATAAAGATAATTTGGAGAAAGCAGAGAAACTACTTATTAAGGTTTCTATGACTCCAAATTATTTTACACGTGAATACCTTGGTAAAAGTTTAACTGATTATAAGAATAAAACAAAAGTAAAGAAAATAATCAAGCCAATGATTAATCATAGAATTTATGGAGTTAGGGCAACTGCACTTTTCTTTTTCTATGATCTTGATAAAAATAATCCTGAAAAACTATTCAAGTTATTAGAAAAAACATTTGATAGTGTACCCTGGGAAGTTGAAAGTGTTATAAATGACATGTGGAGAATGTATCCTGATTTCATGAAAGAGAACATAATAAAGTGGATTGATTCCAGTAATCCTCAGAAAAGATCGCTATCTTTCCATGGCATGGAAAATATAGCTAAAAGTGACCCCGGATTTATTATGGAATTTATTAATAAAGCTATTGATGACGATAAAATTGAAGTTCAGAAAAAGATTACTCATATCCTTACACAAGTTGCTCGAGCTAATCCTATTGTTGTATTTCCATATATAAGAGAGTGGCTTTCCGGTGGTTCGGAGAAAAGAATAAAAACAATATGGGTTTCCATGAAAAAACTTGCTAATATCGTTGTTCAGCGAAGCAGAAGAGATAAATCTGAAGAGTTTGTATTACTAACTCAACAAACTATCAAAGACTGGACAAATGATGAAAATGAAAATGTCTCAAACATGGGTGAGAGACTTTTATATATTTTAAGCAGGTAACAATCCAAAAAAAATGAAAAATAATATTTCAATTAAATTGTTAGTATTATTTATAGCTATTTTACTATGGCTACATCAGATCCTGATAAAAACACATAACATTGAAATTGATATTCCAATTAAGCTTGTTAAAACTCCGCAGAATTTAATTACCGATTCAAATAAATTGCCTGATATAACAATAAATATAAGTGCTGCCGGTAAAGATATTCTTTTATTTCACTATTCAAGAAAGTACTTTCAAATCGATACATCTAATTTTCGCTACGGTAAAAATCAAATCTATTTGAATGCTGATCAACTTGTCTATGCAGATAAGATAAAAATTGATATTAATTCAATAGATAAAACAGAAGATTTCTTTATCAACATGGATAAATTGATAGAACGAAGTAAACCAATTAAGATACAATATGCTTCTGCAAATGATGAAGAGTTCTTTATTAAAAATAAGATAAAAAATCCAAATAGAAAAATTGCAGTAAAGGGTCCTTTAGCACTGCTGAAAGAGATCGAATTTATAATGACTAACAAAATATCAAGTAAGATGATTGAAGACGGAAAACTTTCTGTAGCAATAATATCACCTGATCCAAAAGTAGAAATATTGCAGGATAAAATTGAATTTGAAATTACTAATACAAAAATAATAAGTAGAACTATTTCATTAATTCCTATTAAATATCCCGAAAATATTAATATTTCGATCATTCCGCAGAAAGTATCAGTTATGGTAAAAGGGCCAAAAGAGATCATTGAAGATCTGAGAACAAGTTCAATAACGGCTAATCTTAATATTACTTCTTTAAAAAAGAATTTTGCAAATGTGATTTTTGATGTTCCTTCAGGTGTGAAAATACTTGAATACACACCTCAAAAGATCCAGATCATCCACAATGATCGAAAATGAAAAAAAATAGACAATTTAAAATATTAGCCTTTGAAACATCTTGTGATGATACATCAGTTGCTGTTATTAATTCTGAATATCAAGTTTTAGTAAATCTCATTTCTTCTCAAACAACTCATGAAGACTTTGGTGGTGTTGTACCTGAATTAGCTTCCAGACTTCATTTGAAAAATATTATGAAACTAACTCAGGCTGCCATGTCTATAGCTGAATTAACCTTTAAAGACATAGACGCAATAGCAGTTTCCGTAAATCCAGGGCTGATAGGAGCACTCTTGGTTGGAGTATCATTTGCCAAGAGCTTAGCTTATAGTCTAGGAAAACCGATAATTGCAGTAAATCATATGCTTGGACATATCTATGCAAATAGAATTGAGAATCCGGATCTCTTGCCACCATACCTTGCACTGGTAGTTTCTGGTGGTCATACGGAAATTGTAAATTTTAGATCTATGGCTGATTTTGATATAATAGGAAAAACACGCGATGATGCAGCTGGAGAAGCATTTGATAAGATAGCAAAACTTTTAAATCTGGGTTATCCCGGTGGTCCTATCGTTGATAAATATTCTAAAGATGGAAATCCTCAGTTTCATAAATTTCCACGTCCTTTAAATAAAAAAGATAATTATGATTTCAGCTTCAGCGGACTAAAAACTTCTGTTAGGAATTATCTGTTGGATAAAACAAATGATTTTATAAAAGAACATATTTCAGATATCACAGCATCTATTCAGCAGGCAATTGTAGATAGCCTAGTTTCAAAAACAATTTCATATGCAAAAAAGAACAATGTAGAGACCATAATTGTTGCTGGCGGAGTTTCAGCTAATAGCCTTTTACGAAAAGAAATTACTGAGCAAGGAAGAAAGATAGGAGCCAAGGTATTCTTTCCTGCTTTAGAATATTGTATGGATAATGCTGCAATGATAGGAGCTGCTGCAATTGAAAAATACAAAATTAAAAATTTTGCCGACCTGTCTCTAAATGCTTTTTCTACAAAAGGTGTAAGAAACATTTAATTAATATTTTTGTTAATTCTGAATAAATCCGCTTGACCTGATCTAACCAAAATAATTTCTATATTTCAATTGATTTAAATTGCTGGGATGGCACAGTTGGTAGCGCAACTGATTCGTAATCAGTAGGTCGGGGGTTCGAATCCCCCTTCCAGCACCATAATTCAATAAAAGGATTTCGAATGAAAAGAAAACATAGTTGTTTAGCTTTATTTTCTGGTGGATTAGACAGCATATTAGCAGTTCTGTTCATGCAGAAGTTAGGTTACAGGGTTTTACCCATATTTTTCAGTACGCCTTTCTTTGGAGCTGAGAAGGCTCAAGAAACAGCCCTAAGTATGGGATTCGATCTTATCATTCACGATCTATCTGATATTTATTTGAGTATTCTTGAAAATCCCAGATACGGTTTTGGGAAAAATATGAATCCCTGTATCGATTGCCACGGGCTTATGTTCCATGAAGCTGGTAAACTTATGGAAGAGTATAAGGTAGATTTTATCATATCTGGAGAGGTATTAGGTCAGAGACCAATGAGCCAGAGAAAGGATGCAATGAATGCGGTTGGAAAACTAAGTGAGATAAAAGATCTATTAGTACGTCCACTTTCCCAAAAACTTATTTCCGATACGCTTCCAATACGAAATGGATGGGTTATAAAAAATGAAATGCTTGATATCCAGGGTCGTAATAGAACAAGACAAATGGAAATGGCTAAGGAATATGGAATCACGGATTATCCTTCACCGGGTGGTGGCTGCTTACTTACAGATGCAGGATTCTCGCGTAAATTGAAAGATCTTATGATGTATAATATGTTTGATAAAAGATCAATTGAATTCCTTAAAACTGGAAGACATTTTAGATTAGATAAAAATATTAAACTTATTATCGGCAGAAACAAAAATGAAAATAATAATCTCAGTTTACTCGCGGAGAATGAGATTGTTATGCAAACAAAAGAGATCCCGGGACCACTGGGTATTATTCAATCAGTTAACGCGCCAACACTTGAAGAGATTAAACTTTCCGGTTCAATTCTACTCAGGTACAATTCAAGAGTTGAGAATTCATCAGTAGTTCAATATGGAATGAATTTTAAACTTAACAATGAAGTTGAAATAGATAAAATGCTTGTAAAAGATATAAAACAATATCAAATTTAAGGAATTGTAATGCAATACAGAACATATAATATATTACCAAGTTTTGGCACAAATACGTACCTTATCTGGGAAGAGAATTCAAAAGAGGCTGCTATTATTGATCCCGCAGCACCTTCTCAACATATGATCGATGAGATTAAGACAATGAATATAAATTTAAAATACTTGATCTCGACTCATGGCCATGCTGATCATATAGGTGGGAATCAATTCATAAATGATAATTTTGATGTAAAGAAGTGTATTCATAAAGATGATGCAGATTTGCTGATAGATCCAAAAAAAAATCTAAGTGCTTTCTGGAGTCCTGAAATAATTGCTCCGAAAGCAGATGTTATCTTAAATGATGGGGACATAATTAAATTAGGAAATGAAAAGATCCAGATAATTCATACACCGGGTCATACCCAAGGCGGAATTTGTCTTTTAACCGAAAACTTATTATTCTCCGGAGATACACTTTTTGCTGAAGGTATAGGCAGAACAGATCTTCCGGGTGGTAACTATAAAACATTGATAAATTCTATAAAAACTAAATTATTCGTTTTAGAAGGAGATATTAAGGTTCTACCCGGTCATGGACTTGATACTACTATCGAAGATGAGAAAGTAGGAAATCCATTTGTGGGGTTGATAGCCAGATAAAAGTAGGGTCAATTCCCCGAATTGACAGATTAGTTAAGTGATAAAATTTTCGGACGATTAAGGGTAATCGCCTCTACAAATAAATAATGGAATAAAAAAAACAATTCAATAGGATACTATTCAGTATATAAATACCTTTTAATTTTCTTAGTTGGAGTTTTCTCAAAAGGTTCACGTTGTTCTATGATTTTCTTAATACTGGAAAAAGATGAAACTTGTGAATTCACACTACTCCTAATTTCCTGAAGTAAATCACTGATAAAATCTCTCATCCTATTCTCGTTTGCTTTCTTTGTTCTTTGTTCTTTATCAATCAATTCATAATTCAAGTGAACACGAGCGACAATCTTACTTTCAGATTCATAAACGATTGATTCCAAAACATTATGATTCTGGTTAACTACAGATTCGATATCCTCAGGATAAATGTTTTCACCGCTGGCACCAACTATAACATTTTTCATTCTGCCTTTAATGTAAAGATACTCGTTTTTCATTATTCCGAGATCACCAGTCTTGAACCAGCCGTCGTCCGTAAAAACTTCTTTCGTTCGCTCAGGATCTTTATAATATTCTTTCATTACGTTGTCGCCTATTACTTGGATTTCTCCCTCTCCGCTTTTTGGATCAGGCTCAAAAATGCGTACTTTAATATTTGTCAGAACTGGTCCTGTAGAGCGGAATTTAGTTGAGCTGGCATTAGCACCGGCAATCAATGGAGATGTTTCCGTTAGTCCATAACCAATAGCATAAGGGAATTTTGCATCTCTTAAGAATTTCTCTACATCTGAAGATAGAAGTGCACCTCCAATTCCGTAGAAATGCAGTTTACCACCAAATGAATTATACAATTTCTTACCAGCTATGTAATGTAAGAATTTCCTGGTTGGTAGGAAACTGTAAAGTATTTTTGATATAGGATTAGCTGTTAGAGTTGGATATATTTTATTTTTGAATATTTTTTCCATGATTAATGGAACTGTAAGCATAAGCGTGGGTTTGATCTTTTGCAAAGCAGGCAGCAGAACACTCGGAGTGGGAAGTTTATCGAGATAATATACAGCAGCTCCTTTCATAACAGGCATAATGAGACCGAGTGTACATTCATAGGTGTGGGGAA
>JAVCCH010000192.1 GCA_030765535.1 Candidatus Tenebribacter davisii
AGAAAACTTGGATATGTCGAACCAATTCCTGGCACAGACTTTTTTATTGGAACAGGAGTTTATTTGCAGTAAACAACTCGCAGGTATTCACTTCCAGGGAGTAAAGTGATAGAGGAGTTGAGAACAGTCGTTAAGCTCAATTTAAAAGCTTTGTAATAGCTGATAAGCATTTATTAGTGTTCATGCTACATCTTATGTGTTCCCTTTCTTATACAAACCAATAGAATCAATGTGAATATTGATTATTGTCACCACTTAAAATGCATGGGAGCTTAAAAAACTCCCCTATTTTATTACACGCTAATAAATACTATTGTTCTTGACATTAAAATCTTAATATTCAATCTTCTCTTGCTTTTAGTTTTGCATTGATAATTAGACATAGAATTGACAAAGTAATTAAGTGTACAATAACTTTTATATGGGAGTTATTGTACAACAAAAATAGCGTAACTATAGGTTAGTTATGTATACATTTATATTGGGCGTGGCGTGCATATGTTAGGCGAAATTAGAGAAATATTAAGGGATATAAAAAATGAAAATGTTATTGCTAATAATAAGTCTTTTGTTTCAGGGATGTTTATTTGTACCTGTTTATACATCAAACAAAATCCCAATTCATTTATTTAGCAAGGACAAACAGATTCAAGCTTCAGTTAATACAATCTTTAACAGGAGATATGAGAAAGATTCATACAAAAATAACATCTTTATGGAAGCTATTGAGGGTAAATTTGCTTATTCATTTGCTAATAATTATATCGTCTACACATCTTTGAATTATCAGGAATCACAAGGGAATCACGCTTCTGATAAATTCGATGAATATTTTTATTTTAAACATAAATACATAGAAGGTGGTTTGGGTAAATTTTGGAATAAAAAATTCGGTAATAAATATGGTACTATCGAATTCCTGTTGGGTTATGGCAATGGATTTACAAAATCCCATAATGAATCTTATGTGCCAATTTTGTATTCAACTAGCTATGAACATGAACAATTGAAACTAGAGAGTTATTACCATAAATATTTTGCTCAAATAAATTGCGGATACTCATCTAAAATAATAGATGGTGGGTTGGGATTAAGATTTTCAAGGATAGTAATTGACGAATTAAATATAATAAAACAAGAAAATTGTAAAGCTCCTGAAAATAAACGGGGTTATTTCTTAGAACCAGCTTTAATGTTAAGAAGTGGCTCAGAAAATATAAAATTAGAAACCCAATTAGGATTTTCACTCGATCTTAATAAGGTTGATTTTGAGATCCTGCCATGGTATTTATCTTTAGGTTTGCATTTTAAATATTGAAATGTTGAATTGGATAATAAGAATTTTTACCGGATTAAGTTCGCCTAACAAGCGTGTCGGCTGTAGGGCTGGTCAGTACTCTTTGTTTGAATCTTCCGATTCAAACGGCTGGTCAGTTTGTTTTGGGCGTGATCGTTCCGATCCCGCCGCACACGCAAAACATTACAGGCAATTGAGGAACATTAAGTTCGGTTTAGAAGTAACTTCGGGTTGAAGCTGATTTTCTAAAAACTGGACAGTTATTGGAAACTGACAAAAGTCGGAAAATAAGTTTGTATAACGAAAAGGATAATGGAATTTGCGCTAAAGTGAGTGATCAGCAAATTTTCTACCAATTCGTCGGAAACTACGACCTGTACGTTTGATGAAAGTTCCAACTCAAAGCAATGTAGTTATTTAAAAGATACAAATTGTGGGTCGCCTTTACGGGAATTCAGAGGTGCAATTGTTACAAAATTTGCAATTAAATCACTCTTGAAGGGTTAGCAAATTTTCTGCCAATTCGCCGGAAACTACGACCTGTACGTTCAGTGAAAGCTCCAGTTCAAAGTATTGAAGTAAATTAGAGGTTATAAATCGTGGGTATCCTTTACAGGAATTCAGAGGTGCAATTGTCATAAAATCTGCAAATGCTTCTCCCCTGTTGATTTGGCAAATTCCATTCCATTTTCTTAGTGGTCTGGTGGTAAAGAAAATGCCTGTAACAAGCGTGTCTGCGGATAGGCTGGGTGGTTTGTTTCGTCTGAATCGTACCGATTCAGGTTTTAGCGTTTTGTCCGGGCTGAATCATTCTGATTCCGCCGCACACGCGAAACATTAAGTAAAACTTCGCTTCGCTCTCGTTTTACTTAATGGATCCGGCGAAGATTCGCCTGTCCGCTCGCTCCGCTTCACTTAACATGCGTATCTGTGTATCGAAATTGAGCAAGCTCAAAACTCAACACTGCATACGCCGGATCCATTAGCAGCAACTTAAAAATATCGAAAAAAGAATTCAGATGAAAAAAAATAGGAGGAGAAAATGAAAAAAGCACTTGTTGGTTTAATATTTATTATATTCACAATAACCTTGTCTGCCCAAGAACCTGAATGGCAATGGGCATCTCAAGCTGGTGGAAGTAGTGTTGATGTTGGTGAATCAATTACAATAGATGATGACGGGAATAGCTATGTGACGGGAATTTTTTCTGAAACAGCACCCTTTGGTTTCTATTCTCTAACAAGCAGTGGTAGTTATGATATCTTTGTAGCAAAAATGGATGCAAATGGCAACTGGTTATGGGCAACTAAAGCTGGTGGGAGTGGTAGTGATTATGGTGATTCAATTGCAATAGATGGAGATGGGAACAGTTATGTGACTGGTAGCTTTGAAGAAACAGCAACCTTTGGTTCATATTCACTTACAAGTAGTGGTTCTGCTGATATCTTTGTAGCAAAAATGGATGCAAATGGCAACTGGTTATGGGTAACTAAAGCTGGTGGGAGTAGCTGTGATGATAGCTATGGAATCACAATAGATAGTAATGGAAGCAGTTATGTGACTGGTAGATTTGGAGGAACAGCAACCTTTGGTTCATATTCACTTACAAGTAGTGGTTCTGCTGATATCTTTGTAGCAAAGATGGATGTAAATGGCAACTGGTTATGGGCAACCCAAGCTGGTGGAAGTGGATTTGATTTTGGTGAATCAATTGCAATAGATGGAGATGGGAATAGCTATATTACAGGAAATTTTTCTGCAACAGCAACCTTTGGTTCATATTCACTTACAAGTAGTGGTTCTGCTGATATCTTTGTAGCAAAAATGGATGCAAATGGCAACTGGTTATGGGTAACTAAAGCTGGTGGGAGTAGCTGGGATGATAGCTATGGAATCACAATAGATAGTAATGGAAGCAGCTATGTGACAGGAGATTTTTCTGCAACAGCAACCTTTGGTTCATATTCACTTACAAGTAGTGGTTCTGCTGATATCTTTGTAGCAAAGTTAGGGAATGATACTTCAGTTGATAACTATGTAATTTCATCCAATATTGTGCTTACAAACTATCCTAATCCATTCAATCCATTGACAACTATACAATTCAATCTAAAAGAAAATGAAACTGGAATTCTAACAATTTCAAATATTAAGGGACAATTGATTGAATCACATCAATTTGGATCAGGATCTCATACTTACGATTGGGATGCATCTAAGCAAAGTTCAGGAATATATCTGTATAAATTAAATGTGAACGGTAAAACTAAAGCTGTTAAGAAATGTTTATTGTTGAAATGATGAAGATGCTGCTAACAAAAGCCTCCACATTTAGATTGAGAGAAAATATAAAAGAACGTGGCAGGCTCGATCCATTAATCAACATTCCGCTTCGCTCCATGTTGATTAATGGCGGCGTGCCCCTACTAAAAGACTCGCAACCGTATCAAAGCGGAACATCGTTTAACACTACGTCCACGGAAACTCACAAATAAACAACCCTTGACTTTATATTTGCTCGTCTTTTATCATCTTGTTAATCACATCAGGATTTGAAAAACAAATCCAATGCTCATGGCAAGATGACGTGGCACGCCGCCATTA
>JAVCCH010000094.1 GCA_030765535.1 Candidatus Tenebribacter davisii
ATCATCTAGGGGAAGGAGAATTCGTTATCTACCCATACGGTGATATCAGCGAAAGAATCCCGGGAGAACCCGTAAATATTACATTCACATATCCTCTGGAATTCGCTAATGTTATCATGCATTGGAGCACAAACAGAGAAATTAATTTGAACCTTTTAGAAATGACTCCTACAGAAGCTAATGAAGATATTTATGAAACTGACGTTCCAGCTCAAGGTGAAGGAACAATGGTGGAATTTGAAATAATTGCAACCGATACTAGTGGCACTGAATTCACTTTTCCCGAAGAAGATACGGGACTTCAATATTATCCTTATTATTATGATGCAGTTTCCCATATTGCAGTTTTGAACATTCCAGCAGAAGCATTCAATCCATATTCTGGTGAATCATTCCATATTGAATTTGGTGCAGAACTGAATGATAAAGCGATCTTAAGAATATACAATGCCGAAGGAAAACTGGAAAGAACACTTTTCAACGATATTATAACCAATTTAACCGGAATCAACCAATATGATTGGGATGGCAGAGACAAGGAAAACAACCTGTTACCACTTGGACTTTATATTTGTTTCTTAGAAGTTATAGATACTGAAGCAGGCAATAAAAAAACTGCAAAGGCTCCGATTGTAATCGGTGCACCACTTAAGTAAGGGGGGAATGATGAAAAAGATAATAATTGCATTATGTTTAGTGTTGTTAACTATAAATCTAGCAGCAATGTTCGATGATTATGAACCTTCCCCACGGGCCAGGGCAATGGGTGGAGCTTATTATTCCGTTAGTGATGATGCCAATGCAATTTTCTATAATCCAGCTGGACTGAATTGTGCAAAAAACAGCCTGATTGCTGGATATTCAAGCTTATTCGGCAATGACTTTCAGATTCTAAATACAATAGCTTTTTCCATGCAGCTTCCACGCAAGTTCGGTACAATTGGAATCGGACTGCAATCAATGGATGTAGATTTTCAGGATGTGAATCTTTTAAGTGAAAAGGTATATGCTCTATCACATTCTTTTAATATTCTAAATGATATTCACTCTAACCTCGATATCGGTTATTCATTTAATATGTATCATCTTTCAATCGAAGGATTTGGCGAACAACCTGCTTTCGGGATTAATTTTGGAGCATTAGCCACATTACATCAGCGTACAAAGATAGGTTTTACTATAACTAATCTGAACAATCCTTCTATGGGTGAAGATAATGCTCACGATATTCCGCAGAAAATGGCAATGGGTTTATCCTATAATCCATATAATGATGTGATCACATCATTTGAACTGAAGAAAACCTTTAACGGCATTACGGAAGTACATGCAGGAGCAGAAGTAAAAGTTGCTGAGATGCTCTACCTACGCTGTGGTGTTCGCAGTGGTCCTACCAGTTACTCCATGGGTGCCAGATTTAACATGTATAATATTATTGTAGATTATGGGTTCAATACACATACTATTGATGCAACACATCACTTCAGTATAGGCTATATGTTTTAAAATAGATAGTAGATATTAAAAGCCATCCGGCAGTTACCGGATGGCTTTTTTTTTAAATGAAAATTCTGTTAAATCCGATCTAAAATGTTTCGTGAACTTTGAATCTCGATGTCTTGTGAATGTATGCAAAAACGTTCTTAATCTTTTAGTTCTTCTGCTTTTTTTCTTAGCTTATCTACCCATTCTTCATCTTCAAGATCATCTTCGGCTGATAGCTAAAAAACAACGAGGTATTACTCTCGTTGTTCCATGTTGATCACCTCTCCGAATGGTGGCTTGAAGTTAGTTCTGTCGGTTGATACCCAGAGAGTTGGATAATCTGGTGCTTCAGGAAATGAATCGCACCAGCCGTCAGTGAAATAGATAACACAGGAGGGCATTATAGCTTCCTTTTCAATGTATTCAAAGCCAGGCTTGAAGTCTGTACCGCCACCACCTTTAGCATGAAGCTGGAAGTCATAAATATCTAAGGTTTCTGTAGCAGCAATCTTTGTATCTACATAGATGACCTTGATCTCAGTTCCAGGGTATATGTTAAGAATAGATTGAAGCTCTGATGCAAATATATCCAACTCCTTCTGTGAAATAGAACCACTGGTATCAATGATAACAGCTATGGTTCCCAATGTAGGCACGTTAAGCCCTGGTAGATACAGACCTGAGTACAAGTATCTTTTGTTAGGTTGAGTCCATGTATAGTCGTTTTTAGCATTCTCAGTGATAAACCTGGATAGTATCTCTCTCCATGGTAGTTTCGGTTGTAATATCTCCTGGATCATTCTATCTAATCCAGATGGAAGTTTGCCCTGTGCTTTAGCAATTGCGGAAGCTCCGGTTAGAGTTATCTTCCAGTTCTTCTCCTGCTGTTTTGGTGTAGAAGAGTTCTTATCAGTTTTATCCTGTTTGTAGTCTCTTACTTCTCCTATCATGTTTATCTCTTTAGGTAACTGTTTTGGAAGCATATTATATATGATCTCAGCTTCCATGCCTTTGTATCTGTCTTCTATTAACGCTCCTGCAGGTAGAGAAAATCCTGCTTCCTTGACAATAGGGTTAATAGCATAATCACATGCTATATTCCATCTCAGAGGATCTCTATTACTTCTTCGAAAAGGATGGAGCATAGCTATATGAAGAACCTCATGACAGATTACTGCTTTCAATTCAGCATTGGAGAGTTTATCAATAAATTCAGGATTGTAACCAAGCACAACAGAGTCTGTGTAAGCTGTCTTACATTCCAGATCCTCGATAAGTTTAAGCCGTAAAGCGAGTGAAGCGAAAAAGGGACTGGATAAAACCAGCCCCGCTCGTGCTTTGGTAAGCTTCTTTATAGTTTCCATAATTACCCTGCCTTAGCCAATAGAGGCTTTCCTCGACCTTGCCTAACCTTCTCAAAAACTTCCTTTGCTCTACCGTAAAGATCAGCCTTTTCGTAAATTTCATAAATGAATTTATCATCGAGCATGGCAATAAGTGCATCTTCAGAAATATCCTTGAAATGCTCTGCAGCATGATCATAGAGGTTAGGATCTTCACCATCTTTCAGCATTTTATGTTTTGCGATCTGCTCGATACTCAGGAAATTGTGCTTATCAGCATAATCACCGGCAACTACTATAC
>JAVCCH010000168.1 GCA_030765535.1 Candidatus Tenebribacter davisii
AACTCATACTTGGTTTTGACAAAGAAATTGTGCAAGTACCGGTAATGATAAGCTGCAATCAGAATGGGGCTAAAGTTTATGTTGATAATCAGCAAATTGGATTGACTCAGAATAAAATGCTAACATCTAACATTGGTTCTGGCCCTCGCGAAATCCGCATTGAAAAAGATGGTTTTGCTGCTCAAATGCTACAAGAAGAAATCTCTTTAGAGAATAACTCGTTTGACTTCAAACTTGTTCCTGCCATGCCAGCTGCAGTAACGATCAATTCCAACCCGGAAGGTGCTACGGTTTATATAGGTGGCTTGAAATTCGGCATAACGCCAACCCAAAGTTTCTTTGATGCTGGAACTTATCCCATTAAAATTGAAAAAGAAAGCTATGAAACCATCGAAGAGCAGATTACTATCACAGAACCGGAAACCAGAGAAACATATAATTTAACAGATATCCGAGCTACACTCACCATAAAAACTCACCTTAATGCTACAGTTAAGTTTAACGGTAATAATTACAAAGGTGGTGTAATAAATCTGAAAATTGCTCCTCAAGTGTTACAAATAACTGTGGAAATGCCCAAAGCAGAAAGCATAGAACGTGTGGTAAGTTTACAACCTAAATCTTCGGAAACCCTGGAAATCTATCCTGAAGTGCAGACAGGAACAGTACAGGTGATGACAATCCCAACCAATGCCTATATCGAATTGAATGGCGACGGCGGTGAACACTATTTTAATACCGGACGCAAAACTTTTCTGGATGTGTCAATTGGATCGTATGAAATGATAGTGAAAGCGGATGGCTACAAAACTCACACTGAAAGCTTCCGTTTGAATGCTGATATTACTGTGCCGTTACAAATAGCTTTGGAAGAAGGCAGCGATTTAGAGAGTTATACCACTAAAACAGGAACTGAAATGATTGCTGTTCAAGGCGGCACCTTTCAAAGGGGAAGCAATAGCGGTAACAGTTATAAAAAACCAGTTCACTCTATAACACTAAATGACTTTTATATTGGTAAATATGAAGTAACCCAGAAAGAGTGGAAAAATATTATGGGTAGTAATCCATCTCTTTGGAAAGGTAACAATCTACCTGTAGAAAGAGTAAGCTGGTATGATGCCGTAGAGTTTTGCAATAAAAAAAGCAAAGCGGAAGGTCTCACACCTTGCTACACAGGAAGAGAAAAGAATACAAAATGTAACTTTTCTGCCAACGGCTACCGGCTACCAACTGAAGCAGAATGGGAATATGCAGCCATAGGAGCAAATCAATCGAGAAATTATAAATATTCTGGCTCTAACAATATTAGTGATGTTGCCTGGTATGATAACAATTCCGGAGACAAAACCCATTCTGTAGACACTAAACAGGCAAACGAACTGGGAATATATAATATGAGCGGTAATGTGTCGGAATGGTGCTGGGATTGGTATGATGAAGTATATTATTTGAGTAGTCCAGAGAATAATCCTCAAGGTGCAAATTCCGGTCAACGTTCCGTTTTGCGTGGTGGTTCTTGGGCCGGTGATGGTGATCTTTGTCGTGTTGCCTATCGTGATAGGGACAATCGCAATTACAGCACCGGCTGCAGTCTCGGGTTTCGTATTGTCATATCTGCTCGATAATTATACTTTTAGCCTCGCCGTTCACGGTGTTATAAAAGGAGCAAAATGAAGCGTAATTTTATAATTTGTGTATTAATATTATCAATATTCTTATCCGCCCAAAACACGAATAGCATCAAACAACAGATCGCATCCATCCAAGCTCAACCGGATGTATACTATTTCGGCACAGCAGAAGGTAAACAGCGCAAGGAAACAGATCAAAAAGCCTTGCAGGAACTGATGAGCAAGATCTATGTGGTGGTCTCCTCAGAACTGACTTCTACAACCTCAGATGATAGCCTGGGAAACGAAGATCAAAAGCTTGAAAAAGTGATGGGAACCTACACATACGGCCGCCTTCCTGATGTAGAGCAGCTATCATATAAAACAGGACCGATCTTTCACATTTTTCGTTATATTAAAAGAGAAGAATATAAAAAAATCTTCGAAAATAAAAAGATCGAGATCTGTGGCTTCCTGCGTGAAGCTAAAGAAAATCTGGAACTAAACCAGCTAGGTAAAGCATTTCGTAACTATTATCGAGCAGCCGTGGCTATCGAAGCACTGCAAGATCCATGTGTGAAATTCGAAGGTAAAGTGTACTATTCCGATACGATCTTTAATGAGATCCGCAGTATTGCTCGAGACATTGACATTAAATTAGTCTCCAATATCTATGAAAATGAAACACGGGATATTGTATTAGATTTTTCATATAACAATGAGCCAATACACGACCTTAATATCGAATATTATGATCTACATGATTTCATATCCCAGAAAACCAATTCCAACCTTGTGCAGCTGGAACTATATGGCAAAGAATATGAGAACATGGAAAAACTCTCACTCAAGATCGATCTGAAAGAGGATATGTACAATAGCTATAACGAACAGACCAAACTTCTCAGCCGCTTATTTGAATGTGAAGAACTGGAAGAGTATCGAGAGATCAAACTGAAGAGTAAAAAGATCGAGAAGATCAAGAAGAAGAAACGTTTGATTGATGATCTGAACATAGAGTTTACCAATTCCGGTGATTGTCCCGTAATTGAAGAATTTGCCGGTAATCTTTATAAATTTTTCATGATACTGGAAAACGAATATCTGGATGATGAAACTATCTTTACCGACAAGAAGATAATCAAACGTATAAAGCAGGTGATAGATTGTAATCACACAAAACTACTGGATTATCCGCAGAAAGTACAAATTAATAAAACAGATACTGGTTGGGAAGCACGACAGTTCGGCATGTCTGTGAGTTGTGAAGGTTTTCCTACCCGTAACGAAACAGTCGTCATAGATTTTGATGATACTGGTAAAATCTATAATTTTGGTTACACGATCAATCCAGCTTTACACAAACTTTTCGAAGAACAGGGAACAGCGGTAGGAGATTGGGATTACCGACAGATAGCTATCAAGTTCCTGGAGAATTATAAGACTTCTTACACCACCAAAAACATCGAAGATGTAGAAACGCTCTATTCAGATGATGCGATCATCATAACTGGAAAAGTAGTGAAACGTACTAAACTTGATAAAGAGATTTCCACCGATTTCTCAGATGAAGAGATCATCTATTTCAAGAAAACCAAGCAGGAACACATTGCCAGCCAAAAGGAAGTATTCCAAAAGAACCGCTTTGTCTGGCTGCAATTTGACACATTCACTATTAATGTAGCTCCCATCGATAGTGTTTATGGTGTTTCCATGAAGCAGAACTATTATTCCAGTACCTACAAAGATGAAGGTTATCTTTTCCTGCTTATCGATTTTCGAGGTGATGATCCATTGATCCATGTTCGTAACTGGCAACCGGGAGAGTGGGACCTTTCTAAACAAATGAAACTGGAGAATTTCAGGTTTTATTGATAGCCATATTAGCATAAAAGCCCCAAAAATATTATTATATAAGAGGTTTCATGAAAAAAGTAGTATTTTTCTTTTTTTGTTTACTTGTTAATGTTTCACTCTCTGCACTCGGTACACTCCGGGTAGAATCAATCAAAGAACTGCCAGCTGAGCATATGAATTTAGAAGTATACGATGCAGACGGGAAGTTTGCACCGGTGTTGATAGTGAAAACAGAGCTGAAAGGATTAGGCTTCCAGAACGTAAGTCGACCTACCATACATGCTGCGGAATATAACTCAGGAAAACATGAATACAAATTTTACATGAATGATAACCAAAGAGTTGTCGAGATTACTCACTCCGAATACGAACCTCTGGAAGTGCGATTATTGGCAGATTTTAGCATAAATGTGAAAGCGCAGCGTGTATATGAACTCATACTTGGTTTTGACAAAGAAATTGTGCAAGTACCGGTAATGATAAGCTGCAATCAGAATGGGGCTAAAGTTTATGTTGATAATCAGCAAATTGGATTGACTCAGAATAAAATGCTAA
>JAVCCH010000071.1 GCA_030765535.1 Candidatus Tenebribacter davisii
AACTCATACTTGGTTTTGACAAAGAAATTGTGCAAGTACCGGTAATGATAAGCTGCAATCAGAATGGGGCTAAAGTTTATGTTGATAATCAGCAAATTGGATTGACTCAGAATAAAATGCTAACATCAAACATTGGTTCTGGCCCTCGCGAAATCCGCATTGAAAAAGATGGTTTTGCTACTCAAACATTACAAGAAGAAATCTCTATGCAGAATAACTCATTTGACTTCAAACTTGTTCCCGCCATGCCAGCTGCAGTCACGATCAATTCTAACCCGGAAGGTGCGACTGTTTACATCGATAATTTGAAATTTGGTGAAACCCCTACTCAGAGTTTCTTCGATGCTGGAACTTATCCGATAAGAATAGAAAAGGAAAATTATGAAACTATAAATGAACAAATAACAATCACTGAACTGGAAACAACAAAATCTTACATTTTGAATGATATAAGAGCTATTCTGACAATCAAGACACACCCCAATGCAACGGTGAAATTTAATAGTGAAAGTTACAAAGGCAGTGTAATAAATCTGAAAATTGCTCCTCAAGTATTACAAATAACTGTGGAAATGCCCAAAGCAGAAACAATAAACCGCGTGATTACCTTGAAACCCAAAACCAACGAAATTCTGGAAATTTATCCCGAAGTGCAGACTGGGACAGTGCAGGTAATGATAATTCCCAATTCTGCCGATATCGAACTGAACGGCGACGGCGGAGAACATTATACAGCCACTGGCAGAAAAACTTTTATAGATGTTCCGATTGGAACTTATGAGTTAATTGTAAAAGCAGACGACTATAAAACCCACACCGAAAGCTTCCAATTGCAGTTAGATGATACAGCTGCAAAACAGATAAAATTGGAAGAGGGCCGCGATGTGCCGAACAACATGATCTTCGTGGAGGGTGGCACCTTCCAGATGGGCAGCAATGAGGAAAGCAACGAGAAACCAATCCATTCAGTTTCGGTTAGCGATTTTTTCATTGGCAAGTATGAAGTTACCCAGAAAGAGTGGAAAGAGGTGATGGGTAGTAATCCTTCCAATTGGAAAGGTGATAGCTTGCCTGTTGAAGAAGTTAGCTGGTATGATGCTGTTGAGTTTTGCAACAAGAAGAGCGAGATGGAAGGTTTGCAGAAATGTTATACCGGTAGCGGTAAGAATACAAAGTGCAACTTTTCTGCCAACGGATACAGATTACCCACCGAAGCTGAGTGGGAATATGCTGCACGGGGCGGCAGCAAATCCCGCAACTACAAATATTCAGGTTCGAATACTATTGGTGATGTAGCCTGGTACGCTGGTAATTCAGGCAGTTTATTTATAAGTAAGAAAACACATCCAGTTGGACAAAAACAAGCAAACGAACTGGGAATTTATGACATGGCAGGCAACGTGTGGGAATGGTGCAGCGATTGGTATAGCAACAGCTACTACGAGAACAGCCCTCAGCGCAATCCACAGGGGCCTACAAGGAGCTTTCGCCGTATGAATCGTGGCGGCGGCTGGATCGGCAAAGCCGACTACTGTCGGGTTGCGTATCGCTATTTCTCCTATAGCGGCGCCCACGGTCCCCTCATCAGCTCTAGCTTCGTGGGCTTCCGTTTGCTTCGCAGTTCTAAATAGGAATTCATCTTATTTTGAGCTTAGAAATATATCTATGTAATGAAGAGGATAAATGAGGGACGAATTTATTTACGGAATGGAATTGATAGATTTCTTACGGAGTATTTGTGAACGAGAAAATATTATCAGATTGAGGATAATTAAATGAAGAAACTTTTACTCACAGTTTTTATCATAACACTAACATTGTCATTAAACGCACTCGGTACACTCCGCGTAGAATCGATCAGAGAACTGCCGGCTACTTACACAAGCTTGAAAGAACGAGATGCTGATGGAAAATGGGCACCTGTACTTATTATCAAAACGGAGCTTAAAGGACTAGGTTTTGTCAATGTAAGTCGTCCTACATTGCATTCAGCAGTCTACGATGAAGGGAAACACGAGTATACCTTCTATATAAATGATAGTCAACGTGTTATAGAAATCACTCATGCTGATTATGAACCTCTGGAAGTGAGATTATTAACTGATTTCAGTATTAACGTTAAAACGCAACGTGTCTATGAATTAGTATTAACAAATGAGCCTGAGAAAGAATACATTTCGGTTAATATCAAAGTTCGTCCAGAAAAAGCTATCGTAAAAATTGATGGGGATGTTATTGATTGCGGTAGAGCTAATAGCATTACTACTGGAAACCATCAAATCGAAATTGAGTTGGCTGGCTATCAAACCATTTGGGAAGAGATTAATGTGACGAATGAAAAGACTCTCTTTGAATACCAGTTAAAAGAATTAGAAAATGTTACTATCGAAATTAATAGTGAACCTGAAGACGCCTTAGTTTCTATAGATGATACAAGACTGGGAGAGACTCCTGTTGCAAAAAACTTCTTACAGGGAATTTACTCAATCAGAATCGAAAAGAAAGATTACGAAACAATATACGACACCATCAATATTCAACCACCAAAATTCACAAAGTTATACAACCTAACACCAAATATAGGATCATTTATAGTAAATTCAAACCCTAAAAAGGATTTAGACATTTATATCAATGGAGAGAATACTTTTAACAGAACACCTTATACATTTACGAAACAAGAACCGGGAGAATACAAAATCTCTGCTAAATCTGGCATGTGCGAAACTGAAGAGAAGATTATTCTCCTGACCAAAGGTGAGCAAAGGATAGTGTCTTTGTTTCCAAACCCGATATTCGCAACACTTACTATACATACTGATAACGATGCTGAAATCAAAATAAATGATGAGATCCAGAAGCAATTATTAAATATCCAGCTTGAACCTGCTGTGTACAAAATTACGGCTTCTCTGCCCAAGGCAGACACAGTAGAGAAAACACTCCTTTTAAAGAAAAATCAGGTAGAAACTTTGGATCTTTTTCCTCAGGTTAATACTGGCTCAATACATATAGCAGTGTCACCTTTTGATGCACAAGTTGAGCTTACTGGAGATGCAGGAGAATATTTCACTGCAAATGGTTCAAAGAAATTTGAAGAAATCCCCATTGGCAAATATCAGATTGATATAAGTAGATCCGATTTCATGCCAGACCAAAGAACTGTGATTCTTAAAAAGAATGATACTTTTCAGGAAGAATTCAAACTGCTTTCCTACGATAAAACTATGCTCAGCAGAGCTCATAAATACAAAGTTCACAGGAATTATTCGCTTATTGCTTCAGGAGCCTTTATTGCCTTTGGACTACTAAGTAATGTTGTAGCGGATGGCTATTACGATGATTACCAGAAGGCGGAGACAAACGCTTCTGCTGTATCTAATAGAGACAATCTTGAGAAGTGGGACAATTATCGTGATTATTCTTATTACATATCTGTAGGTTCAATCTTGTATTCTGCTTATAGCTGGATCAAACAGATCCATTATACTAAGCTAGCCAGAACAAAGAGGTAAAGATGAGAAATATTAATAGAATTCTCTTTTATTCATGTCTTCTGTTCTCATTTTTCTTCTCCTCCTGCACCGACAGAAATCTAGAAAACCCGTTCGACCCAGAAGTAAATATACAATTCCCTGCTCCAACCATGATCTCTGTATCCAATTTTGGTCTGACCAAGATCGAAGTGAAGTTCTCCTCAGATTACGAATACTTCACAAAGTATCAGTTGGAACGATCTGCTGAAGCAACCAGTGGATATACACAGATCGCGGAAATCCCAGCTGAGACAATTGCGTATCAAACGTACATCGATTCACTGATCAATGCCAGCATTCATTATACATATCGCATTCGCGGAGTAGTGGATACTCTTCCAGGACCGTATTCCGCAACAATGAGTCATACATTATCTATCAATCCCCCGGTTAACATTCTAGCCTGGTCTTTCAATGATCATGAAATAGGTATGAGTTGGCATATGTCGGGAGCTATCACTAAGAACAAAACCAACAGCAGAGATGGTTATGAATTTGGAACATCGGTAGAAAGAAAGATAAACACAGGCAGCTTCGAAGAAATTGCTAGACTGGAATCGAGTATTACCAGTTTTACAGATTCCACACTATCAGTAAATACCGACTACACATATCGTCTGAGAACATACCTCAATCAATCCTACTCTTCTTACAGCGTAGAATCTACTCTTCAAACCCAGCTTGTAAATGTACCAACTCAATTAACGGCAACACCAATTTCTGATCAGCAGATCGAGCTTTCCTGGCAGGATAACTGTTCTTTTGAAACAGGATACAGGATCGAAAGAAAAGAAGGAAGCGAAGATTACGTTCAAGTAGGACAGGTGGAAGAAAATATTGTTGAATTTGTTGATGAAGGATTATTGTTATTGATAAGCTACACTTATCGCATTCAAGCCTTCACCGATTACAATGTTTCCGGATATTCCAATGAAGCAGGATCGAGTACATTCTTCCCAGCTCCCTTCAATTTAACCGCAGAAGCTATCTCAGATCAGAATATTGTGCTGGAATGGGAATACGAGATTCCAATAGATACAAACGTTATTTGGGTAAAGGATAAAGATAATAATTACAAGAAAGTAGCTTGGAATAACTCCAGGTTCCAACAGGGATTCTCCATATCAAGACGAGAAGAAGCAGGACCTTTCGAAGAGATAGGCACAACTGAGGCTGATGTGCTAACATTTACTGACCAGGATTTGTTGCTTGGCGTAAATTACGAGTACATCGTTCGTGCCTTCACAGATCTGAACTACTCGAATGGTTCCAATACAGTTGAAGAACAAACCTTCTTTCCTGCCCCTGATGATCTTATTGGAACATCTTCTAATGATGATACTATTGAACTTACCTGGAGTGACAACTGTACTTTTGAGGATACATATCATATAGAAAGATCAATTGATTGGTCAATGTATGAAGAGATAGCTGTACTGGATGCAAATACAACATATTTCACTGACACTGGCTTGGAATACGGCCCACAACATTTCTATCGGGTCAGGGCAGGGACTTCTTTAAATTATTCTGAATATTCCATTATCGATACTACTGTTACATACTTCCCTTCACCAACTGGCTTGACTGCAGAACCTACCAGTTACGAATCTGTTGAGTTGAACTGGATTGATAACTGTGACTTCGAGGATGGATACAGTGTAGAAATGTATGCTCCTAATGGATATTATGAGATTGCCTTTACTACCAGTAACACATGCAATATTATTGGGCTGGATTATGGCTCAATTTATACTTTCCGTGTTCGCGCTAAACATGGGGCAAATTACTCCTACTACTCATCTGAAATTGATTGTGATATCGTATTACCTGCACCAACCGACTTAGATGTAACCCCAATAAATGACCAGACTATGTATCTAACCTGGATAGCAATAAGTTCTTTTGAAGAAGGCTTCTCTTTGGAGCGAGGAATAAACAGCAGTAACTTTGAAGAAGTTGCTATCATATCTCCAGAGGAAAATGAGTATTACGATTATGAATTAAATTATGGAACTACATATACCTATAGAATTAGAACTTTTGCTGGTTCAAACTATTCTCAATACTCAAACTATGCTACTTCCAGCACTACATTCCCGCCACCAAGCAACCTGGAATCAATTTTGATATCTGATACCCGGGTTGACCTTTACTGGGAAGACAACTGTAGTTTTGAGGATGGTTTTTCTATTGAAAGGCGTGATGCTGGCTCTAGTTTTGAAGAGATAGCAACTGTTTCCGAGAATGTTCTTTCTTATTCTGATGAAACGGTTGCTTATGGACTGGAATATACATACAGGGTTAGAGTGTTCACAAATATGAACTTCTCAGGTGTTACCAATGAAACAAGTCAGTTAGTAGAAATAGCTGCTCCTACGGACTTGACAGCAAATGCGTTAACAAGTACAATTATCATAGGCTGGAACGATAACAGTGAAATAGAAGAAAACTTCGAGATCGAACGGATGTCCGCTGGCAATGATTTCGAATTAATTGCTACAATTGCAGCTAATACTGAAACATACATAGATGCTGATGTGATAAATCTGGAGACCTATTTTTATCGGGTTCGGGCTGTAACTACCAACAACCAGTCCGAATACTCCAACATTGCCAATGCAACAGTAGTTGGTGAGTGAGGTGGATGATGAAGAAGTTATTTATTATAATTATTATATTTCTTCCAATAATGTTAAATGCACAAACTCCACCCGATACATTATGGACCAGAACTTACGGAGGAAATGGAGAGGATCATGGAGAATCGGTACTGCAATCATTCGATGGAAACTACATAATTTGCGGAGGAACATCATCTTATGGTGCAGGAGCCACCGATATTTATCTAATTAAAACGAATGAAATTGGTGATACTCTTTGGACAAAAGCCTATGGTGGGAACAACAATGATGACGGCTATTCGCTACAACAAACAACAGATGGCGGTTTCATCATTACAGGAGCGACTGAAAGTTATGGGACAGGAGCCACTGATGTTTATCTAATTAAAACTGATTTAAATGGTAATTCTCTTTGGACTAAAACTTATGGAGGAAGTGATAGTGATCTTGGACGTTCAGTTCAACAAACTAATGATGATGGTTATATTATTGTAGGTGATACTTATTCCTCTGGTGCAGGGCTTGGAGATGTTTATTTGATTAAAACAGATGCAAATGGAGACACGCTCTGGACACAAACTTTTGGTGGTGACTCAGCTGATGGTGGTTTATCAGTTAAACAAACATCAAGTGGAGGTTATATTATTTCCGGATGGACACAATCCTTTGGTGTAGGAGGAACGGATGTCTATATAATAAAGACTGATGCAAATGGTGATTCACTTTGGACACGAACTTTTGGGGGAAGTACTGGAGAATGGGGTGAATCAGTTCTTGAAACAGAAGATAATGGCTATATTGTAGCTGGCTGGACTAACTCTTTTGGGGCTGGACAAGCAGATGCATATTTAATTAAAATAGATGTTAATGGAGATTCGTTATGGACAAAGTTTCTTGGAGGGCCTAATACTGAAATTTGCACATCTATCTCTCATACTTTTGATGGTGGATATATTCTTACTGGAAATACTAACGACAATGATGTGGGGGATGTTTATTTGCTCAAAACAGATATGTATGGCAATGAACTATGGTCGAAAATTATAGGTGGTAGTTTAGCAGATAATGGAAAATCAGTTGTGCAAACATTTGATGGAGAATATATAATTGCTGGAACTACACAATCTTTTGGAGCTGGTCTTTATGATTGTTGGCTTTTAAAAATCAAGAAACCAGATCACTTAATAAATATTCCATATGAATATCCTACAATCCAGGAAGGTATAAATGCAGCAGCAAATGGAGATACCGTGCTTGTGCAACCGGGTACATATGTTGAGAATATCAACTATAACGGGAAAAATATAACGGTTGCTTCATTATTCTTAACAACACAAGATACATCATACATTTCTCAAACTATTATTGATGGAAATCAGAATGGAAGTGTAGTTACATTTGATAGTGGTGAGGATTCAACGTCTGTATTATGCGGCTTCACAATTACTAATGGGAATAGTGCTGGGAATGGTGGAGGTATTTATTGCACTTTGTTATCAGCACCTCAAATTATTAATCTTATAATTAAAAACAACGATTCTTCAGTTTATGGCGGTGGTATTTGCTGTGATGATGGCTCTAATGCAATAATTGAAGATTGTGTGATTAAACAGAATAATTCTTCTCATGGAGGTGGAATATTTTGTGAAATTAACGCTGACATAATAGTAAAAAACTCGACGATATACAATAACTCAGCCATTTATGGTGGAGGATTCTATTGTACTGAAGCTAATCCAGTTCTTTCTAATGTTCTAATCTATAATAATTATGCTTCATATTACGGTGGTGGAATTGTTTTTCACGGTACAATTACTCAACTTAGCAATTTAACAGTTTATGGTAATTCAGCAGAAAGTTTTGGTGGGGGTATTTATACTACCGCGGGATCTGGAGTATTATTTTTAGATATCCTGAATAGTGTTTTTCATAATAATTCTCCAGAACAAATTAATGAATCATCTGGCACATTATTAGTTACATATTCAGACATTCAAAATGGATGGCCCGGAATAGGAAACATAGATAATGATCCCTTATTTGCTGATAGTCTTAATAGTGATTTTAATCTATCAGAAAACTCACCTTGCATAGATGCTGGTGATCCAGATCCTCAATATGATGATCCTGATGGAACAAGAAATGATATGGGAGCGTTTTATTTCCAACAACCAATTGCAGATTTCTCGGCATCACCAACATCCGGTCACATACCTTTAACAGTAAATTTCTCAGATCAATCGCAACCTGGACAAGAACCAATTATATCCTGGGAATGGGATTTTGATAACGATGGTACAATAGACTCAAATGATCAAAATCCAACATGGGTATATACTACACCTGGTATTTATTCAGTTTCCCTAACTGTGTCTGATGGCAATAACACTGACGCAGAGATTAAGGAAGATCTGATAACTGTAGTCGATTCTCCAACTATTATTGAAATACCTTTTGACTATCTTACTATTCAAGAAGGGATTAATGCGGCAGTTGAGGGTGATACTGTACTTGTACAACCCGGAACATATTTTGAGAATATCAATTACAATGGAAAGAACATCACTATTGGCTCTTTATTTCTAGTTATACAAGATACATCTTATATAGAAACTACTATCATTGATGGTAATAATAATGGAACTGTAGTTACATTTAATAATGCAGAGAGCGATTTAGCGCAGTTAATCGGATTTACAATTACTAATGGCAATAATAGTGGTATTAGATGCTGGACAAACTGCAATCCTACATTATCGAATCTTAAAATTATTGGTAATAGTAGCCCTATTGGTGGTGGTATGTGGTTAGTTGGTGCAAGCCCTACAGTATCAGATTGTATTATTTCCGGAAACAATTCAACGAGTGGAGGTTCTTCCGGTGGTGGAGGTGTTTTTTGTGGAGACTACTCTAATCCGGTTTTTGATTTTGTCGAGATTAGCTTTAATAGTTCCGCAGCTCAAGGTGGAGGATTTTATTGTAGTCATTGGAGCCAACCTGTTCTTAATAATGTCTTGATTATTAGTAACACAGCTGGAACAGTTGGTGGGGGAATTACTTGTCAAGCTGAGAGTGTTCTCAATATACGAAATGCTACAATATGTAATAATATTGCTAATCAACAGGGAGGAGCATTAGCAAAGTTTAATTCAAACATAAATATGAATTCATCGATTATTTGGTATAATATACCATATACTTTCTATGAAAATGCTGGTGGCTCTGGTGGTATAGGAGCTTCTTATTCAAATATAGAAGGAGGTTATGGCGGCAGTATGAATATAGATCCATTATTTGTTAATTATACAAATGGTGACTATTATCTTACCGAAGATTCACCCTGCATTGATACTGGAGACCCTAATCCAATTTTTAATGACCCCGATGGAACAAGAAATGATATGGGAGCATTTTACTTTTATCAATTTGATGCAGATTTCACAGCAACGCCTTTGTATGGCTTTACACCTTTGGAAGTGAATTTCTCAGATCTATCAATAGGTATTCCTAATAGCTGGGAATGGGACTTTGAAAATGATGGTAATATTGATTCTTACGAGCAGAATCCGAGTTGGACTTATAATGATCCAGGAAATTACACAGTCTCATTAACAATCAGTGATGGTAATAACTCTAATACTGAATTAAAGCAATCGTGTGTTTCAGTGTTTCCGCAAAATATGGTTGTACCTGATACATTATGGACTAGAACTTACGGAGGTGCATCAGATGAAGCACCATATTCAATGGAAATGACTACTGATGGTGGTTATGTTATTGCTGGATATACTCGTTCTTTTGGTGCTGGTAATAGAGACGTTTGGGTTGTGAAAACGGATTCTTTTGGATACGTAGAATGGAGTAACACTTTTGGAGGAATTAATGATGACGTTGCATATAGCATTAAACAAACATCTGATGGCGGCTATATTATCGCTGGAAGTACAAATTCTTTTGGTTATGGGTCTATAGATGCATATTTATTAAAAATTAACTCAAATGGATATGAAAGTTGGTCACAATCATTTGGTTCAGTTGAAGATGATATAGCAAAATCAGTAATTGCAACAATTGATGGAGGATATATAATTGCCGGATATAGTGATCCAGATGGTAGTGGATTAACTGATTGCCTATTAGTTAAAGCTGATAGCTTGGGAAATGAAATATGGAACTACACATATGGCGGTGCATTTTTGGAAAAAGCCCAAGTTATTTGTGAAGCTATTGATGGGGGTTACATTATTGCTGCTCATAGATATAATAACTCAGGTGAAAGTGATGATATATATGTTTTCAAAATTAATAATGAAGGGTATGAAGTTTGGCAAGAAACATATTACTTGTTTGGTGATCAAAATATTTCTGATATTATTATAACAAATGATAATTGCTATTTAATTTCTGGAGTTTCGTATACACAAGGTGCAAATACTTATGATGGTTTACTTATAAAGATTAATGCAGATGGTAATGAAATCTGGTTTCAATATTATGGAAATGATTCTGGCGATGATATGATTTATTCAATACAGAATTCACATGATAATGGTTACTATTTTGCAGGTGAGACTGAATCTTTTGGGGCAGGTAATAACGATTTCTGGTTATCAAAGACTGACTCCCAAGGAAATCTTTTGTGGAATCAGACTTTTGGTGGTGCCTTGAACGAAAGTGGACATACTATTAGGAATGCTCCTGATGGAGGATGTTTAATTACTGGATACACAGAATCAATTGGTAATGGAAGTTATGATTTTTGGTTGATCAAGATGGAACCTGAGTTATCTGCGGAATATTTTGCTGAACCCATTTCAGGACATATTCCATTATTAGTATCTTTTTATGATGAATCTATACAAGGTGTTGGACCAATTACATCATGGGAATGGGATTTTAACAATGATGGGACAATAGATTCAAATAATCAAAATCCAACATATGTGTATTCTATACCTGGAACATATTCAGTATCATTGACTGTATCAGATGGTATTAATTCAGACTCTGAAATCAAAACTGACTTGATAACAGTTGTTGATTCACCCACAATCATTGAAATACCTTTAGATTATCCTACAATCCAACAGGGAATCATTGCAGCTGTTGAAGGTGATACAGTGCTTGTGCAACCAGGAACGTATGTAGAGAATATTGATTTCATTGGAAAGAACATCACTGTGGCTTCTTTGTTTTTAACAACACAGGATACAACATATATATCTCAAACAATAATTGATGGAAATCAGAATGGAAGTGTAGTTACTTTTGAGAATGGAGAGGATTCGACGGCAGTATTATCTGGTTTCACTATTACAAATGGAAATGCTACTTATGGTGGTGGTATTTTTTGCAACGATTCAAGTCCACTCTTGTATAATCTTAAAATCACAAATAACACTGGTGGATGGGGTGGTGGTTTAGGTTGCTTAGAAGCAAATATGTTTATGGAAAATGTTGAAGTAACTAACAATTCAGGAAATCAAGGGGGTGGAGTATATATTGGTATCAATACGATCCTTGTTATGCACAATTTTTTAATTTCAGGTAACTATGGAGAAAATCATGCTGGCGGTGTTTATTCTCATGAAAATTCAGTTCTAGATTTATTCTCAGGTAAGATATTTAATAACTCAGCTTATCAGGGAGGAGGAATTTATTGTGGTGGGTATTCAGATGTTAATCTTAATAGTGTAACAATCTTTAATAATCAATCTACTGATAAAGGTGGTGGTATTTGCAGTGTAGGTAGTGCAAATTTAAATGTATATAAATGCTCAATTACCGGAAATTATGGATTACTAGGTGGTGGTATATATGGTGAGTTGATTAATATTAATAATTCAATCATTTCTTACAATTCTGGTGGTTATGGTGTATATGTCTCATCTGGTGTTCAATCAATTGAATATTCAAATTTCTTCAGCAATTCAACCGGGAATTTATTTAATTGCAATGCTGGGATTGGTTGTATCGAATTAGATCCGTTATTCATAAATATAGTAAATGATGACTATCATCTTTCAGAAAACTCTCCTTGTATTGATACAGGTAACCCAGATCCTATATATAATGATCCTGATAATTCCAGAGCAGATATGGGTGCTTACTATTTCTATCAATTTAATTGTGATTTTGCATCAGATGTCATATCAGGTCAACATCCACTGGAAGTAAATTTCTCTGATGCGTCTTATGGAATTCTGACGGATTGGGAGTGGGACTTTGATAATGATGGAACCATAGATTCCTACGAGCAGAATCCTGTCTGTGTATACGAAGTTCCAGGAGTATATTCAGTTTCTCTCACCATTAATGATGCCGACAGTAGCGATACAGAAACGAAGATAGATTATGTCACAGTTATTAATACAGATCCTGTTGTACAGACTCCTTTGGGAAGCATAACCATTTTAGAGGATGAGCCAGATTCTCTATCTATCAACCTGAATGATCATTTTGTTGACCCAGATGGGGATGATCTTTCATTCACATACACTGGTAATGACAGCATAGCAGTTGAAATATTATCTGATGGCAGAGTTGTTTTTACTCCTAATGATGATTGGTTTGGAGAGGAAACTATTCTCTTCACAGCAGATGATCTTTGGGATGCGGATTCACCACGTTCTAGAAGTGAGAGTAATATCTTTTCGGATAAAGTGTCTCTCAGCGAGTCAAAGAGCTCCCGGATTTCCGAGGAAAATTCTCAGACAGAATTGAGCTCAAGTAAGATAAGTGAAGCAAAAATGGATAATAGATCAATAGTCTTGGATTCGTTAGTCGTAACAGTCGAATCTGTGAATGATGCTCCGTGGTTCTCTTCAGTACCCGACACACTGGTAATGGAAGATGATGTTTATCAATATACCGCAATAGCTGAAGATATTGAGAATGATATGCTTACGTATGCTGCTCCAGTTCTTCCCAGTTGGCTTACGTTCACCCCTGCTATTGGCTTACTGGTCGGCATTCCTACTAATGAGCATGTTGGAGATCATCCTGTTACAATAACGGTAACAGATGGCTTAATTCCCACTCCTATCGAGCAGAGTTTTGTTATTCATGTACAGAATTTTAACAACCCACCGGAAATAACTTTCCCAGCCAGTTTCTCTTTCCCTGAGGATGGATCTGCCACCTTCGATTTCACATCATACGTAACTGATGTAGATAATACCTATGATCAACTTACTCTAACCTGGGAAGGCAACACAAATATTGATATTGTTGATGATAACTGGGATATTACTTTCAGCTCTAATGTTCCAGAATGGAGCGGAGACGAAGTAATAACATTTACTGTCGATGACGGAGTCACACGTACAAGAAGATCAACTGCTCCAGTTGTATCTCTAACGGATGCTAATTCGAAGAAAACCAGACACCCAAGATCAGCAGAAAAAGATGGTATTCGTGATATAGTCTCGGAATCGATAACAGTATATTGTACTTCTGTAAATGATCTGCCGGTACTTACCGGTTGGCAACCGCAGGAACTGGAGTTCTCAGTTTACCAGGATAGCTCTGTCACGTTCATGGTTAGTGCTTATGATGTTGATAGTGATCTGAATTATAATTGGTTCCTGAATGAAGTACTATTGGCGGATGAGCTTGATAGCATATTTGTTCACACCTTTACCGATGTGGGAGATTTCGATATCGAGTCTGTCATTTCTGACGAAGATAATGAAGTTGGTCAGGAGTGGCTGGTACATGTAAATCAAGTTAATGCAGATGATACTATTGTACCTTTAGCAACTACACTCTACCAGAATTATCCTAACCCGTTCAATCCATCAACCACGATCAGTTTCGACATAAAGGAAGGCGAAAGTGGAAGGCTAACTATATTCAACCTAAGAGGGCAAATAATCGTTTCTGAAGAGTTTGTAGCTGGTCAGTACTCATATTCATGGGATGGTGAAAATAGCAGCACAGGTCTTTACTTTTATCAGTTAAGAACAGATAGTAATGTGATAATAAAGAAGATGATTATGTTGAAATAGGAAATCATATTATAATGATTGAAATTGTAAACTTATTGATGAAAATAATCGAAAGAGAAGAGCGTGTGAATAAACAAGTAAATAAGGATATTATCACGCTTATTGAAGGGAAGTACAGAAAGGAGACATTATGGCGACAAGAACAATAGCAAACGGTTTTGACACCTTCCACAGGCGCATCACTCCGGGTGGTTACGAATCCGGGAGTGCCGCTTCTCACAAAGCTTCAATTACCAGTCGACTGAAAACTTGTTATGACCTAAAGCGGCTGTTCTACTCAGGCTCAGCGAACAATGGGACAAGTATCTTCCACCACAGTGACGTGGACTTCTTCGCGCGGATTCCGACCAACAATCTTAAGAATAACTCGGCCACTTCGCTACGACAGATTAAGGAATGCCTGCAGGGAAGGTTCCCCAAAACAACTATCTATGTTGACTCCCCGGCAGTTGTCCTAGACTTCGGCAGCTCGGACTGGGATATAGCTGAAGTCATCCCCGCTGACTATGTGAAAGAGAAAGAGGGCAAAAACGTCTACGACATTCCAGATGGGACAACAGGATGGATGCGATCAAGCCCCTCGATGCATACCTCATACGTTCAAGACGAGAACACTCGGCTCAACAAGAAACTCAAGCCACTCATCCGATTCCTCAAGGCGTGGAAGTACTACTGCAATGTGCCGATATCATCGTTCTACCTTGAGTTGAGGGCAACCAAGTGGATGGAAGCAGAAAACTCTATCGTTTATGATATTGATCTCTGCTCTCTCTTCAAGAAACTCGCCGCCAGTGGCCTTGCATCCATGCAGGACCCTAAAGGAATTTCTGGTTACGTTTGTGCCTGCGCAACTGAAGCTAAGAAGAGCGACGCCCTCTCGAAGCTTTCCACGGCCAAGACAAGAGCTGAAAAGGCGCGTGTTGCTGAAAGTACGGGCAAGACCAACGAAGCAATTGATTGGTGGGATAGAGTGTTCGCGGGTAATTTCCCAAGTTACTACTATTAAAACGATGTGCCATTACATACAGGCCGAAACAAGGATGAATATGACTAAACTAGAAACAATGCGGATCGATGATATCGATCGTTACTACAGACCAATTGAACGCATTGAGAGAATATCCTCAGCATTATTCTGGGCATCCGCCGCTCTCTCTATTGTGGTTCTCTATTCCCAGTGCATACCGCAGGAATCATTGCGAGATGTTCCCACGCTTCTGTTCGCCACCAGCGTGATGTTAAATCTAATTCTTACGCTATATCTCAAATTCCATCTCATCCCCAAAGCTGAGGGAAAGCGAAGGAAGCAACTGCTATCAGACTCCTTTGATGTGCCATTGACTCCGGAACAGACTCAGGGTTACTACAACAATCCTCTCTCACCTTCTATTCAGAAACTGGGAGCAAACGTGCTTGAGAACTCGTTCTTCTCGAAAGCAGTCTGTGGAAGAATGGCAATTCGAGAACGAGTAAAGGTGCTGATCTACTTTACGGTGTGGATTATTGCAGCCTACTGTCGCTATACTCCCCTTGAGCTTCTGGTTATAGTTACGCAAACATTGTTCTCGGGTGAGATCATTACTCGTTTGGTTCGGCTTGAAGTTCTACGTCACAGGAGCGAGGATCTCTTTGAGGAACTCTACCATGAGTTTCTTCACAAGGTCGACTTCACGAGTTCTACGGGCACAGCCTGTATACTCGACTCGTTCGCCACCTACGAAGCCGTAAAGGCCTCTGCGGCACTCAGACAATCGACAAGGATTTTTGAAGCAATGAACCCCCAACTTACGCGTGAATGGGGCGAGATCTGCAAAAGGTTAGGGTTGAAGGAAGAGAGCTTCAACAAGCCGAATGCATACGACGTCGGGAAGTAAGATACAAGATGAACGTTATCTGTCTTTTTCCTAAGAATTCACCGGTCGAATCATGATTATTGCCATCGCCCGTTTCTTAGTTTTCTCTGGTCCCGCCGATGGTATCTTAAGGCAAATGAATATAATCTGTGACAAACGCGCAAGATTTCCCAACCAAGATCTTCACTCTATCGTTGGAGGCAACCGAAGCGTGGAATCAAGTTTCATACATAATAATCAAGTAGCCTAACAAATCTACTCCACTTAAAACGCAAACCGTTAAAAGAATTTTTCTAGTTCAATAAACGACCGTTACTTATACTATTATCAAAGGTTCCACAAAAGGTTCTTATTCTAATGTATTATAGTATATAATTTCATATAATAAACAAAGTGCAAAAACTAAACATCAGTAGTGGCTTTTTATACCGTATGTATTCTTAGCGATAAAAGAGAACTTATGTTGATAGGATACACAGGGGTATCTACTACAGATCAAAGCTTAGACATGCAGATCGAAATTCTTTGGATTCTGTCCATGTCCAATTAAGTAATTAGTATAGAAATTTTTAATTTCTTCATTTGACAAACAGAAAAGATCCATCGGTGTTTTAATTTCATCAGGTAAATATCTAAAGTTAGCTTTAATGAATTTGTCTATGGTTGAGAACTCGCAACCAATTTCATTACTTACATCTTTCATGATTTGCGTTTGACTAAATTTTGGTTTATTTTTATGTAGATCTGAACATTTAAATAATACTTCTAATTTAACAACATCGCTAATTCTTTTCTTCTGTAGACATGGAGGTGGAGTATAAAGATAGAAGAATTTTAGATTCTTAGAGTATGAATATGATGTTACAAACTGGATAATCAATTTATATAGAAATCTATCATTATCTTTTAATATAATGTTATTTTTTATTACAATTTTGTCTATCACGTCTTTATAAGAAGGAATAATATATTCATTCTCGATATAAGGCTGAATAACATCCAAAAAAAAATCTTCAACTTTCTCCTGATTCCAAATAGGTTTTTTTTGCATACTGCAATATCTTTGATGTTTCAAAGGATCAAATTTTCTGCTTGTTGGTATATTCATTTCCTTTAAGTCATTATATGTTGGTAGATTATGTAAAAAAGTCTTATTTTTACTCCCATGATATTGTCTAACATCATCATATAATAAGTAAGTTAGAACTATGAATTTTTCAGCATCTTCTTTGGTAAATGAGAAATGATCCATTATTAGTTTCCTCATTCTAAAGATAGGTCTTTCGACTACACAATCATGATGGTCAAGTTCTTGAAACTTTAACCATAATAGTTTAATATGAATATGATTAAGTTCTGATTTCTTTAAATTTGATGTAACTTCTGGTAAAGTTAATCCTTGGTTGATACGACCAGAACAAAAAAATAAGTAGAATTCTGCTCCTTCAGCAGCAACGATAGCAGTCATATTTTTATCAAATTTACTCTTAGTATATCTTCGTGAATATCTACTAGTTCTGACTATTTGCATGTTCTGTTTCAGGATATCTACAAACCATTGTTCTAACCAGGTGTCGAATTTAGGTTTCAGGCATAGAAAATAATTCTTCATAAATTACTCCAGCTTAATTTATTATAAAAATATATGTTCTATTTGATTACTTCATGTGATTTTTGGTCAAATACTTTATTATGTGTGATAAAAAATTTGAACCTAAGTTTAGGATATTCTGGACAAGATATTAATATGAATTATATTATAAATAATTCAAGGGGCGTCATATGAAGGGACAAAAAAAGAACAAACCGCATGCAGTTATTTATGCACGTGTATCAACAAAAGAGCAAGAGCGGGAAGGTTATTCAATACCTGCTCAGTTAAAAATACTTAGGGAATATGCTCAACAAAATCACATTATAGTGCTCGATGAGTTTACAGATTCTGAGACAGGTGGCAAAGCTGGGAGAACAAATTTCACGAAAATGATAGAGTATTTGTCAAAGGCAAGTTCAGGTAATTCTCAATGCTATGCTATCTTAGTTGAAAAAACTGATAGACTTTATCGGAATTTCAAGGATTATGTACTTTTGGACGAATTAGATTTGGAGATTCACCTAGTGAAAGAAAATCAGATATTGTCTAAAGATTCCAGATCCAATGAGAAATTTATCCATGGAATTAAAGTACTAATGGCTAAAAATTATATCGATAACTTATCTGAAGAAGTCAAGAAAGGAATGAGAGAAAAAGCTGAGCAAGGTATGTATCCTTCCAGGGCTCCTTTTGGATATATTAATGTCCGAGAAAATGATAAAAGTATAATAGTGCCCGATCCTGAGAATGCTCGTTATGTTCTGGAAATGTTTAAGATGTATTCAAGTGGAAATTACTCACTAAATGATCTTAAAACATACCTACAAAAGCAAAATGTCAGGCTCTTTAAATCTTCTACTAATGTAAATACAAGTGCGATCCATAAGATTCTAAAGAACGACTTCTACATCGGAAAATTTGTATGGAATAATAAAGTATATATTGGTACATATGAACCAATAATTTCTAAGCACTTATTTGATGAAACCCAAAAAGCATTAAAAATGCGGGGTAGATCAAGTTCTAGGAAGAGCAAAAGAACTTATGTGTTCCAAGGCTTTGTGAAATGTGGAGAATGTGGCAGGTTGATGGTACCTGATTTTAAAAAGGACAAATATGTATATTACTTTTGTAAGGGTGGAACTTCAAAACAGGAGAGTTGTAGTAACAATGATTATGTAAGAGAAGAGGTCTTTGATGGATTGTTTAAAAAAATATTAAATAATCTATCTTTTAACGACGCCATTATCAGCTTAATTGTTAAAGCACTTAAAGAAAGCCATGTTGATGAAGAGAAATTTCACAAAGCAAGGCTAGAAAAACTGCACACAGAACTATCAAAAATCGATAAAAGATTATCCTTATTATATGAAGACAAGTTGGACGGAGTTATATCTTTTGAGATGTATATGCAGAAACGTGAAGAATATACAAACAAAAAATTAGAGTTAAAGGCTCAAATCGATGAATCAGAACTGGCAAACAATAATTATATAGATCAAGGCGTTCATTTGGTCGAACTTCTTGGAACTACTGCTGAATTGTACTCTTTGGGAAATGTTGAGCAAAAAAGAAAGATTATCAATTTAATTGGGTCGAACTTTTCTTACGAAAATAGAAAGTTGGGCGTTCAGTATAGGCAACCTTTTGATCTTATTGCAAATATGAATGTTGACATTAAGACAAAAAACGTCGCTAACTGCAATATTAGCGACGCTTTTCCACTTTGGTGGGCCCAAGAGGAATCGAACCTCTGACCGTCCGGTTATGAGCCGGAAGCTCTACCAACTGAGCTATAGGCCCCACTTATTAAATTTAAGACTGTAAAAACAAATTTACCCGAATTTATGTCAAGAATTTCCTAAATCTCAAATTATTTCACATTAAAGTTCTCTATGAATTTCTCTAATACATGACTTCTGGTTGGATGACGTAGTTTTTTAAGAGCTTTATCCTCGATCTGACGAATCCTTTCACGTGTAACACTAAAAATATTCCCGACCTCTTCCAGTGTCCTGTGATATCCGTCATCTATACCAAAACGAAGTCTGATAACTCTCTCTTCACGTGATGTTAAAGTTCTTAAAACATCATCTACCTGTTTTTTTAGAAGAGTACGCTCAGCCATTCTTTCGGGAGATATAGTTGATTTATCTTCAATAAAATCACCAAGTAGGCTATCTTCATCTTCATGACCAATTGGATTATCTAATGATACCGGTTCTTTAGTTATTGCCAGAATGCTTTTGATCTTTTCTACAGGGAGATCAAGTTCAACTGCTATTTCTTCTGGATGTGGCTCTCTACCCAGTTTCTGCAATAACTTTCTGCTAGCTCTTTTAACTTTGTTAATAGATTCTATCATGTGTACTGGAATTCTTATTGTCCTAGCCTGGTCTGCAATAGCCCGTGTTATCGCTTGTCGTATCCACCAGGTTGCATAAGTACTGAATTTGAATCCTTTGCGATAATCGTATTTTTCAACTGCACGCATTAATCCGGTATTACCTTCCTGGATAAGATCTAGGAAATCCAAACCGCGATTGTTATAGCGTTTAGCAATACTAACTACCAGGCGTACATTGGCTTCGATCATATCGTTCTTGGATCTCTCTTTCATCTTTTCGCCACGTTCGATCTCATCTAAAAGATCAACCATTTCGTCAGCTGTCATACGAGTTTCAAGTTCCACGCGACGAATTTTTCTTCTGGCATTTTTTATCTTACGCAATGTTTCAATAAATACATCAGGTTCAATTTTTGTTTCTACAAAAACAAGATTGTAATCCTCTTCGGATTTATTGGCTTTTCTTCCGAATGTACATATTTCGTCTAAAGAATATTTTCTGATCTTAGATAGGTGTGTAATGCTTTTCTGGCTGTCTTTTATCCTGTCTACAAGACTACGAATACGATAAACCATTCTTTTCAGGAGTTTCTCATTATACTTTAATATACCAAAAATCTCTATAAGTTTAATTCTTTGCTTATCGATCATCTCCTGATCTAAAAGATGTTCATCTTCATCAATATCACTGCTATCTATCATCTCGCCAATTTTTTCAAATATTGCTTTTGTATCTCTTATAACCTGCTCAAATTCATTTACAAGATTTGCTTCCTGAGATTTATCCATCCAGGTTCCATACTCGATCTTAAATATCTGGTCTATCTTAACTCTTTTCTCCCGATAGCGATGTATAAAATTCTCCATTTCACGAAGAGTACTGCCGCTCTTAAAAATGTTTTTATTAATATGCTGTTGTCCACTTTCTATCTTCTTAGCTATTCTAACTTCACCTTCTCTATCCAGAAGTGGAACCCGACCCATTTCCCCCAGATACATTCGTACTGGATCGTCATAATATTTCCGATTTTGAAATTTCTTTGTTGCTCTTGTCTGTTTAAGTGAGATCTTCTTTTTTGTTACCTTTTTTTGTGTCTCATCAATAAGTTCAATTCCTTCTCCTACAAGATCGGAAATGATTTGTTCGATCTTATCAAGAAAAATCGGATTATTCGGCAGAACTGCATTGATCTGCTTGAAAGTAAGTAAACTATTATTTTTCTTGCCGATTTGAATCAACTTTTTAATACACTCATTATAGCTAAGCATCTAGACTCCTTAGTACAAAGTTCTTCTTACCACTTTTTTATTTATTTTTAATATTTCTTTTTTTAATTCTTGCTTTTTGTTGAAAAGATCCATATTTTTGGGATCATTAAGAATTTTGGCATTTAACGCTGCCAGGTCAGAATGTAATTTTCTTGTCTTGAGGGCAATTATAGCATCATCAATTGTTTGTACAGGAGGTTCCAGCATAGAAAGTTCTGTGAGTATATTCCTGATATTTTCTTTATCTATCTTGCTTATTAAAGCAGGAATATTATCCATATTTTCTTTATGCTCCAATATAATTTTATAAATTTCCTTATACTTTTCAGTTAAAAAGTAACTCAAATCTATCTCTTGCGCAACTTTTTTGTAGAGTGATAGATTATTAAGAATTAATAATATAATATTTCTCTCTTCTCTAAATTGTTCCATTTGGGGAATTTCTGTAGTTTCGATCTCTTGTTTTCTTGATCTTCTTTTTTTTCTTATCTTGGAAGCAACTGCATGTCCTGATAATCCAAATGTTTCAGCAATATCCTGGCTCAGGAGCTCCTGAGCAACTTCATCTTCCATGTCATTAAGAATATCAAACAGAACCGAAAGCTTACCTTTTTTATCTACATCGATAACATTATCATCAAGTAAAAATTGAGCTATGGGCTTTGCATTTTCAATAAGTTCCTGCATTTTTTCTACGCCATTATTTCTAATGAAACTATCAGGATCATCTGTTTTGGGAAATCCAACGATCTTAACGTTACATCCCTTTCCGAGAATTTTCCCTGCTGCACGAACTGCCGCTTTTCTTCCGGAACTGTCTCCATCATAAAGCATGTAAATATTTTCAGAGAACCTGCTTAACAAACTAATTTGAGAGTCAGTAAGAGAAGTGCCCAGAGAAGCCACACTATTTGTAAAACCATTTTCATAAAGTCGTAAGAAATCGGTATAACCTTCACAAATTAGAGCATTATCTTTTTTTGAAATTGTATATTTCGTCTCAAAAAGCCCGTATAATTCATTCCCTTTGGTGTAAATATCCGTTGTTGGAGAGTTTACGTATTTCCCGCCAGATTGCTCATCATGTAGTTTTCTCCCGCCAAAAGCGACAACCTTCCCAGCAGATGAATGTATCGGGAACATTATCCTCTCACGGAAAAGGTCATTATTATTTGATGTGAATAATCCTGTTGATGCTAAGATCTTTTCATTTATATTATTTTTCAGCAGATAGTTGTGTAATCCTCCAAAGGAGTTTAGAGCAAAACCTAACCTGAATTTTTTTATTGTGTTATCTGAAATACTTCTTTCTGCCAAGTACTCCAATGCACTGCTTCCATGTTCTATCAGATTTTTATGAAAAAACAGTGCTGTAAGCTCATTGATCTTGTAGATTAAGTCACGTTTGGAATCCTTACCTTTATTTTGCAGCGTTTGTTTAATGGTGATCCCTGCACGTGAAGCAAGTTTCCGCAATGCTTCAGGGAATGATATTTTTTCGAATTCCTGTACAAATGTTATTACATTTCCGCCCTTTCCACAACCAAAACATTTATAGATCTGTTTTTTAGGACTGACAACAAAAGAAGCTGTTTTTTCATCATGGAACGGACAGCGTGCCTTGAAGTTACTACCCGTTTTTTTTAGAGGAATATAGCTGCTGATGACATCAATAATATCATTTCTTTCAATAATTTCATCGATAGAATATTGATCCATATTTCTCCTCTAATCCTTGAGCTTCACGACTGTAACGCCACTTCCACCTGCTTCTGGCGGTGGTGAGTAAAATTCTTCAGTATCTTTGTTTGAGCGCAGATAATTCCTGATTTTTGCCCTTAAGGCTCCAGTGCCTTTTCCATGAACAATGCGTATCATTGGAAGTCCACTAACAACTGCATTATCAATGAATATCTCAATTTGCGGTAAAGCCTCTTCGAAACGATATCCTAGAAGTTTCAATTCAAATTTAGCATCATTTTTGGTAACATTAATGTGTTTACTGATTTTTGATTTTTTTACTTTTTTTTCAGTTACCAGATAAAGTCGGTCTGAAGTTGTATTGAGTATTATCCCGTCCATATCAACTTTGATGTTTTTCCCGGAGATCTCAGTAATTTCCCCTTCTATTTCCATCTCTTTCAGCCAGACTTTCATTCCTATCTCAGGTTTATTAACTGGATTAGACGAAATTTCTGATAATTTCTCCTCTTCTTCACTCAGATCACGATTGAGCTTAGTAATTTTTTTTAGTGATCTTTCAAATTTATCTTTTTTCTCTTTTTTATTAGATGTCTTTATATCTTTAATTTCCATGTTTAACTCTTTTTGCATGGAAGTAAGAAATTCTCTGGCATCGTGCAGGGATTTCTTCTTTATCTCTTTTTTGTCTTTCTTCAAAGATTCTATCTGTTCCTGTCGTTCAGATATCTTCTGATTTAAAAGAGCAGTTTTCAATTCAAATTGGTATAGTTGTCTTGAAAGAGACTTTTTCTCTTCAGACATTTTCTTTATCAATTCAGTTAATTCTACATTCTGTTTTCCGGTTAAGTCTTTTGCTCTTTCAATGAGATCTTCCTGTAATCCTAACCTGGAAGCAACTTCAATAGCAAAACTATTTCCCGGTAATCCAAGTTTAAAATGATATGTTGGAATATGTTTTTCCGGATCAAATTGCATTGCTGCATTTATACATTTTTCATGTTTCTCTGCGAAGATCTTGAGTGATGTATAATGTGTACTGATAAGGCCTACCGCATTATTTTCTGCTAAAGTTTCTAAAATTGCCTGAGCTAAGGCTGATCCCTGTTCAGGATCTGTTGCTGCACCAATTTCATCTATGAGAACCAGTATTTTTGAATCGGTATTTTCTATCATTTCTCTGATATTTTTAATATGGGAAGAGAACGTACTCAAGGAATTTTCCAACGACTGGCTATCACCAATATCAGCATAAACAGAAGCAAATGAGCCGATTACACTATGAGGATCAGCTGGTATTGGTAAACCGGATTTTGCCATTAACGTTAATAATCCCACAGTTTTTAGAGTAACTGTTTTCCCGCCTGTATTAGGTCCTGATACTAGCAAAAGATTAAAATCATACCCAAGTTCCAGATCAAACGGAATAACATCTTCATACTTGTCAAAAGTTAGGATTAGAAGCGGATGTCGGGCATTCTTTAAATTAATTTGAGGATCTTCAGAGAAAATTGGTTTTGCTGCTTTCAGCCTATTTGCTAAACGAGCAGAAGCAAAGAAAAAATCCAATTCCTGTAGATATGTTATTTCTTTTATTAATACATCTTTATGTTCCAGGATCATCTCCGTATATTCTTTAAATATACGAAATATTTCCTGTTTTTCTTCGCTGGATACAAGTTCGAGATCATTATTCAATCCAACTATTTCTTGCGGTTCCATATAAATTGAAGATTTACTGGATGACCTACCATGAACTATACCTGGAACAAATGTTACTGCTCCATCTTTTATAGGAATCACATATCTTCCGTCTCTTTGTGTAACTATATTATCGTGCATAAATTTGCTGGTTGAAAGAGATTCGACTTTTTTATTAAGAGTAGATACCAGATTCTTTCTAACTCGTTTCTTTTTCCTTCTTATTGATGCTAAAGCATTAGATGCATTATCTTTAACTTCACCATCATTTTCAAATATCTGGTTAAATCTGATCTCTATATCATCAAGTGAAATAATTCTATTAATGAATTTCAAATACTGAGGATGATCTTGCAATTCCTCTCTATATTTTGAGATAAGGTTGGCAGAAATAACATTGAAAAATATTTTCTGAAATTCTTCGAAGTTATAAGTTTGATGTTTTTGTTTTGTCACAAGCTCTGTAATATCGGAAATATTTTCAAAATTATATGAAATACCTTTTCTAATTAATATCTGAATTTCCGAAGTAAGATCAAGACTATGCGTGATATCTGCAATTTTCTGCTTTGGTTGCAGATCTAATGCCATTTTACTACCAAGCAGGGAATGACATTCTTGCGCCAGATAGTCTTTTATCTTATTGTATTCAAGTTGATTATGTGAATTCATTTATTCTGTTATCTTGTCCTTAACCTGTTTTTCGAGCTCATCTGTTTTTTCATTAATATCCTTTCCCACACTTTGAATTCTTTCCTTTATGCCAGGATATTTCAACTCAACTTTATCTGTTATACTGCGAACATTATCCGCAATCACTGAGGAAGAAGTAAACTTAGTGATCTGTTTTTCAAACGGCAATAAATTCAATAGTAATAATATTATGGCAATTATTAAAGTCCCATTGAATACACCGAAAAGTGCACCCAATACTCTATCTAACCATTTCAGGCGAAGGAATTCAATTATCATGTGCAAAATTTTAATAGTTATTTTTGCGATCAGTGTTATTGCCAGAGCTATAAGTATGTAAGAACATAAAATCGCCAGAAATTCACTGAAGCCAAGTTTGACAATAAGTAAACCCTTTACGATATGACCTGATTTAGCAATAAATAAAACGATCACAATTAAACTTAATAGACTGATAATACTGTTAATAAATCCTTTTTTGAGCCCATAGAATAATAAAACTAAAAGAAAAATTCCGAGAATAATATCTAAGACATTCATTATCACCTCATTAAAATATCAATTTTCAGATAAAAAAGGGGAGATAAGTTATCTCCCCCACAAATAATTCTAACTTTTATGATTACTTATCAGCTTTGCAATTTTTGTCTAACAATTGCACTTAGACTTTTCCCATCTACATTGCTACCGAGTTTTTCCTTGAGATATTTCATGACAATTCCCATATCCCTCATCGATTCAGCATTAAGATGTACAATAGTTTCGCTGACTTCTATTTCTAATTCAGCTTCAGAGAGCTCTTCAGGTAAATATGATTTAATGATCTTGATCTCTCTGTTTTCGATCTCTGCAAGTTCAGGACGTTCTCCCTGTATATAAAGCTCAGATGACTGCTTCCGCTGCTTTACCTGACCATTAAATATAGAAATAACCTCAGCTTCAGTAAGTTCTTCCTTTAATTCCAACTTCCGATATTGAACTGCAGATTTCAAAGCACGAAGAACTTTTAATTTATCTTTGTCCTTCGCTTTCATTGCTTTTTTTAGATCAATATTAATTTGTGTGAGCATATCTTTATGAGAAACGTTTTTGTTTTCTAAGACGTTTCATAGCCTTTCTTACTTGATCGTTCTTTTCTTTTTTGCGAATTACACTTGGCTTTTCATAGTACTTATTCTTTTTCACATCTGATAGAAGACCAGCTCTTTCACAAGACTTTTTAAATCTTCTTAGAAGCACCTGAAAAGATTCACCATTTTTAGCAACAACTTTTGGCAAAGAAATCACCCCCCTTTTCTTTATGTGAAATTCAAAATTCTGAGTATCACTTATCCTGTCAAGCCTAAATATAATGATAATAATATTTTATAAATATATTCCAAGAAATATATTCATCACCCGCTTTTCAGACCTTTTTGAAAGACATTTATTCTACTTAATTTATTGATTCATAAAAAAAAACTTGAATAATTATCAAGGTTTTTAGTTATTGCACAAACCTAGTATAAAATATGAAATATATTTGGAGGAAGTAGGATGTTAGAAGAACTCAGAAGACACGGTTCATGGATAGTTTTAGTAATTGCAGCTGTTTTTATTCTCTCAATGGCAATAGGTGGTATTAGTAGTATTTTCATTAAAAAACCTTTTATTGGTTCAATAGCAGGGAAAAAAATATATCCAAGTGATTATAGTGATTTTTTACAAAATGCATATAATAATTATGCTCAGCAAAATCCAGATGCAGAGATAGATGACAAAATATCTAAACAAATAAATGATCAAACCTGGAATCAGCTGGTACAGCAAACATTATTTGATAATGACCTTAAAAAACGTCATATTAAAATAACTGAAGATGATGTGATAATTGAATTGAAAAACCCAACAGAAGATATCACTACAATTCCACAACTGCAAACTGATGGAAAATTTGATTATTCTAAGTACGAAGCTCTGCTTATGGATAATGTAGACTTTGCAAATTGGATTGAAAGCCGTATTAGAGGAACTCTCCCATATCAAAGACTTTATGCTGATGTAAAAGCTGAAGTTTCTATTACCATGGAAGAGACAAAACAGCAATTTATTGCAGACAATGATCTTGCTGATGCTGATATAATTTTCTTTAATCCAAATTCGTTAAAAGATGTTGAGGCTTCTGAGGAAGAAATACAAAAATATTATGATGAGCATAAAGAAGATTACAAAAAAGATCCTGCTAGAAAGCTAAAATATGTTGCAATTAATCTTGAACCCAGTGAAGCTGATAAACAGATCGCAAAAGCAAAAGCTGATTCGATCTATGCACTCACTTTTGATGACAATGATTTTGCTGAACTTGCAAAACAATATTCAGAAGGACCTTCTGCACCCAAAGGAGGAGATCTGGGCTATTTTACAAAGGGAAGAATGGTTCCTGAATTTGAAGAAGCAGCATTTATGTTAAAGAAAAATGAGATCAGTAAACCTGTTCATACTAGATTCGGCTGGCATATCATCAAACTAATTGATAAAAGAATGAAAGATGGAAAAGAAGAAATCCAGGCAAGTCATATCCTTATAAAAGAAGAAGCTTCCGAAGCTACGAAAGAGAATCTGGAAGTAATTGCAAATGATTTGTATGAAACTGCACAAGAAACTGGCTTGGAAGAAGCTGCAGAGGAATTGGCTTATAGCATTGAAGAGTCAAAAGAGTTTTATGAAACTTCAAAATATATCAATGGTATTGGTCAGAATGAAGAACTTGTTAAATACGCTTTTAAAAATAAAGTTGGAAAACTTCATGAGCCTATTAAAAAAGCTGATGGAAACTATTATGTCAGTGAAGTATCATATATTGTTGGTGAACATTATCAAGAACTTGAAGAAATAAAGAAGCAGATCGAGAATAAAGTGTTGAGTGAAAAGAAAAAAGAAATCACTCAGACAAACGCTCTTGAATTCGCCGTAAAATATGATGAAAAAAGTTATCTTGCAAAAGCTAAAGCAGAAGGAATTGATGTAGTTGAAGCACTTAACGTTAAAATAGATAATTCATTAAAACAAATTGGTAAAGACACAGCTCTTAATGAAGCGATCCTCGCTAAAAATGTTGATGAATATACCAGCGTAATTAAAGGTGAAAGAGCTTCATATCTTGCTTTTGTTAAAACTCGCACTCAACCGGATATGGAAAAATTTGAAAACACTAAGGAAAAATTATTAGAAGACGCTCAGACTAAAGCAGAAGAAGAACATTTGAATGAGTGGTTTACAAATTTGAAAGAGGAAGCGAATATTATAGATAATAGAACTGAATTCTATAATTAGAATTTTTCTGTTTTATTGATAGATATAAAAGCGGGTATACAACCCGCTTTTTTTTATTTGTCTAAATTAAATCCATGTGGAAGTAGTGTTGCTATATCAGTTTCTAATTCATCAGTTAAAGAAATTATTGTGATCTTCAAATCAGATGAAAATTCTGAAATAACCTGACGACAAGCACCACAGGGATAAAAAAGCTTATCAGTATCTGAATAAATAACAAGTTCTGTAAATTCTGTTTCTCCTTCAGAAACAGCCTTGAATATAGCTGTTCTCTCTGCGCAGTTAGTTAAACCATAAGAAGCATTTTCTACATTACAACCTGTGAAAATTTTCCCGGATTTTGTTAGTAATGCTGCACCAAGATGAAATCCTGAATAAGGGACATAAGCATTCTTTGATACTTTTTTTGCAGCTTCAATTAATTTTTGTTTCATGATCTTCTCCTTGTTCATATATCAAAATCAATTTTTTACAGAAGTATTGTAAAGTGATTTTTCTATAAGAAAAAGATATTATTAATAAATATTTTGACAATTATGATATAAATTTCATTTAGATTAATAATTGAAACGGAGGGTTTCTTTGAAAAAAATAATTAATCCTAGAATAAAAATCTGCTGCATAAGCAGCATAGAAGAAGCAAAAACTGCAATTGAGTTAGGAGCTTCTGCTCTGGGTCTTGTTTCTGAAATGCCTAGTGGTCCGGGCGTGATTACAATGGAAAACATAAAACATATAGCAGCATATGTTCCGCCACCTATTGCCACATTTTTATTAACATCCAAACAGGATATAAATGAAATTATTAAGCAGCATAGATTTTGCAGAACAAATACGATCCAGATCTGTGACAATTTAAAAATCGGAACACATAATGAACTCAAAAATGCCTTACCTGGAATTGCAATTGTTCAGGTTATTCATGTAACAGGTAGAGAAAGCATAGCTAAGGCACTTGCAATACAAAATGATGTTGATGCAATTCTTCTGGATTCAGGTGATCAATCGAAACAAATTAAAGAATTGGGCGGAACAGGAAGAACACATAACTGGGAAATAAGCTGTGAGATCAGGGAAAAACTTGATATTCCAATCTTTTTGGCCGGCGGAATAAAACCGGACAACATAACGCTGGCAATAGAGCAGGTTCATCCTTTTGGGATAGATCTGTGCAGCGGTGTGCGGACTGATGATAAACTTGATAAGATAAAATTAACTGAATTATTCTATAATGTAAACAAAGGAATATAATATGAAATTTATTGGAGCTCATGTAAGTGCTGCAGGCGGTGCAGAAAATGCACCCTTAAATGCAAAAGAGATCGGGGCAAAAGCATTTGCCCTCTTTACAAAAAATCAAAGACAATGGTACTCCAAACCATTAACTGAAGAGAACATAAATCTGTTCAAACAAAATTGTAAGAAAGAAGGATTTTTACCCGAACATATTTTACCTCATGATAGCTACCTTATTAATCTGGGTCATCCTGAAAGTGAGAAACTTATCAAGTCTCAAAAAGCATTTCTTGATGAACTTAAGCGTTGTGAACAGCTGGGATTAAAATATTTGAACTTTCACCCCGGTTCTCACCTGGGACAATATTCGGAATCCGAATGTTTGCAAACTATCTCAGATTCCATCAATTGGGCACTTTCGGAAACTGATTTTGTAACAGCAGTTATCGAAAACACTGCCGGACAGGGTAACAATGTCGGCTATAAATTTGAGCATTTAGCCCAGATCATTGATAAAGTTAACGATAAATCTCGCATAGGTATTTGTCTTGATACCTGTCATGCTTTTACTTCTGGATATGATCTCAGAACTGAAGAAGCATTTACAAATACTTTCCAGCAGTTTGAAAAACTGGTAGGATTCCAGTATTTAAAGGGAATGCATCTCAATGACAGCAAGAAAGAATTAGCTACAAGAGTTGACAGACATGAAAGTATTGGAAAAGGATTTATTGGATTAGATGCATTTAAATTCCTGATGAATGATAACAGATTCGATGATATTCCGTTAATTCTGGAAACACCAAATTCAGAGATCTGGAAGGATGAGATAACGTTGCTTTATAGTTTGGAGAAGTAGTCGATTAATGTCCCGTCAATCAATGCGCTTTCATGTTGATAAGTTGAACTTATAAACACAATTACTTTCGCTATCCGGCGGTTACCGGATGCGAACAAGTTTAAGATTTTTAACACAAATTTGAAAGAAAAATTAATTTATAAATGTTGATTCTTTCTTCTCTTCCTTACCTTTACTAATAACCTTAACCTTCTTAGGAATAAGAATATAAACTATTATTCCTACTACAACACTTATAACAAATGCAATATATGAAGGTTCAAAAAAATCCTTTAGTAAGAAATAGCCACCCATCATTATAATTCCAAAAACTAACCCGTGAAGTCTAATTATTGGATGCCATTTTATTCTTGTTCCACAGTTTGAACAAGTATGAGCCATATTTGGCATCCAAAAGTAAAACCAGAAATTTGAAACTTTCTGACCACAATTTGGACATGCTATTTTTTTGAAACACATTTATTACCTCCTTTCTCTAGTAATAATAAATAATAAAATCTAAATTTGTTAACGATCATATTGTATTAATATACATAGATTTTAATGAACAATTCGATGCGTCACTCCGCTACTACTCAGTGTGACAATAACATTTTGTATATCTTGCTTTTAGACAGTGTTGGTCAGTGGCAATTTACTCAAATATAGCTTCTACAAACTCATTTATATCAAAATCACGCAAATCGTTATAGCTCTCTCCCACTCCGATAAGTTTTACTGGAATATCAAGTTGATGTTTAATTCCTATCACGATTCCACCTTTGGCAGTGCCATCTAATTTAGTAAGAACCAAACCGGAAAGATCTGTAGCTTTATTAAAATATTCTGCCTGGGTAATGGCATTTTGTCCGGTAGTTGCATCAACCACCAATAAAGTTTCATGAGGAGCATCAGGAACGATCTTCTGAATAGTTCTTTTTATCTTGGAAAGCTCATTCATTAAGTTCACTTTTGTGTGCTGTCTACCGGCTGTATCTATCAGTACAACATCATATTTCTTATTCACAGCTTTCATCATACCATCATAAACCACAGATGAGGGATCACTTCCTTCCTGCTGTTTCATAATATCAGAACCTGTTCTTTCTGCCCAGATAGCCAGTTGATCTATTGCTGCAGCCCGGAATGTATCACCGGCTACCATCAATACGCTCTTCCCGCTTTCTGTAAAACGTCTTGCCAGTTTGGCGATCGTTGTGGTTTTCCCCACTCCATTCACACCGGTAAAAAGAGCTACAAATGGTTTCACCTTTTCAAACTGTAGAATACTTGTTTCCGGGCCGTAATCCTTCAGGAGCAGATCACGAATTATAGCTTCAATATTTTTTTGGATCTCATCGGCAGATGTGATCTTCTCTACTTTGATCTTCTCTTTTAAATTTTCAATTATATCACTACTTGTCCGAACTCCAACATCAGCCTGAAGTAGCATTTCTTCCAGGTCATCCATAAGATCTTCATCTACTTTCCCACGCAGATTGATTATCTCTGCTAATTTTCCCAGCAGACTATTCTTTGTTTTGGCAAGTTTATCTTTTAAATTTGCAGAACTTGAACTTATTTGAGTTTTTGATCTTTTTTTCTTTTTTACAAAAATTATAATGACAGAGCATATTACTATAAGAAGTGCAAATGCAATATATATGATCAAGTTTGTATCCATTAATTTCCTCTAATTTATATTTAGCCAGATACTAAAAAAGGCAGACACAATTCATGTCTGCCAATTTTATATTATAAGTTTTTATTTTTTTTCTTTTTGATCTGCTTTTTCTGAATTGAAATATGCAGATATTCTAGCTTTTCTTCTGGAAGCAGTTCTTTTATGAATGATATGACTCTTAGCAGCTTTATCCAGTTGTGAATATGCTTCCGCCAAGAGTTTTTCTTTTTCTTCAAGTGAGATAGCACTTTTCATTCTTTTGGCTAATGTATTGATCGTCATTCTCACATAGTGATTTCGAGCTGAACGTTTCTTCTCTTGTCTAAGCCTTTTTTCGCAAGATACATGATTCGGCATTTATTCCTCCATCTTTATAATTTCAGAAGTCAGAAAAAGTTAGAGGTATTTTCTGTCAAAATATTTATTATTATTTTTTGTTACCGGCTTTTATTGCATTTGGTCATACTTCATTTTGAAATCTTTAATGCCTTTAAATATTGAATCAATGAGCTTTGCCTGATATGAATTTGTTATTAATTTTTTCTCTTCTTCTTTATTGGAGAGAAATCCGCATTCTATAAGAACCGACGGCATAAAAGCCCCCCGCAATACATAAAAGTTTGCCTGTTTCACACCGCGATCATATGCTTCAGTGTTATGCACCAGTGAAGACTGAAGATTTGCTCCCAGATCATAACTTTCTTCCAAATGCTCATTTTGTGCCATGTCAGCTAAAATAAAGGCAAGATTATCATATTTTTTTACAGCTTCCTTCCCGCCTTCATATTCATACACAACCTGATTCTCCATAGCCTCTACTGCCCTGGCTTCATCAGTTTTAGCGGTGGAAAGATAATAAACTTCTATTCCATTAACTTTAGAATTCCGATGCGCATTACAATGAATTGAGATAAAAAGATCGGCATTGTTTTCATTAGCCATTTTGGTCCTCTGCTGTAGAGACACAAATTCATCCTTATCACGTGATAAAAGTACTATAACATCGAGTTGCTGCTCTAATTTTTTCTTTAATTTTAAGGCCAGTTCAAGAACAACTTCCTTTTCTAAATGCTTCCTGGAATATCCTATAGCACCCGGATCTTTGCCGCCATGCCCGGGATCCAATACGATCCTTTTAATAGAATTATCCATTGGAGCAGTAGCAACAAGTTTCCCAGCCTTCCATGACATCCTGTTATCAAATATTCTCGGTAGAATAACGGTTAGGAACCTGGCCGGCAGATAATATTTCCCATCCTGCTGAATTATTTCATGGGTCATATTATAGTAATCTGATCTATATTGCAGATATGATGAATCAATTAAAAAAATTAACTGTTCGCCATAGATATTAATATTCAATCTTTGATCCAGAAGATCATCAGAGATAGCGGCTTTAAAAGCTTTATTCAATTCAAATACATTGAAATATTCAATACTGTCGATCTCAGTGGTCGTAATAATTTCCGGAGCCATAGAAGAATTATAATCTACTGTAATATCAGCCTGAATTAAGCTAAAAACAAATAAAGAAATTAAGATGAATATTTTTTTCAATTCTCCTCCCTGAATTATCCCCTGGGTGTGATCCTAAAAAAATAATTCAGTATTCTGTCAAATTGATTTCTATAACTGAAATCTGATTTTGACATTCGCAAATAATTTTTAAAACTTAATATCGAAGCTAACCAGAACATACTTACTGAAATAATAAAAACAATTTTTACACCATAATATTTTAAGAGGAGATATCCCAGGAAAGGTACTATTAACGCCCTTAAACCTGTAAGAGTTACATGCACGCTTTGATACATAGAGACATCATCATCACCGGCAAAACAGATCGAACTTATGTTCCAGGAGATCACAATGCCGGACATACCAATACCGTAAATGAGATAACCGAAATAAACAACATAATTCTCTATTCCGGATCCTATCAAATAATTCGAGATCAGTAAGATCAACGGAAACCACCCTAGAATGAAAAAAGCTATAAATGTAAAGAACGCCGGATTCTTCTTATCATGAATTTTACCTGCAATCGGGGCAAGAAACAATATACCCAGTTGTGAAATTACTCCCTTGGCAATAAAGGTCTGGGAATAATCCATATTAAGATACTCTACCAGGAATTTGGGAATTGACGGCAGTAATATCATAAAGCCAATACCATAAATAAAATAATTCCTTTGGAAGATCGCAAAATCCTTGTTCTTCTTTAGAATGGATATGGTACTTTTTATTGGTGTTACAATTAACTTCCTTATTTTTATCTTGGCTGCATTATATTTCCTATGCTCAATTTTTATCATTGCCATCAGCAGCGAACTTATACATCCCATTAATCCGGCAAAAGAAAATATATAACGGAACCAGTCCTCATTTATATCCATCAACTTGCCGGCAGAATAACTGAATATGATCGCAATTAAGGTAAGCAGACTTGCCGTATATCCAAATAAACTTCCCCTGTTCTTTACAGAAATATTATTCTGATAGATTGCATTTTGGGCTGGACTGAGAAGTGAATTGAAAGAAAAAACAAAGATCATTATAATCAGGTATGAATAATAACTATGCGTCCATAACATAAAAAGCAGGACAAGTCTGCCGATAAACGCTGTGAGAATAAAAAATTTTGAAAGACTCTTAGAATGCTTAAGTGCCTGTCCCCACCAGATCGAGAACAAGTTGGATAACGGCCATAACATCACCAGTATCGTGATCTGCCAGTCTAAAGCTAACAACGCCTTTTTAGCAACAACATCCTGAATGTTGAAGATACCATTCACAAAGCCGTTGAAGAAAGATGCCAGCATCAAAAGCCAGAATGTTCTCTTCTCAATAATTCCCAATTTCATTTCTAATTCCAATTATAATAATTGTTTGCAAATTCAAGAATGTAAGAATATTTGTCCACTTTAAATAATAACAATCTATTTGACACTTTAGTTATGTTTCATAAATTTCGGGTTAGTTTTATTTAATTTTTTTTATTATTAAAATTTGAGAAAACATAAAATCATTTAGGAAATTGAGATGTATACAATAACCACAAGAAAAAAGTTATTATATACATTTTGATTATAACTATAGGTTAATTATGTATACATTTTTAATTGGCGCAGCGTACATATGTTAGGCGAATAAGAATTATAAAAAAAGGAGAAGAAAAATGAAAGAATTAAAAGTATTATTAGTATTAGTTTCTGTTTTGATTTATTTAGGATGTGATAAATCACTTACAGAAAACTCCGAAGATCCATTCGATATTAATATAGAATTACGTCAGCTTGTAGACACCTTGTATCATGATTTAGGTGAATTTGAGTTTAACATAAATAACACAATCAACCTGCAAGAGACAGCGAATAAAGATCTCTTTTACAATTCACCATCAATCACAATTCATACAGTAACCGAAAATCCTGTTAGTTTGTCTCCAATAATATTTATTATATTTGAAAATAATTTGGATAGTACATTTACATCACTGTCATTAGATTTATACCAATATGCATCAATTTATACTCAGAATCCATCTATTGAATATTTTGATGGTTCAATTTACGCTTTTTTAGTAAACGGCATTGAAGATCAGATAGAAGACCCTATTGAAGTGATAATTGAGGTAGAAGAACTTATTGACACCCTTACTATCCTGCCAAATCAACATACGTTCGATTTAGATGAGTCACTATCAATTCATAGTAGTTCGCTGGATTTAGTTGTTACAGATCAGTTGAGTATTAATCTTGATAATAACACCGATAGAATGTGTGGTGTAATTATGAACACTCATCATACTGCACTTAATGGTGCACAATGGCGTATTAGAACAATGGCTGCGCAGAGGGGTTGTACCGCAGGTTCTAATGGGG